>CAVPCA010000001.1:0-23967 GCA_963702315.1 uncultured Pseudomonadota bacterium
ACCCAAAACAATCAAGTTCATGTACTGGCTACCAGACACAATGGAGAAATTGTCGGCGAAACAGCCCTGTTTGAAGATGAACCCAGGGGTTATACCTTATCCACCACCCAACCTAGTCAATTATTAGTCTTTGATATTAACGAAATTAAAAAAAATGAATTACTTTATAATAAATTAACGATTAGTGCTGGGAAACTATTATCGATACAGCTACGTGAGTTAAAAACCTTGGCCGCTGAAATGGTCCATCATCGACTCATGGAAATTAGAAAACGCTTATTATTGGGTACTTTTCTAGTTGGCGCCATCTATATAACTGATCTTTATATTTTAAGTTTGGTGTTTATTGAGCATTTAAATAAATTTTTTCCTACGACAACCGTTCTTTCCGTTATTATCTTAATCATCATGGTAACGGTCATTGTAGCCCTGATTAAAAAATTTAAATTTCCTTTAGAAATGTTTGGAATAACGTTAAAGAATTGTAAAAAAAATCTAATAGAGTCTACTGGGTTTTCTTTGTTATTTATTGCCGGCTATTCACTCATTAAATGGATTGCGATAAACTCGTTTTTAGCGAATCTTTCGCTGAAATTATTTGATCCAACCGCTATGCTCTGGGAGCCTGCAGTTTTTACTCTGCGCGTTTACTTCACCGCTCTAGTTTTTTATATTTTATTTGTGCCATTCCAAGAATTTGTTGCCCGCGGTACTTTGCAAGGTATGTTTTATAGATTCTTATCTGGCAGCGAAAGAGTTAGGAAATGGCAATCTATTCTTATATCTAATCTATTATTTGCCATCGTTCATCTTCACGCTTCTCCTTACACTCCTTTCTTAGCATTAGTGCCAGGATTTTTTTGGGGATGGTTATATTATCGCCAGCAATCTTTAGTGAGCGTCATTTGGTCTCACATCCTAATCGGCGTTTGGGTGATTTTTATAATGGGATTTATTCCTGGTTTTCTTTAACATCTCAAATAACAGCAACATCTACTATTTCAAAAGGCCCAGTTCATAATATGAGCTGATGGCGTTCACAAAATTCACGCCGGGATAGACCACTCTGAATTTGATCTTCAATTATTTTTTGCCAATAGGCATGGCGCTCCAAATTAGTCTGCATCGCTACATCTCCTAAAATTTAATTAAAAATGTAGATTGATCGAAATTTTTAGGCTTTAAAAGATGGAATTCAGAGAATTTTCAGTCTTAAATTGATTATTTTGATCTAAATTATTTAATCTCTCAAACAGAGAAAGCAAATCGAAATAAAATTGAGAAACAGATCTCGGGTTTGTTTTGTTAAGTTCTAAAGATGAAATAAGGCCAATGGTGGCGGCAAATTCACTAAAGATAGCGTGTAATTCATTTTTTATCGCTATTTGAATTCCCGCTTCAAAATTAGCTTTAGCAAATTTCTTTTCTTTTTGAATGTATAATTCCTTCCAATTTTAGACCCTTATTCATTTCCTAAAAATCGGCTAAAAGCCACTTCCGTTGCGCGGTCTCCTCCGAGGGATTTAATGCAAACAGTCAGCTTTTCAAATAATCTTTTAAATAGTAAGGCTCCTGTTTTAGCCAATCTCATATCCCCAAAACGACCTATTTGAAATCCGCCGACTTCTTCTCCTGAGCGTAATAGCGTCAATGTCATTAAAATTTCTCCATAATTCCTTTAAAAATTCAAAATTATAGAGAAACTCTTCGCCAGGTCAATTTAATCAATCAAAAATGTGTGCATCGGATAGCTTACTATTAACTGCTATGGAATTAAGAAGGTTTGCCTATTATCTTTTTTAGATAACCAAACTTTGGATTATTTGAATATGAAAAATACGGGCTCAAAATTGTTATGGCTGCACTTCTTCCACAAATAGAAGAAAATTTACCTGAGATAAAAGCATTCCGTTTCGGGAAATAGCGGTGACACCTCACATATAGGCTGACATTGTTGTCATTACTTTTGACATGGCGCTCATTGCTTTTTTAATCGGCCATGGTAAATGCTTAGCTCCAGCGCGTAATGCGGAACCGCCGTGACGCTCTTCGTCAGCTTGCATGGCGGCGACGATAGCACGGCTTTTAACGTCTGCTGCGGGTATTTTGGATAAATGCCGGCAGAGATGCTGCGAAACCTGCCGCTCAGTTTCTTCCACAAAACCTAAGCTAACCGAATCCTTGGTTAAGCCAAACACCATTCCTAGAATAAAAGAATTAAGATACCAAAAACAATTTAAGTAGCTGGTGTGTGAATGTAATTCCGTGATACGTTGCTGGGTCCAAGCCAAATGGTCGGTTTCTTCCTGTGCCGCATCCTTTAGCATTTCCCTAACCATGGGTGAGGCGGTTGTGCACATCTGGCCATAATATAAAGCTTGCGCGCACACTTCCCCAGCATGATTGACACGCATTAATGAAGCACTGCAGCGTTGTTCAGCCGGCGTCAAAATAGATTCACGCACACCGGCAGCTGGGTTAGCCCGCATTGGGCTTACCTCTGCACACAGCGTGGTTAAACCGCGTTGTAATTGGATCAACGCTTGGTCCATCATTGAATAATATCGCTTGTTCATGCTCTTAAGCTAGCATAGCAATTCCACTGTAGCCAGCGGAATTGCTCTCAATCTAAATCCAGCGCATCGGGGCGAGCCGGAAAGAGAAAACAGTGCAACTGTTTTCCCGGCGAGCGCCCGCACAGGATGTGCGGGCTGGTTGCAGCGTCATGGATGATTGCTTGCAGTATATTTGTGCATGCAACCCTCCTTGGAGCCGTACCCAGCCCGGCCATCCGCTGGCCGGGCGTTCGCAGGGAAAATTGTCCACTGGACAATTTTCTGTTTCCTGCTCACCCCCCTTGTGATCCCCCATCGCGTAAGGTATGTTTTATCTCTAAATACTTTAATTAAGAATTTATATGATCAATAACGACCTAGCGCCTTCGGAACAACAGCCGCTTACCGAGTTTGCGGAAAAGGCTTATTTGAATTATTCCATGTATGTTATTTTGGATAGGGCCTTACCGCATATCGGCGATGGCTTAAAGCCGGTGCAGCGCAGAATTATTTACGCCATGTCAGAATTGGGCTTGCGGGCAGGGGCTAAATATAAAAAATCTACCCGCACCATTGGTGATGTTTTAGGTAAATATCATCCACACGGTGACAGCGCCTGCTACGAAGCGATGGTGTTGATGGCGCAAGATTTTAACTACCGTTATCCATTGGTCGATGGTCAAGGCAACTGGGGATCACCCGACGATCCCAAATCCTTCGCCGCAATGCGTTACACCGAAGCGCGCATGACGCCTTATGCGCAAACCTTGCTGAGCGAATTAGAACAAGGCACTGTGAATTGGAAACCCAATTTCGACGGCACCTTAATGGAACCTGCGGTGTTGCCGGACCGGTTGCCCAATGTATTACTCAATGGCACCATGGGCATCGCGGTAGGTATGGCGACCGATATTCCTCCTCACAATTTGCGGGAAGTCGCTGATGCTTGCATCCAATTGCTCGATTACCCGAAAACGTCTTTAACCGAAATAATGAATTATATAAAAGGGCCGGATTATCCTACCGCCGCTGAAATTATCACTCCCATTGAAGAAATTCACGCCATCTACGCCAGTGGACAGGGCAGTATTCGCATGCGCGCGGTTTATACGATTGAAGAAGGTGATATTGTGATTTACGCGTTGCCTTATCAAGTTTCAGGCGCAAAAATATTAGAACAAATCGCAGCGCAGATGCTGGCCAAGAAACTACCGAATATCAGCGATCTTCGCGATGAATCCGATCATGAATTTCCCACGCGTTTGGTGATCACCCCACGCTCCAACCGGATTGATGTTGATGCCGTGATGGGCCACCTATTCGCCACCACCGATCTTGAACGCAATTACCGCGTTAATCTCAACATGATCGGCTTAGACGGCCGGCCCAAGGTAAAAGATTTATTGAATTTACTACATGAATGGTTAAAGTTTCGCTTACAAACTGTGCATCGGCGCTTAACGTTCCGGCTTGATCAAGTTTCCGCGCGTTTACATATTTTAGAAGGGCTGTTGATCACCTATTTAAATTTGGATGAAGTGATCGCCATTATTCGCAAAGAAGACCATCCCAAACCTGTGTTGATGGAACGTTTTTCTTTGTCAGAAATTAAGCGGACGCCATTTTGGAAACCAAACTCCGCCATTTAGCTAAATTAGAAGAAATGAAAATTAAGGTCGAACAAAATGATTTGGCCAAAGAACAAGAGGAATTACAAAAAATTCTGCAATCCGACACCAAATTAAAAAATTTAGTTAAAAAAGAAATTCAAGCGGATAAAGAATTGTATGGTGATGAGAGGCGTTCTCCCATCGTCAGCCGCGTTCCTGCACAAGCACTGCGCGAAGAAGAAATTATTACCGCAGAGCCTATAACCGTGGTGCTATCCCAGCAAGGCTGGATCCCGCGCGGCGAAAGGCCATGACATCAGTGGAGAAAATTTAAGTTATCGATCGGGCGATACGTTTTTGATGCAAGCCGCTGGAAAAAACAATATGCAAGCCGTGTTAATCGATAACATGGGTAAAAGTTATTCTATCCCGGCGCACACTTTACCTTCGGCGCGTGGCCAAGGAGAACCGCTGACTAAGTTTTTGCAGCCCTCGCCAGGCGCTACTTTTGTGGCTGCTGTTTTAGATGAATCTGCCGCTGAGTTTGTATTGGCTTCGGATTTTGGTTATGGTTTTATCGTTAAATTGGAAGATTTAATTTCTAAAACCCGCACCGGCAAAGCCGTGTTGAAATTACAGAGTGAAGCAAAAGTTGTAAAACCAGTCAAAATTAACGATCGCAACAATGATTTGCTTGGCGTGATCACTAACGAAGGCCGATTTTTAGTTTTTCCGGTCGCCGACCTGCCTGAATTAGCTCGCGGCAAAGGCAATAAGATTATTCAAATCCCCAGTCAACGCGCGAGTAAACGTGAAGAATTTGTCACCGTTTTAGCGGTATTCCCTAAAGCTCAGCCCATCATCTTAGTTTCCGGAAAACGTGAACTCAAAGTGAGTACAAAAGATTTGGAAAATTTTACCGGTCAACGCGGTCAACGTGGACAATTGCTTCCAAAAGGATTCCGGGGCAGTGTCGATGAGATAAAAGCATGAAGCGTACAGTTGATTTTTATAGAGAAGGTGTACTATACTACACATTAAGAGGTGTATATGCGTACCAATGTAGTGATCGATAATAAATTGATTGAGGAGGCGTTTCGATACGCTCAAGTAAATACAAAGCGAGAACTCATTCATTTAGCGCTGCAGGAATTTGTCACCAATCATAAGCGTCGAGATATACGTCATCTCCGCGGAAAAATTAAATTGCGCGATGATTATAATCATAAATTACTGAGAAAAGACAGAGAATAATGTTTTTAGTGGATACTTCAGTTTGGATTGATTACTTTCGAGAAAAAAATAATTCATCAGTGCAATATCTTGTCACATTATTAGATGAAGAAGCTCCATTTGGCATTACTGGTATCATTTATCAAGAATTGTTGCAGGGTGCAGCATCAAAATCTGATTTTGATTATTTATCAGAGTACTTAGGCACACAAAGATTTTATCATCTTCACGACGATGTACAAAGTTACCAGAATGCTGCAAAGTTGTATTTTGATTGCCGACGAAAGGGAATAACTATTCGAAGCACTATAGATTGTTTAATTGCGCAAATTACCATAGAAAACAATTTGATTCTTCTTCATAATGATGAAGACTTTAAACGCATTTCGATGGTATCACCCGATTTAAAATTATACGAAACCCTGTAAATTTTTTATTTGCGATCTCCCATCGCGAGAAGAGAATATGAACTTTATTAAAAATAATTTACTTTCCAATGAAAAATTAATTTTTTTTTCCAAAATGCATAAAATTATTTTTGCTTTACCCACGATCATGGTGGTATTGGCTTTGTTTTTTGCAATACAGGGTGGTCCCGCTCGGTTTTCCGCACATATACCTTTTCTGCCCTTTTCCATGCGCGTTTTATTGACGTTAATTTGTTTAGCCGTCGCTCTTTTTACCGGCATTGATGCGTGGATCAGTTATGAGACCTCCGAATATGGTGTGACGAATAAACGGATTTTGATTAAAACGGGTTGGATTAGAAGAAACACTTTGGAGCTCTTTTTAGATAAAGTAGAAGCGATTAATGTCACGCAAAGTATTCCTGGCAGAATTTTTGGTTACGGCACAATACGCATGGTTGGCACGGGCGGCACCGAAGACCCATTTTTTTATATTCCCGATCCATTAAATTTTAGAAAAGTCGCACAACAACAAGTAGATTCTTACACCAAAAATCGCACTTAGAAAATGATAACTGAACAATTAGATAATCTAGCTTGGCTACCGCCCTACTCGGTTCGCGTTAGTGGTAAAGCGCGGCGGATGATTTTAAAAGTCTCTCTACAAAAAGGGTTGGAAATCGTTTTACCGCGCCGCCATCAAGTACGCGAGGTATTCACTTTTATACAAGCCAAAAAAACTTGGATTGAAAAAAATGTCAATTTATTAAAAGAACGTCAACCGGCATCTGATTTTTTGATTTTACCTGATGAATTAAATTTGCGGGCATATCAAGAACAATGGAAAGTCCATTATACTTCCGCCGCCCAATCACCTACCTTGCTCCAGCGGCCAGGCAATGAATTAGTGATTTATGGCGACATTCGGGAAATCAAATTGTGTCAAGCGCTGATTAAACAATGGCTGCAAAAAAAAGCATTTATTATTTTAGGTGAACATTTACAACGTTTAAGCCGCGAATATGGTTTTATTTATAAAAAACATGGTATCCGCGATCAAAAAACCCGCTGGGGCAGTTGTTCCGCCAAGGGTCATATTCATCTTAATTTTCGCCTGATTTTTTTGGAAGCTGAATTAGCCCGGCACATTTTATTACACGAACTTTGTCACACCGTTCATCTTAATCATTCTGCACGCTTTTGGCGTCTGCTGTCTCAATACGATGAAAATTGGCAACAACACCGCCGCGCTTCCGCTCGGATGGAAAATTTAATTCCTACTTGGTTAGGGCCTTCGCAAAAATAAAACGATTACTGTACAATATACGTTCCTCTTATATTGTTATTGGATTCACGCGGCTTATCGTCAGGATCTTCGATCACTTTATAGGGAGTAGTCAATTTCGGAGTATTCTTTACCGTTACAGTTTTGGCAACAGGTTTTCTAACGTGGATTTCCGCGTACTCAGAGCTCCCGATCCTAACGTGATACCAGATATCTGTCGATTTAACGCCACAACCCTTCCCGCTGTTTGATGCCTCAAATGTTGCATAGAAGGGGGAGCCCCCCGCCGCAACCGCAAAGCTACCCGTAGTATTCCCACAGGTACAACTTTGATCAACGTGCACATCAACCCGATGAGTTGTTTGATTTCTAAATTTTAGATGGCCTAATGCATAACAACCTGCATAAGCCTCATCCATGCTCAAAACAGAAAAAATGCCTATCGAAATCAATTGATAAATTTTCATTGTATTATCTCCTCCTTCAGATTTAGTATACTATACGAATACTACCCCTGCTCAGATTGAATCTTCTGATTTATTTTCCAGTGCTCCGCCCGAATGGGAAAAAATACCAATTATTTTTGACATAATCGATGATACGAGAAATCTTTAATTTCTTTATTTAAATTAGAAAGAAGCGCTTTTATAGAATAAATTTCAGATGTTACCAACTCATCGTTTTGAAGTAATTCTTCTCGAATTTCTTTAGCTAAGATTTCTAGTTCTTTTAAATTTTTTTGAAATTGCTCAACTTTACTTTTCATGTAATTCACTCCTAATGGTTAATTCAAGACAGCAAAAATGCTGTGCGTTTTAGTATCATTCAAACCGTTATTGACTCGGAACTTTTAAAAACATATTTTATCAAATGCTCTGGTAAAATATACCTAGTTCAATTCCACAGAGAAGCTCACTCTGTGAAAATTTTAAAATAACTTTCGTTGATCGGGAGTTTGCTCAGTAGAAAGTACAACACCAAAAATATCGGGATTATTTGTTTAAGCAAACAATCCCGATTCGTCTCCTCCTTTATACTGCGTTTAAATTCTGAAATCGCATCAATTGCCGATGGGCTAGATCGACTAAATCATCCAGCAAAGACAGATACTGATGTTGAGAGTGTGATGGTAATGACGTTAAGTCAAAATCCGTGGTCACAATCTGCAACATGGCTCTGGCTTTTTCCAGACAATCTTCAAGGATTTCTGAGGAATTTAAGCCTCGGTGTGAGGACAAGACGACTTCCGAATTATCGGATACAATGGTTTTAGCCATATCAACTCCTTATTAAGTTGGTTTGGTTAGTCTCGTCGCAGTGCTTGCGGTGCTGCGTCGGGACGCTACATAAAGTCTCCATCTTTAAACCCTTGCAAGGCGACAGATGGAGACCCCCTAAAGGACAACGCCAGATAAGGCGCTGTCTTGGTGTGTTGCATTATCAGAACTTTTTGTGCAAATCAAATGTTTTATTTATTTTACCCAGCACATTGGATTGAGATATACCTTTGTTTCGTCGAGTCATAAAAGATAATATTCGTCAGTTACTTTTCAAGTGCACACAAAACTTCCAAAATAATCCTTCGTGAAGCAATATTCGATGATCCTGGTGGAAACTAAACGTCCTGCATAGCCTTGTTAGCGCATCCGCCTGCGGACTTTCCAGGGGTGGCAGCGGAGATTTTTTCGCGCACAGCGGAGCCAATGCAGGCTGAGCTCATCGTGATTGAAGTTCACCGGCGTGCGATGGCGCTTACGAAGTAATGTGCCCGCTATTTAGCGCAGCGAGCACGAAAAAATCGCAGCTGACAGGACCCCAAAGTTTTCCAGCGATTAGGCGGAGGTCGCTGAACAAGGCGAAGTGAGTTTATTTTTCGAAAATCTACACCACTAATATTTTTAAAAAACCTCGTGCCTTTAAAAAAGTTACATCGAAGCTTTGATAAAAGCAGTTCGTTTTTTTACTTTTTCCCACCAGCGCATTAGATTTTTAAATTGACTTAAATCGATATTCAGCAATTCCAAGCGATGGATCAGCGGCGCCCAAACCATATCGCCTAAAGTGAATTCGTCATCAATAAAATATTGCGTCTGCGATTTCTCTAAAAATTGGTCCAGTTGTGTTAGACGCGCCAAAATCACTTTTTTCGCTAATTCAAGCTCTTCAGCGTTTATCCCTTTGGCTAAACTTTTATAAAACGCAGTTTGTGCGGGCAAAGGATGTTTTTCATGGATCAGCGCTAAACTTTCCAACATTTCTTGCGGAGGGCGGTTGGTTTCGAGGAACCAATTGAATGTTAACAACCGCAAAGAAGGAATTAACGATTGTTCTTCCGCAAAATGTTGCCTAATCAGCGCCCGGTAATAGCTTTTTTGCGGCATCAGTTTGTTTTCATAAAAAACTTCATTCAGGTATTCTAAAATCACATTGCTTTCATAAATCACTTTATCTTGATGCACTAAAGCGGGCAACATACCGTTGGGATTAATTTTCAAAAATTCGGCAGATATATTTTCCTGCTTTTTTAAATCAACAATATGACTTTCCCAAAACAAGTTCATTTCCTCTAAACAGAAACGGACTTTATGAGAATGAATGGAGAAAGGATAATGGTAAAGAACCAAAACTACAGCCATAATTTATCCTCTAAACACTTTTTTTCAACATTTGCCGTAACATGTAGTGCAAAATGCCACCTTGCTGAAAATAAGTGGCTTCGTTTTGCGTATCAATGCGAATACGCAGAGGCACTGATTCTGTTTCGCCATTTTCGCGTGTAATTTTCATGGTGCAGTCTGTTTGAGGACGCAAATTTTTCACAAAACCTTCTAAGTTTATTTTTTCTTTACCTTGCAGGCCCAATGTTTTACGAGTGACACCTTCTTTAAATTCTAATGGTAATATACCCATGCCAATTAAATTCGAGCGATGGATGCGCTCAAAACTTTCGGCAATAACAGCTTTCACGCCTAACAATAAAGGCCCTTTGGCAGCCCAATCGCGCGAAGAACCTGTGCCGTATTCACGGCCAGCAACAATCACCAGCGGAACGCCATCGTCTTTGTATTTCATGGCTGCATCAAAAATCGATAACACTTTGTTGTCTGGATAATAAGCGGTAACGCCGCCTTCAATTCCAGGCGTCATTTCATTACGGATCCTGATGTTGGCAAAAGTGCCGCGCATCATCACTTCATGATTACCGCGCCTTGCGCCGTAAGAATTAAAATCTTTGGGTTTTACGCCTTTTTCTTGTAAATATTTTCCGGCAGGGCTATCGACTTTAATCGAACCGGCTGGAGAAATATGGTCTGTAGTGACACTGTCACCCAATAACGCCAATATTCTGGCTTCGCGAATATCCGTTACGGGTTTCGGCTCGGGAGACATATCAACAAAATACGGCGGATCTTGAACGTAAGTGGAATCTTTTTGCCAAGCATACGTGGTGCTTTCTACCATCGGAATCGCTTTCCACTGTTCATCGCCGGCAAAAACTTCAGAATATTCTTTGGAAAACATATTTTGTGACACATCTTGCATGGCTTTTTCAATTTCTTGTTTACTTGGCCACAAATCTTTTAAATAAACCGGATTACCTTGCTGCATCTTTTCCCAAAGGTTCATTGCTGTAAATTGATACGCGTGGTGCCTGCCAAAGCATAAATCACCACTAATGGCGGAGACGCTAACCAATTGGCTTTGGTCAATGGATGAATTCTGCCTTCGAAATTGCGATTACCTGATAAAACCGCGCCTACTAATAAATCATTTTCTTGAATCGTTTTGGTAACGGCCTCCAGCAAAGGGCCGGAATTACCAATGCAGGTGGTGCAACCATAACCCACCAAATAAAATCCCAACATATTTAAATAACTGGTTAACCCTGTTCGCGTTAAATAATCTGTGACGACTTTAGATCCAGGTGCTAATGACGCCTTTACCCAAGGTTTAATGCTTATGCCTTTTTCAATCGCTTTTTTGGCGACTAACCCGGCGCCCAACATCACACTGGGATTGGAAGTGTTGGTGCAACTGGTGATCGCCGCAATCACCACATCACCATGCCCCATGTCATATCCTTTAGCGTATTGGAAAACGTTGATCGACTTGCTGCTGTTTTCCCGCTTGTTGAATGGCTTGTTCGGTAGCCGCGCGATAATCGACAATACTCACGCGATCTTGCGGACGCTTCGGGCCGGCTAAACTGGATTCCACGGTATTTAAATTCAAATGGACGATATCACTATAAATAGGTTCCTCGGTTTTAGTCGTCGTGCCATAAGCCTTGCGTTTGGCAGTAAGCCTTTACTAAGGCAATGGTTGCCGGGTCGCGATTAGTTAATTCCAAATATTTGATGGTTTCTTCATCAATCGGGAATAAACCACAAGTTGCGCCATATTCAGGGGACATATTGCCAATCGTGGCGCGGTCCGCTACTGAAAGTTCATGCAACCCTGGGCCAAAAAATTCGACAAATTTTCCAACCACGCCTTTTTTGCGCAACATTTCTGTGATGGTCAACACCAAATCGGTGGCGGTGATGCCTTCACGCAATTTGCCTTCCAAGCGAAAACCAATCACCTCAGGAATCAACATCGAAATCGGTTGGCCCAGCATAGCGGCTTCTGCTTCTATGCCGCCCACACCCCAACCCAAAACACCCAAGCCATTAATCATAGTGGTGTGGCTGTCTGTGCCCACCAAGGTATCGGGATAAGCACACCATTGATTGCCTTGCTCGCTGGATCCAAATCCCCTTGCCTAAATATTCTAAATTAACTTGATGACAAATCCCCGTTCCAGGCGGGACCACGAAAATTACTAAACGCTTTTTGTCCCCATTTTAAAAATTGATAACGCTCGTGATTGCGTTCAATTTCAAGTTCGACATTGTCTTTAAATGCTTTGGCATTGCCAAATATCGATCCACTTGCACAGAATGATCAATCACCAAATCCACCGGGCATAGACGGATTAATTTTACGCGGATCACCGCCCGATCTTTTGCCATAGCAGCACGCATAGCGGCCAAATCTACAACGGCAGGGACCCCAGTAAAATCCTGCATTAACACTCGGGTCGGATGAAAGGAATTTCGTGGTCGGAACGTTTTTCTTTAAGCCATGCTGCCAAGGCTTCAATATCGCGACTGGTCACTTTATTACCGTCTTCGTATCGCAATAAATTTTCTAAGAAGATTTTTAATGAAAACGGCAAGCGATCTATATTGCCCAATTTTTTAGCCGCTTCTTTTAAACTGAAATAAGTATAGGTTTGACCCTGAACCAATAATGTACTTTTTGATCGAAAAGAATCCAACATACTGATCTACCTCTGATGAACCTGGCTAATATTACCCTTCACAGTTAAAATATTCCACCAACCCTTGAATTTTTAAAACCCGCCCCTATATGTCCCACTATAGGAACCGGTATCGAAATTTGATATTGGTCAAAAAATTTATACTTTACGAATTGGAGAAATAAGATTATGGTGCAAAACAAACCAATGACAGCTTTAAACATCAAGCCGCTAGGTGATCGTGTCCTAGTGAAACCTTCTGAAAGTGGCGAAACAACCTCAGGTGGTATTGTTATCCCCAACACAGCAAAGGAAAAATTAAATGAAGGCGTAGTTTGCGCCGCCGGCCCTGGCCTTACAAAACCAGACGGCACGCGTATCGAAATGCCTGTCAAAGTAGGCGACAAGGTTGTTTATGGGAAATACTCCGGCAATGAATTAAAACTGGGCGGAGAAACTTATATGGTTGTCCGTATCGACGACATTATTGGCATAGTGAGTTAATTCATAATTATTTATCAAAGAGGAAAAATCTAATGGCTGCAAAACTTATTCAACATGGTGATAGCACCAAACGCTCCTTGAAAAGAGGGGTTGATATTTTAGCTGACGCCGTAAAAGTCACTTTAGGCCCCAAGGGTCGTAATGTGGTTATCGGCAGAAAATTTGGCCCACCAACCATTACTAAAGATGGTGTGAGTGTAGCGAAAGAAATTGAATTGATTGATCAATTTGAAGATATGGGCGCGCAAATGGTTAAAGAAGTGGCGTCCAAAACTTCTGATCTCGCCGGCGACGGCACTACCACGGCGACTGTATTGGCCCAAGCATTGTTGGGCGAAGGCATCCGCGCAGTGGCTTCTGGTATGAATCCAATGGATATCAAACGTGGTATGGATAAAGCATGGAAGCGATCATCAATGAATTGAAGAAAATTTCTAAACCTTGCACGGATGATAGAGCTATTGCACAAGTGGGCACCATTTCTGCTAACTCCGATGAAACTATTGGTAGAATGATTGCCGAAGCCATGTCTAAAGTGGGTAAAGAAGGTGTTATCACCGTTGAAGACGGTTCAGGCTTTGTCAGCGAATTATGAAGTAGTCGAAGGTATGCAATTTGATCGCGGCTACTTATCACCTTACTTTATCAACAACCAAGAAAAAATGTCTGCTGAATTAGAAGCGCCATTTATTTTGTTGGTAGACAAAAAAATCTCTAATATCCGCGAAATGTTGCCAGTTTTGGAATCTGTTGCGAAATCGGGTAAACCTTTATTGATTATTGCTGAAGATGTCGAAGGTGAAGCTTTAGCCACTTTGGTGGTTAACATGATTCGTGGTATTGTCAAAGTCGTGGCTGTTAAAGCGCCCGGATTTGGTGATCGTCGTAAAGCTATGTTGCAAGATATTGCAATTTTGACTGGCGCTAAAGTGATTACCGAAGAATTGGGTTTATCGCTTGAACAATCTAAATTAGAAGACTTAGGTTTTGCAAAACGCGTCATCGTCACCAAAGAAAACACCACGATTATTGATGGCGGCGGCAAAGAAAAAGATATTAAAGGCCGTATTACGCAAATTCGTCAAGAAATCGAAGCCAGCACTTCAGATTACGACAAAGAAAAACTCCAAGAACGTTTAGCCAAATTGGCTGGCGGAGTTGCCGTAATCAAAGTTGGCGCCGCAACTGAACTTGAAATGAAAGAGAAAAAAGCGCGCGTTGAAGACGCCTTACACGCAACCCGCGCCGCTGTTGAAGAAGGCATTGTGCCTGGCGGTGGTGTGGCATTAGTTCGCACCATACCTGCCCTGACTAAGTTGCAAGTGTCTAACCGCGATCAACAAATCGGCGTAGATATTTTACGTCGCGCAATTACCGCGCCATTTCGTCAAATTGTGGCCAATGCTGGCGACGAATCTGCGGTTATTTTAGCCCAAGTAGAAGGCAACAAAAATGTTAACTATGGCTATAACGCAGCAACAGGTGAATTTGGCGACATGCTGGAAATGGGCATTATCGACCCAACCAAAGTAACCCGTACGGCATTGCAAAACGCGGTGTCCATTGCGGGCCTCATGATCACCACCGAATGCATGATTACCGATGCTCCAAAAGAAGAGCACAATCATGGCGGCGAAGGCGGCGGCATGGGAGGTATGGGCGGAATGGGAGGCATGGGCGGCATGATGTAAGCCTTGCCTTTCTCTCTATTGTCTTTAAAAACCCCGCTTCTTGCGGGGTTTTTTTTGCCTTGTATCTTTATTCTCTTCAGTATCTTGACAAAATTGGTCAAATAAAGTACCATTGTGTGCTCGTAGAGAATCACTTTAGATATTGGGTATAACAATGAAAACTATAAAAAAAGAAGCACAAGCATCAATGGCCGTACTTGCTAATGAAATAAAATATGAAGTCATCCGATTAGCAGATTCTGTATTTGAAAGGGGGTTAACAAATAAGGTAAAACAGGTATTTTGGTATAAAAATATAAATGGGCTCGTATTTATAAATGTTTTAACAGCGCTGACGGCTTTGTCAAAAGGTTATTCACATTTTTTAACACAAAACCAATTCTCTAATCAAGCAGATGGCCCCCAATCAGCCGTAGCGTTTATTGAATTTTTTTTAAAGAAATCAGTCAATCCAAATAATTTAGAAGGAAAAAGAATTTTTGATAAAATGGTAAAAGTATTAAATAAAAATGTTATTCCACATATTGTTGAATTACAGGAGGAACAAACAATTTTTACTTCCTATGATCCTTATCCTTGTTTTCCAGTATTTAAAAAAATATATAATCATGTCAGAGAGAATGCTTCTTTTATTTCTTATGGCCTTATTTCTCGTATCACCGGCAAAAAAGAAATGTTTATGCTTCTTGAAGAAAAAATTAACACATTCGAAGATGTACTCAGGTATGGAGTTAAAAATCCTAGTAGCAGTACCGCAGATATCCTTAAAAAATTTTTTAAACCTTTCTGGGATGAAGCAAATGCTTTTCCAAATTTAGTAGATTCTCAATTCTTATTAAAGGCTTCTTCGGATATAAATGAATGCACATCTATAGACTATGGCCCACAACGGATAATTTCCGAATATTTAAAATTATAGAGTACTTAAGCTACCCATTTCATCAATTAACGCTAAAGAAGTCCGTGATTGGCTCAATACCTGGGGCACAGATAAAGAGGAAGAAGGCGCTGTGAAAGGATTGGAGCGTTTGACAATAGGCAGTCATCTTGCTTTGATGTTTTATTTCGGTTAATTTAGTAAAGGAAAAAGATTTTCTTTATTGCTAACAAAAAAAGGAGAAGTAAGATGCGATTAACAAATCTCGAGGACCATAAGAAAGCTTGTGCTTTGATTTCAGCAATCACCCTTAGTGGTTTTATGCAGGGGGAAACTTCTAAAACTTATGTTCACAGTAAACATTTGAAATTGCTTGCTGACATTCGAGCTGCTTTGCAGGCTAAATACATAGAGTTTGAAGACTCCGGCGGCACTTATTACTTTGAGGCAACCTTTTTTGAAGAGAAGCCTGTCCGTGTCTTTTCGAATGGTCCAGGTAAAGATAACGAAATGGAATTTTATAAAGCAATAAGACAAGATTTTGAAACCCTTATCAAAATTTTGATTCAAAAAAAGGTTGAATCTGTGGTGCAGATAGAAGGTGGGGGAACAATTTCAATTGTACGGGCTATGCAGGATCTGATGTCCCTGCTTTATGCAGACTATAAAGATTATAAATTTGACTCAGAGTCAAAAGAAGAGGCTTTTGGAGAAGCCGATTTCCTTATGTACGTCACTAAAGATGGTCAATTGGGTTTTACTTTCAAAAACAAAGAAGCGCGCGACGCATTGTTGGGGAAAATAGGCCGCGAATGGAAATTTTCAGAGTACTACGCAAACAAGCCGATAAACAAACTCGTTAAGCCGTCTAACCAAAACCTAGTGCAACCGGCCAAGTTTAGTAACAATGACACCACCTTTTTTCTCACTTTGTATGCAGCTAAAAACGGAGAGCCCTCAATCAGTTGCGGTGACGATAATGAAAAAAATCAGCAAGAAAGAGACGAGTCACTTGAGCGTCGAGACCGATTATTGCGGGAAATGGGTTTCATACAAGATCCAGCTCAGCCAGATTGGTGGACTTCAGCGGATCCGCGGCTGTGGATTTCATGGTGTGGCGGTCTTTTTTACACGGATAAAGGGCAAAGTGGTATATTCTTTAATAAAGCTGCTGAGATTTTCAAGGATACTACTTCATATCTTAGCTTTTCCAAGGGAATCGTGACTCAGCTAAAAAGAATTACCGGGGTCAAGCTTATTGAAAAACATCAAAAACTAGCGAGTGAAGAAAGCAGAAGGCTTATATCACATTATAATACACAACAAGAACCGAAAGAAGAAAGCGAATTGAAGGAAGATAAAGGCTTAGTCTTTTCAAATTCTTCTAATAGCTCGTCTTTTAGCTATTCAAGTTCTTCGAGTAATCTAGTTTCTTCAAACTTTTCCAGCTTTGTGAATAATTTAAATGGAGAAATTAAATCAAGGCCTGCAGAAAATAAATCAAATTCTCCTTTGTATCTTGAGGCGGAATTCAGCGCAAACGGAGTTCTTATACAGTTTTCTAACACTGAAACTAGAGACATGGTCTGGCAAATGCTCGGCGAGCAACCGCAGAAGGCGTTACGCAAGGCACTTTTGTTTTACTGCCGAGTGTTGTCGGCAAAAAGAATTCACCCGCTTTTTAACACATTTTAAGTGTAAAGCGGAAGCAGAAGAAACTCGACGGAATTTCTCCATAGAACTTGCCTTTCAAGTTCATCTATTAACTCAACTCGATACCTACCAAAAGCTTACGATAGAAAATATGAGTGGAATAACATTAGAAGGATATAGGGAAACTATGGCTTTGAATTGTGCAAATAAATTTCAACAGCTCATGAACTTAAATCCAGAACTGCCTCAAGTTGAAACGAATTCTATGCTTCTAGGCTTCTAGAAAAAAAAAGCAGATTTTCTCCACGAGCTCTCATTATAAGACGCATGATCAATTTTTGGTCTAAAATTAGAGCTTGGGAGAAAGTATGCAAAAAACGATTAAAATATTTATTTTGTCAGCTCTTTTTTAATTCCACAGGCGTATGCTCAATATAATTCGCAGGGTGTTTATTTTACGATGGTGCTGAATTATATCCCCGACCCTTCGACTTGTTATGATTTCTCCAGTTCCGGGGCTTTATATATTGAAGTGGATAAAGATCAGCCCGACAGCAGCTTGCCCGGGGGGACCCGCGGGACTGCGATTATCACGCCCAATTATACGGTGGCTTTGTATAATGTAAATCCCGGGGTCAGCACTTTATTGCCTGCATTGAATGAGCAAATTTATTGTAATGCGCGATGCGCATTAAATAATCCAAATTGCTGGAACGCCTGCCAAATGGTGGTGAACAACTTTAACAAGGCGCAAATTCCCACTTATGCTGATAACCAAAAAGCGATTTTCGTCCGTTGCCCGACTTTTCAAATCTCCAGCAATTCCCGCTGAGCGGAAATTGCTTCCTGGTTCATATCCTGCGCATCGGGAAACCCGATGCTTCGGAATGAAGGGGGAGAATCGCGATTCTCCCCCTTACGAACCTCCATCGCAAGAAATGAAATTCCCATTAGCAGGAACTCCTGAACTATTCTAAAATTAAAATTACGAATAAGTGATTAAACTATAGAAGGACATGGAGGTTATATGAAAAAACAGGTCATCAAAATCATCAGCACGTTATTGATTCTGAATGCCGGCGCAGCTTTTGCAGCCAGCATGACAGTCACCGCCATCAATGATTCACCTAATTCAGCATCGGTCACCATCGGCAATAACAGCCCAGTGAATTTCGCAGCCCAGTCAGGTAAAGTATTTATCGGTAGAATACAAATACCCAGACCGTATTAATTATCAAAGCTCAGGACTAGGGCAGACCGGCGCTAGCTGCCAATACCCCCTATTGACCGGCAACCAGCATATTAAACTGACCGGAATTACCGTTTCTATTACCCAAGATGCACAGTCGAAAAAAGCTAACTGCCTGATTGGATGGGACTAATAACTTTAATTGGTGTTTTTCCTACAAAAAGATCAACTTGCTAGGTAATAGGTGTAGCCTATAATTAGTTTACGCATCGTTTGCGCAAAAAATGCGCAGACAAATAACATTACTTATTGGAGGTAATCATGAAAAAGTTATTAATTAGCTCACTCGCAGTATTGGCTTTGGCTACTTCTTCCCTGACCTTAGCCCAAACATACAATAGTAATGGAACAGCAACCATGAATGGTACCAAACCCGATGTATCAACTGAAACGAAAAAAACAAAAGGCCTTGAAGTGACAGGTGAACGGGTTAGAGTTATTATTACAGGAACCAACAAAAACCATAAACCCATAAACGCAACCGAAGTTACCGTTAACCGGGAAAAAGTAGAAGGTAAAGCTCTTGTGTTGCGAGAAGGCAGCCCAATAGTTAAAGTAGCAGAACATCGTTGTGAAAGCACAAACGCTGCTGATCTAGTTGGTAAAACGATTAAGGAAATTAAAATCGATGTAAAAGACGGAATATGTAAATCGGCTACCTTCGTGGCTGCAAAATAGTTTTTAAAACTATTGACTAGAGCTATACAGTAGCAAAAAAGGCTGGACTTTTATCCAGCCTTTTTTTTGTTTTGATCCTGCGCATCGGGGGAAACCCGATGCTTGGAATCAAGGGGAAGAATCGCGGTTCTCTCCCTTGTGAACCCCCATCGCGATACGCCATGGATAACTATTCCGTAGTTTTAAAAAAGCTTTTCCAACAGTTTCCTGTGATTCATTGAGCAATTGTCGCATTTCTTGCGTGTGAATTAACGGATTATAAAAATCCAAGAGTGGCCCATGATATTTTTTGGTTTCAGGTAGAGATGGCCGCCGGTTTTTCCAACCAAAAAATTCTCGAGTTTTCTCATACAGCATTAAACTCGCTCGAAATTTAGCTTCTACGTTATAACCCGCAATATGTGGAGTTGCGATGAAGGCTTTTGCCAGTAACGGCAAATCAATATTGGGTTCATTTTCCCAAACATCCAAACACAAACGTAAATGATCTTGGCGCATTAATACTTGGGTATCGATTATGCCACCTCTTGCAGCATTGATTAAAACCGTGCCGGGTTTAAGCTGTGAAAAAAAAATCATCATTCAACAAATGATAACTCGGGAATTTACCTGTATTTGTTAAAGAAGCATGGACACAGACTAAATCAACTGTTTTAAACTGATCTAGCGGAACGGATTGAAAACTTTTGTCACATTCTTGTTTAGGCGGGTCATTCAACAATAATGAAAATCCTTGCGCCGATAAATGTCTAGCCACTTCACTACCCGCATACCCCACCCCAATAATCCCTGCTGTTAAATGGTTACCGTTTAGCAAGCCTTGAGTTTGCAAAGCAGCAATACAGCAATCCACATATTCAGCCACAGCGCCCGCATTTGACCCTGGCGCGTATCCCCAGCCAATCCCCTGTTCTTCTAACCATTTTGTTTGGATATGATCAAATCCAGCGGTAGCCGAACCGACAAATTTGATTGAAGTCCCCTGTAGCAATTGCGGCGTCACAGGCGTCAGCGTACGCACCCAAAGTATATCCGCATCGACTAAATCTTCCCGTCGAATAGATTGCCCAGGTTTTTTAATTAAAATCTGATCACGAAAAAGTTCATCGACCAATGGAATTAAATTATCAACCACTATTTTCATCATTATATTTTATCATATCTCTATCACACAGTCGGACTGCAAATTACCCAAGCCCGCTGGTTGCCTCGCTGACCCGTTACCGCTGGTCGGACTTGCCAACTCACCTAAACCTACTCCGCCTTGTTCAGCGACACCCGCCTGACTCGCAGGTTTTGTGAAAACGGGTCCTGTCAGCTGCATCTTTTTCCATGCTCGCTTCGTATTTAGCTTTTAAGTGTGTGTACAACTTTCGGATTTAAACGCATTTGCAGAGTGAACCACGATGGGGGATCGCAAGGGGGAGAATCGTGATTCTCCCCTTCATTCCAAGCATCAGGTTTCCTGATGCGAAGGATATAAACCAGGAGCTATTTCCGCCCTCAGCGGAAATAGCGGATTGCATGTCATCCACTATACTGCTTTAATGTGTCAGTTATGAAAATCATCCGACCGGTTTTGATATTTATCTGTCTAATTTTTTTTCCGGCCATGATGCTTGCCCAAACCATCGTAACCTCTGCGCAAGAAAAAGAATTAAACACATTACCGCCTCCACAGACTACGCTAAGAATGCCTAAATTATTGACGTTGGACGACGCTATTGTATTGGCGCTGCGCAATAATCCTGTCGTACACAGCACCCGGTTTCAACGGATCAATGATAAGTATGCTTTGGAAACCGCAAATTATGCCTTTCAGCCTCACTTTGATCTCTCGGCTAGTGGAACTTATATGAAAGGTTCAAAACCGGGTTATAGTTTAAATCCAGGGCTCTCGCTCCTGACCCCCATCGGCACCCAGATTAATATCAATCACACTGCAGATTTTCATGGCAATCAAGAAGAAAATATAGATATTACCCAACCTCTTTTGAGAGGATTTGGCGCCATAGCCCGTGTGCCTTGGTTAAATGCCCAAGATAATGAACAAGTTGCACGGCAAAACTTTAAAACCAGCATTATGGATATCGTCACCCAAGTGATCACCAATTACCGGGAATTAGTGGCTGATTTAAACAACGTTCGCGTGCAAAAACAAACCCTCAGCCGAGAAGAGCAAACAGAAAAACAATACGAATTACGGATTAAAGCCGGTAAAATGGCGCAGAGTGAATTGCTGCAAGAAAAAACTACTTTAGCCAATATTCGTTTGACCACCCTGCAACAAGAAAGTAGTGCGGAACAAGATTACCAATCTTTATTAGATACACTCGGACTTGCCCCACAATCTAAATTAAATATCGATACACATATTGAATATAAACATATTGTCCTTCCCAGTGAGGAAACGGCCATAGCCATTGCTTTGAATAACAATCCTCCTTTTGTTATTCAGAAATTACAATTTAATGGTGTCCGTCGCAGCGTAGAAACAGCGAAAAATGATTTACGTTGGGCATTGGACCTTAATTTTCAATACGCTATTCAAATGGGTGGCAGTGCAGTGCCATTTGTCAATCCAACCAATATCGTGACCAACCAGGGCCCCAGTGCAACTTTAAAGTTATCTATCCCAATACGAGACATTGATAAAAAAGCAGCTTTAGTCAATGCAAAAGTCTCTTTAGTGCAGGCCGAGGATGCATTGGAACAAAGTAGAAGGACGTTAATTCGGCAAGTGGTGAATAATCTCACCAATTTGAAAAATCAGAGAAAGCAATTGGATATTGCTGAGATGGGTCTAGCTTTACAAAGGCGAAACTTGGCTGCGGAACAGATCAAGCAACGCTATGGGCAAGCGACTGCTTTGAGTGTTAATATAATTCAAGGACAGTTATTGCAGCAAGAAATCGATTTTGTCAGTAGCCAAATCAGTTACTTAAATAATGTCACCACCTTTGAAAATCTGCTGGGCACTACATTAGATCGATGGAATATCAGTTTGAGGTATTAGACCATGTTATGGAGATTCGCTACCATTATTTTTTTCAGTATCCTTTTAGCCTTATATGGTTGCACCAATAAAAAAGCCACTTATCGCACCAAAAAAACTGAAATTATCGTTGCGCAACAGAAGACGTTGATTACACCCCTGCATTTTAGCGGGACATTGTTACCCCTTTATTCCTATGCCGTATTGAGTCCCACGGACGCCAGAGTTACCACCGTGTTGTTTACCTACGGACAGCAAATCACCAAAGGACAAATTTTAGTGAAAGTTGACGCCACAAAAATTGCCGAAGACTATCGCAAAGCCGTCAGTGATTATCTAGAGAAAAAACAATCCTATGAAAACGGCTTAATTTCATTTCAAGGCACTGAAGCTTTATATAAAGCAGGCGTGATTTCCAAAGATGAATTTCTCACGGCGCGTAGCCGCCAAAACAGTGATGCTTTGAGCTATTTTCAATCTAAATATACAATGGAAAAATTATTGCCGGCAGCAAATATCTCCATCGAACAAATTGAATCCCTCAATTTATCTGACATCAACAAAGTCAATGCGATTTTGAATGCAAAATTTCACTTAACTGAAATCACCGCATCCGCGAGTGGTGTTGCTCTATTCCCAACCGCAGAAGAAAAGAAAGACACTGCCAGCAGTGGCCGGATTAGTGTGGGAGACGAATTGAAAGCAGGGCAAAGAATATTGTCCATTGGCGATTTAAGCGGTTTATCCATGAATATCAATGTCAATGAAATTAATGTCAATTCGATTAAACCCAATCAAACAGCCATTGTTACCGGCGACGCCTTTCCAGGCATTACCTTAAAAGGACAAGTGGAAAGTGTCGCATCACAAGCCACGCCTAAGGAAGGAGAAAGCGGTTTGAGTACTTTTTCCGCGCTGCTCGAAGCCGCGTGGAACGAGCTCGTCGAGGTGGGTTTCGCCGGGCTGACGATGGAGTCCGTCGCCGCGCGGGCTCAAACGGGCGTCGCCGTGCTCTACCGCCGCTGGGCTAACGAGGACCAGCTCGTGCTCGCCGCGATCGAGCACTACGGCCGGGCCCACCCGGTTGAGATCCCGGACACCGGCACCCTGCGCGGCGACCTGTCGCCCTGCTGGACCTCCATGAGCAGCGGCGCCGGGCCAGCCTTCATGGCGCGTCGCCGCGGCCGCCGAGTTCTCCGGGCTGCTGACCAGCACCGGCCTGACCCCGCGCAGGCACGCGAGAAGCTGTTTGGGCGACCAGCGAATCCAGGGCGACCAGATCATCTACCGGGCGCGCCCATGACCGCGGCGAAATCGACCTGGAGCGCATCCCGCCCGCCGTGCTCACCATGCCATTCGACCTGGTGCGCCACGACCTCCTCATGAACCTCGAACCGGTGAAACCCGCACGGATCACGTCGATCGTTGGCGGGATTATCTACTGCCGCTGGTCGCCGGCTCACAGCCATCCGCGGGCTTCTGCGACGATTGTCGGGTGACGAACGGGGGGAGCGTTCCGGCGCTCGAGTTCCAGGCTGGCCGAAGCGGTTCGGCCGACGTCGCCGTCGATCACATCGACCTCGTTGTCCCCCCAGGGCTCGTCTTTGGGCTGGTCGGCCCGAACGGCGCAGGGCAAGACCACCTCTTTGTCGATGGCCGTGGGCCTGCTGCGCCCCGACAGCGGCACGGTGGCGATCTTCGGCCGGGACGTGTGGGCCGACCCGGTCGCCGCGAAGGCGCTGATCGGCGTGCTGCCGGAGGACGGCCTGGCCCTGCCCGACCGGCTGAGCGGCCGCGAGATTCTGCTCTACCTGGGCCTGCTGCGCAGGATGTCCCGTGAGGTGGTGCTGCAGCGCGCGGACGAACTGCTCCGGGTGCTCGAGCTGGACGGCGCCGAAAAGAACCCCGGTGGTCGACTACTCGAC
>CAVPCA010000002.1:0-4852 GCA_963702315.1 uncultured Pseudomonadota bacterium
AGGCTATTGAATTGGAGATTGATAGCATGTATGCGCTGTGCACTGTCAGTTAAGATATTTGTAGAAGTGGTCTGCAGAAAGAGATTGGCTGCGGCATTTAGCAATATTTTGTATTGAACTAAATAATATGGACTGATGCGTTTATCATTGGAGGCCAGCATGAAACTGACGCCGTTCCTATATTGCAGGCACTCCTTCCTGAAACTTTTCAAATAACTGAATACGGTGTTTAAGGCCCGGATTATAAGAAATTAAAGAAATTAATTTCCGTAATTGTATTAATTTTCTAACTAAATTAATATTTTCTTTTTTATTTTTATTGAGAGGAGATTGTTTTCTTACAATAATAAAGGGTGTCCCCTTGGCTTTTTTAATCGAATTTATCACTTGGCTATTTTATTAATATAATTTTATAAGTGGTGATTAGCTGGGGTTCTGTGGAAGAGTCATTGGCAGGATGTTTTTTAATAAATGCTTCATATTTTTTTATTTTTTTAAAAATTTCAGCTGCTAATTGTGTAATTTTGGTTTTGGTTATTACTAATTCTTTAAAATTTATCTCTATGGTTTTTTCAGTTTGGCTTGCGTCATCCCCACTAGGTGTTCCAAACAATTCAATGGCTAACTCGATCCGTTTTTTTGAAGCATTTGCGGCGTTCATTAAATCTTTGATTTTTTCGATACGCTCATTTGCGCTATCAAGGCTGTGATTATTTTTTTTCTTGCTAATACGAGGGGGTATAGGGTTAAAGTCGTTTTTCAAATCAAATATATTTTTGGATTTTGTGTTGAGGAAAGAAAATTTATGATCCCTATGATATTGGTTTTCTTGCTGCGCATGCGTGATGACTTGCGAAACTTGATTAGAAGAAGAAGGGAATTCAGGTAGCAGCTCCAGGCGATGAGCAATCAGTTTTTCTTCCCTGTTTAAGATTTCCTGTTTTTCCGCAATAAGCTTGAGCACTTCATTCACCGTTTCTTGATGAATTAAATTTTCATTTTCTTTTTTAACTTGTATGGGTTGTTTCAATGGAATGAGGTCCGTTACTTTGCCCTTTCGTAACTCTGCCAATTGATATATGCCTTGCTTGCGCAGATCAATTGATGTGGATTTGCTATCGGAAGACTGTGATATTTTGCTTAGTATTGCAGATTTTTCATTTAATTTTTTAGATTCCTTTTGAATATTCAACTGACGATTTTTGAGGTCAGAACGGTCTGACGTTAACAAAGTAACCACTAAAATTCTTGCATTGTCTATCAGCATGCTGGTATTTTTTAGCTCATCTAGAACAAAGCCGGCCTCCTTTTCAAATTGACTAAAGTTCAAGCCTGACCGATTGAGGTGCAAAATAGTATCTTGAATTAAACGGCTTAATGCTTTTAGATAATTCGATAGATCGAAACTCATTGGGTTTGTTAGATCCAAAGAATCAGCCAAATAATCCAGCAACCAAGCATCAGCATTATTAAAACTAAATCTGGTTTCTTCTAATAAATGCTTACTTTTCTCTCTTGCTGTTTTTTTGCTTTTTGTAAACTCTTTTTCTTGATAAAAAGACCCGCTTTGAACCCCCATTTAACACCGGTTGCTATACTTGAGGCGCCATGGGTAGCCACAAACGCTACAGCATGTGATGCTATTTGAGAAGTGCATTCCATGAGAATTTTTGCACCTATTTCTTGTAATTCATTCCCTAATGCTCCAACTATTTTCGAAACATTGGCGCTATCATTCACATTTTGATAATTTGTTAATTCCTGACATATGCTTTTTAATTCAGCTACTGCTTCCTTGTTTTCTTCAATGGCTTTTTCATATAAATTGAGAATATCATTTAACCAGGCTTCTTGTTCAGGGCTGATTTTTAAAGCCTGCAATCGCCTGATGTTTTTTTTGGCGACAATAATGGTTGAATTGGTTTCATCGATGAGCGGTGAATAAGCAGGTTTATCGGGAGCCAAAACGGAATAAATTATTTTTCTAACCGTTCCTGGATTTTTGCCTTTGATTTTTTCGAAATCTTTATTATCTCTTAGATTCTCTTCAGCCAATGAAGCGACGGTATACCCATCTGCCAGAATTCCTAATACATCACTAAACATAACCCTCTACCGCCTTTTTGTATTTATCGTATTAAATGAACGTTTCAGCTTTAATAAAAATATGTTATTTTATGCCGAGATACTAATTTAAAGAAATCAAACTGTAAAGGGATATACAATGAAAAAAAACATTTATTTTCTCGCTGAGAAAGGACCATGCCATAAAGTACCTTCGAGGGACATTTCAGCCAATCAAAATACGAGCTTAACTCTTTTAATTCTCCTTTGGTTTTCTCCTGTAGAGAGGATGACGATGTCGTACGTTACGGTCAGTAAGCATTGGTGCAATATTTTTAATAGTAAGACTTATTGGAATATGGCGCTTAATCAGCTCTATCTAGCTGATAGCATTTTGAATAAAGTTCAACCGGAAAGAAAATGTGATGCCAAATCAATTTATAAAGTTCAAGTAAAAATAATTCAAGAATATTCTCGAATAAACGATACTTGTGTAGATCAATTAAAGTTTGAAAGGTATAAATGCATATTTGGTTTTGAGTCAGTTATTAAGGCTGTTGCATTAAATAAAATTTCTTTTATACAGGCCATTGATTTAACTTATTCACAAATTGAATTACTCAAAACTAAAAATTATAAAATTTCAAAGGTGGTTAAGTTGCAGGATTATCGCGTACAATCCTTGTTGAACGGTTTAAATCCAAGAACTGCTTTGCATCCTAAATTTAGTAAGCATGAATATGATAGGATAAGATGGGATTGGGCCAGTCCTACACAATTGACTAATCTAAAAATAGAAGATTTTAAACAAAATCCCACTGCTAATGTTTCTTATATGTTAAAATAGCGGAATCTAGTACTCCGTCAAATAAGTTTTTTCCCATCAGCAATTTGGATAAGATAAAATAATGCCAAAATTTAATTAACCGATGGGAAAAAACTTATTTGACGGATTACTAGTTTTTAGAAAATTTGGTTTGCAGGGCTTCAATAACCGGTTTGTTTTTTTCAGGATTTGAATACAGTCTAAATTGTCCATAAGACAAATAAATTGTATTGACTTGATCAGGCCTAAAGTTTTCTTTTTTAATATCTGATGGGTTGGTTTTTCGGTAGATGAGTTTTTCGAGAACATTTTGTTTATTTTGCGAAATCAAAGTTGATAAAGTCAAAAATTGAGAAAGCTCTTTATTTTGAAAAATAGGATATAATAAAATTTTTAAAAGTTTAATTTTAAAATGATCATATTCAATATATTTGTGTAATTTTTTTATGTTTTTGTAACTGTTTTGTATGGTCAGCACATCTTGATCTGTATTAATAAATTTGTTTTCTAATAAAGTGTCAAAGTCTATTTTTGTTTTCTTCATGGCTGTGGGAACGGCTATAAATTTTAACAGTAACATAATTGTAAAAGTTGTTAAATTTCTATCTTGATCTTTATGTGCGCGTTCGTCAAGAATATAATGTTTTACTCGATCACTTCCTAGCCCGTAAACTAGAACTTCCCAGAATAATATAGTGAGTTGAGTGGGATTTCGTAAGTTTTCTCGAAATTCTTTTGAGTTAAAATCATCGCTATTATGATAGCATCTCATAAGTTCGCAATCGGTTAAGTACCAAAATTCAGCGAGATTGACTGGGGCATCATTCGATTTTGGTTTAATGTCAGGAACAATTTCTTCTCGCACATAATCTATTGCGACCATAAATCCTTCACGAATTTCTACAACGATAGTATTCATGACTTTACAATGATAATCATCATGCTCCATTGCTTCATAAGCAGTGACTGTCTTTTTGATGTTATGAATATTGCCGAAAGCCTTAGTTCCTGGATAGGGTAGTACTCCCCAGCGAAACCCTAATCTGACGGCTTGTTCAATGTTAAAAGGTGATTTTTCTCCAAAAGTAGGAAATAACCGCACATAATTTGGAATTCCATGCCTAATGGCGCCCAAGGCATCTCTCGCCCCAGCGGTTAAATAAATCGCTTTAAGAGTATCGTCTTCTTCGAAATTATAAATACCATGTAATGATAATTTCACAATCACTGCACACTGTGCCGTGCGCTGATTACTGTGAATTTTTTGATTGTTGTGCTGCACAGTCAAGGTTGATTCTGGTAGTAAATTCCCATACTGCGCATTCATTCCATTTTCATTTCGAACCTCTCGTGCGGTACTCGTTGGGCTGCAAGTAATTTTTAAATGTCATGATTTGTTTTTCTTTCAATTTTTTGCATTATGATTAATTTCGCATTTTTATCACTACTGCTCATCTCCCACTCCACAAAGACATTCAATTTCTATTCTGTGATTCTGTCTGTGCCGTGCACGCCGGCGTAAGTGTAAATACACAGAGCAGCTCAGCAATGAATTTTGGAAAGGGTTTAGCGTTTAGCCTTAATTCTATGGTCGACTTGTTTCTTTGTCATTTTCGAGGCGGACTCCACGAAAAATTGTGTGCGATTGTGCGAGCGTTCGCAGGAATCTCGAAACCCTCCACCACGTCGAAACCAATAATTCAACCGAATTTTCACAGACGGCAACAATGACACGCTAAACGCTTAAAATGCTAACGCGGGAATTATTCACATTTCGCTCATAATAACAATAATGCTGACTTTGTCATTATTTGCCTTTATTAAATTAAGAGAGCGGTTACTTTGCTATTTGCCTTGCTTACTTCGGTTGGCTTTTTTGTTGTGATGCTGGTCTGCTGTACGTCTTCGAGCATGCGAAGTGAGCATAGTCATAGCCAGTCAATGTTGGTGTAGATTATTAGA
>CAVPCA010000003.1:0-7802 GCA_963702315.1 uncultured Pseudomonadota bacterium
AAACTATACGGATTTTTCTCGTCCTTTGATAGTTAACGCTAGCGATCCTGTGATTTCTATAGAATTACCCGATAATCCGAGCACCGGATACAATGGGTTTGACGGGTTACGATCATCATCTGATAAAGCCGGTTGGAGAAGAGCGCATTAAGGCGGCTGCGGAACAGCCAGGAAAGCCGGGCATGGTGATTTTTAAGTTTAACGTCCAAAAAGAAGCCTTTGTGATTAGTCAGCGGCTTAAAATTAATTTAGAATATTTAAGGCCTTGGGAAACCACTGCGGCTAAGGTATTATCGATTGATTTGATTACTCAAAAAGGCGAGAAATGAATTGTAAAGATAAAATTGTTTTAATAACGGGTGCGTCCAGCGGAATTGGGAAAGCTTGTGTAGAGCAATTTGCGGCGCAAGGCGCGCATTTGATTTTATGTGCTCGAAGAGAAGATAAATTGAAAGAATTAGCCAACGCACTTTCTAAACAATTTTCAATTAAAGTATTGCCGCTGGAAATCGATTTATTGGATAAAGCAAAAGTTATAGAAAAAATTCAAAATTTGCCGTCTTTTTGGCAAAACGTTGATATGTTTAAACAATAATGCCGGCCTTGCTTTGGGTTATGACGCATTGTCGAATGGTCGGTTAGAAGATTGGGAAAATGTGATTGACGTTAATATTAAAGGGGTTTTGCTGATGATTCGGTATTTGATTCCACAAATGCTGAAAAGAAAAACGGGGCATATTGTCAATCTTGGGTCATTTTTTCACGTTACGTTTATGCAGGCGGTGCAGTTTATTGCGGAACTAAATATGCCGTAAGAGCGCTTACTGAGACTTTAAAGATGGAAGTTCATGGTACGCCGATTCGGGTAACCTTAATTAATCCGGGTATGGTAAAAACCGAATTTTTTGACGTTAGACTTGCCGGGGACCAAAAAAAAGTGGAAGAGCTATTTGCCGATTTTACCGCGTTAAATCCTGAAGATATTGCCAACGCCATTTTATTTTGTGTAAACCAGCCAGCGCATGTGGATGTCACAGAATTAACCTTAGTGCCCACGGATCAATCGCCTGGGTTAGGGATATTTCGAAAAAAAGATTAATCACGATGCAAGGTAATATCTTAAATATTTCTGGATATAAATTTCAACCGCTCAATGTAGCGGAGTTACCTTCCTGGAAAATAGAATTAAAAGCAAAGGCAATTGCCCTGCAACTCAAGGGAACCATATTGCTGAGCCAAGAAGGTGTGAATGTTTTTCCTAGCGGGTTTACCGCAAGCTATTGAAGATTTTTTGACTTTTTTAAAACAATATAGAATTTTTGATGATATTATTTTCCAAAAAACTTGGTCGGAGCAGCAACCTTTTCGCCGGTTATTGGTAAAAATAAAAAAAGAAATTATTTCTATGGGTAAAAAAGAAATTACCCCTGAAAAAAATCCAGCGCCTTATTTAAATCCGCTGCAATTTAAACAATGGTTGGATGAAAATAAAGACCTATATATTTTAGACGCTCGTAATCAATATGAGATTGAAAAAGGCACATTTTGCCATGCCGTCAATTTGAATTTAAAACATTTTCGGCACTTTCCGGAAGCCGCCAAACAATTGCCCGAGCACGTGAAAGAAAAAGCCGTCGTGACGTTTTGCACCGGCGGCATACGTTGCGAAAAAGCGGCTTTATATCTGATGAAATTAGGTTTCAAAGAAGTCTATCAGCTTGAGGGTGGCATTATTAATTATTTTAATCAATGCGGTGATCAGCATTTCCAAGGTGCTTGTTTTGTTTTTGACGAAAGAGAACATATTATTCCGAAGGGAGATTTATGAGTATAGTCAGAATCCTGCAATATCCAGATCCGCGTCTAAAAAAAATTTCAAAATACGTGGAAAAAATTGATGAAGAGGTATTAAAAGTTGTTAACGACATGTTCGAAACCCATTATGCCTCTAAAAATTGTGCTGCCTTAGCGGCTACACAATTGGATTTTGCCGATCCTTTGCGTATTACGGTTATCGATTTTTCCGACAAAAAAAATCAACCGTTATGTTTAATCAATCCTGACATTTTTTATCGTGAGGGAGAACAAATTGTGCCGGAAGGCTGTATGTCCGTAGGCGGAGAGGTCGATGATCGCGTGTACGAATATGTTAAAAGAGCCATGAAAATTAAAGTTAGAGCGCTTAATCCAAAGGGTGAAACCATAGAAATTGAAGCCGAAGGCTTTATGGCGCAATGTATTCAACACGAAGTAGATCATTTAGATGGCCACCTTTATTTTGAAAAATTATCTTCCTTAAAAAGAGAAAGGTTGCTAAAAAGGCTTGAGAAACAGCTAAAAAAATAAGTCATAAAATTTTCATAGCAAGGCGTGCGACTTCTTCGGAATTTTGTTTGAAGCCTAGAATTTCGCGAATTTTTTTGAGTTGATTGAGGCGTTTTTGCCGGTAAATATCGTTTGAAATTAATTGTAAAATTTCAATGCTGATAGATTCAGGAGTCGCTTTATGTTGAACCAATTCTTTGGCTACAGTTTCGCCGGCAATAATATTGCATAAACCAATGTGATCAATTTTGATTACACAACGCGCGATCCAGTAATTAATAAAATTTCCTTTATAAACGATAACCAAAGGAACTTGGCATAAAGCAACCTCTAAAGTAGCGGTGCCGGAGGTTACAATTGCGGCGGCGCAAATGGAAAGAATATTGTAGGTATTATTTTCAATGATAGTGATATCTATAGTCAGATGCTTTTGAATATCTGATAATTGTAGACTGCTCGCTAAAGGCAGTACAAATTGCGTTTCAGGCTGAGCTTGTTTAATTAGTTTTGCGGCTTGTATCATTGTCGGTAATATATATTCAATTTCTCCGATTCGACTGCCGGGTAACAAGGCAATAACTTTATGATTTGGATTTAATGCATATTGTTGGTAAATAGATTCTTTTAATTGCGTAAATTTGATTAAAGAGGACAAGGGATGTCCGACAAAAGTTACTGGAATTTCTTCTTGTTGATAAATTTTAACTTCAAAAGCAAATAAAACCGCCATGTGATCTACATAACATTTGATTTTGTGGATGCGCCCATAACGCCACGCCCAAATTTTAGGGCTGACATAGTAAAGAACTTTTATGCCTGTTCTTTTTGCAATCTTTGCCATATGCAAATTAAATCCGGGGTAATCAATTAAGATTAATAAATCAGGATGGTTTTCATAAAAAAAGGATTTCAATTTTCGAATGGCTTGCCGCAGGGTAAAAATATTTTTGATAACCCCCAGCCAGCCGATAATATCCAAATTTTTATTTTCAACGATAATGTCTACCCCGGCTTCATGCATTTTTTTCCCACCCATCCCGGCAATACGTAAGTTTGGGTCCAAATGCCAAAGCGCTGCGGCAAGGTTTGCGCCTAATAAATCACCGGAAGCCTCGCCCGCGATAATCATGATAGATTTATATTGCATACTTATTGCATACTGGCACTTTTTTTTCTCATTTCAACCTTTAGAATGTCTTTAAAAAATGGTGATGGAATGACAATGAAACTGATTGCGGGCATTGATGAAGCCGGAAGAGGGCCTTTGGCGGGCCCGGTAATGGCTGCTGCGGTTATTTTAAACCCTAAAAAACGTATTAAAGGTTTAGATGACTCCAAGAAATTAACCTCCAAACAACGTGAAGCGTTGTATTTGCAAATCATTGAAAAAGCTTTGACGTACGGTATTGCGCAAGCCGACGTTGCCGAGATTGATCAATATAATATTCATCAAGCCACGATGTTAGCCATGCAACGTGCATTTGCGCTGTTAACAGTGACCCCAACCTTGGCGTTTGTCGATGGAAAATGTACCCCAAAACTGCCGGTGATTGCAGAAGGTATTGTCCGTGGTGATCAAAGAATTCACGCCATCAGCGCGGCGTCTATTTTAGCAAAAGTGACTCGTGATCAATGGATGACCCTTGCTAATTTGCAATATCCAGGTTATGGATTCGCTGAGCATAAAGGTTATGGAACGGCGCAGCACCTAAAAGCGTTACAAGAATTAGGAACTACGCCTATTCATCGAAAAAGTTTTGCCCCGGTAAAGCAAATTATTGAGGCGTGTACGCCTAAAAAATTAATCAACGAAGAATTAGATCTTCTGGCCGACCCATGAAATTATTTATTCATTTAAAATGCCATACAGAGTATTCTATACTTGATGGTCTATTGCGTATCAAGCCTTGGCTAGAGCGAGTGACCGAAATGCAAATGCCGGCGGTGGCCATAACAGATCACGCGAATTTATTTGGTTTGGTAAAATTCTTTAAGCAAGCTGTCAGTTTAGGAATAAAACCTATCGTTGGTGCGGAAATATGTCTCAAAAGCCATGACGTCTTAACCAACGCCACATTACTTTGCCAAAATTTTACAGGATATCGTCATTTGTTGAAATTGTTATCCTTGGGTTACACCGAAGGTCAGAATTTGGAAGGTCAATCAATTATTTTATGGGACTGGTTAGAGCAATTTGGAGCAGGGTTAATTGTTTTGTCCGGCGGAAGAAAGGGCGATATTGGTCAAGCCTTGTTAGCAAAAAATTTTGAACTGGCCATCAGTCATGCACAACGCTGGAAGCAACATTTTCCACAACGTTTTTATCTGGAGATAAGCCGAACCGGCAGAAATCAGGAAGAAATTTATAATGAAATGGTTATCCAATTTGCGCGTTCACAGCAATTGCCACTGGTGGCGACCAATGATGTTTGTTTTTTAGAAAAAGACGACTTTATTGCTCACGAAACTCGAGTATGCATCAATTCAGGGCGCATTTTGCAAGATAATCGCCGTCAACAATTGTATTCAGAACAACAATATTTGCGTTCACCAGCAGAGATGCACAAGTTATTTTCCGATATTCCTGAAGCGATAGATAATACGGTTTTAATCGCTGAACGCTGCACTTTGCCTTTGCCTTTTGGCGAAGTGCATTTGCCGTGTTATCCCATAACCGATACTGAGTTAAGCGTAGAAGAATATTTTAGTCAGGAAGTTAAAAAAGGCTGGGAATGGCGTAAAAATACTGGCGGTGTGCATGCTCAGCATTTAACCCTGGATGAGTATGAAAAACGGTTGCAACAAGAACTAGGTGTTATCAAGCGCATGGGTTTCGCCAGTTACTTTTTGATCGTTGCCGATTTTATCAGTTGGGCAAAAAAACAAGATATTCCCGTGGGTCCAGGAAGAGGTTCTGGTGCAGGTTCCCTGGTCGCCTATGTTTTAGGCATCACTGAGCTTGATCCTTTGCATCATGAACTCTTATTCGAAAGGTTTTTAAATCCTGAACGTGTTTCAATGCCTGACTTTGATATTGATTTTTGCATGGAAGGGCGGGATCGAGTGATCGAATATGTTGCCGGGCGTTACGGTCGAGAAGCTGTCGCTCAGATCATTACCTTTGGCACTATGGCCGCAAAAGCGGTTGTCAGAGACGTGGGAAGGGTTTTGGCTTTACCCTATAGTTTTGTCGATAAAATTGCTAAATTGATTCCGTTTGAACTAGGCATCACCCTCGATAAGGCTTTGGAAGATGAGGAAGAATTAGCAAAACGTTATCAGACGGAAGAAGAAGTTACACATTTAATTAATTTAGCCAAAAAACTGGAAGGCATTACTCGCAATGCCGGTAAACACGCCGGGGAGTGGTTATTGCGCCCACAAAATTAATTGATTTTGTACCCTTGTATTGTGAGCCTAGCAAAGAACATATTGTTACTCAATTTGATAAAGATGATATAGAAACCGTCGGCTTAGTGAAATTTGATTTTTTGGGCTTACGCACGTTGACCATTATTCATTGGGCCATTCAATCCATAAACCAAAAATTATTATTAGAAGGCAAATCTTCAATTGATATTAATCGCATATCTTTTGATGATGCCTTTACATTTTCCACGCTATGTAAATCAACAACTGCGATATTTCAATTAGAATCCCGCGGCATGAGGGATTTGGTGAAAAAGTTGCAGCCTAGCGTATTTGAAGAAATTACTGCATTGGTTGCTTTATTCAGGCCTGGCCCTTTGCAATCGGGAATGGTCGACGATTTTATTGCGCGCAAACACGGGCAAGCGCCGGTTGAATATCCGCATCCTGATTTAAAACCAATCTTACAAACAACCTACGGCGTTATCTTATATCAAGAGCAAGTAATGCAAATCGCTCAAGTTTTAGCGGGTTATTCATTAGGAGAAGCCGATATCTTGCGCAGAGCCATGGGGAAGAAAGAAGCCTGAAGAAATGGCCAAACAGCGACAAAAATTTGTTGACGGCGCTCTGCAAAAAAATATACCACGAGAAAAAAGCGAATACATTTTTGATCTGATGGAAAAATTTGCCGGATATGGCTTTAATAAATCGCATTCGGCAGCATATGCTTTGTTGACTTACCAAACGGCATGGCTCAAAGCGCATTATCCCGCAGAATTTATGGCGGCGGTATTATCCTCTGATATGGATAATACCGATAAAACCGTTAATTTTATTTCTGAATGTAAGGCCATGGGATTAACGCTTTTACCGCCGAATATTAATGTTAACTTTTATAAATTCACGGTGAATGCTAACGGAGCCATTGAATATGGTTTAGGAGCAATCAAAGGCGTTGGAGAAGCAGCTGTCGAACATTTGGTTGCGGAGCGCGAGAAAAATGGCATATATTCCAGTCTTTTTGATTTTTGCAAACGTTTGGACCTGCGCAAAATCACGCGTCGCGCCTTAGAACCACTGATTTATTCCGGCGCGATGGATATATTTAACAAAAATCGCGCAACAATGTTGAATTCTCTGGATGACGCTATAAAACAAGCCGAACAAACGCAGCGCAATCATGAAATGGGACAAGAAGATTTATTTGGCAAGGAAAGCACTACAGCAGAATTTTATACTGAAACTGCCGAATGGAACGATTTGCATCGACTGGCTCATGAAAAGTCCGTGATCGGATTTTATCTTAGCGGCCACCCCTTACAAGCTTATGAGCATGAATTAACAACATTAGGCGCCATCACCATCGGTGAGTTAGAAAACTACCAGCATAAAGCCAATGTGTTATGCGTGGGTTTATTGGTTAGTCAGCGTATACTTTATACTAAAAAAGGCCGTCAAATGGCAATCATTGGCGTAGAAGACAAAACAGGCCGCATTGAAGTCACTTTATTCAGCCAACTTTTCGAACAAGTTAAACCACTGCTACAAATGGACCAAGTTTATTTGCTGCGCGGTTTAGTTGAAGAAGACAATTTCACCGGCGGCATTCGTTTCAAAGCAGAATCCGTAGAAAGTTTAAACGCCATACGCGAGCGGTTTGCAAAGCGTATTCGTTTTAGTATAGATAATGCTTTTAAAGCCGAACGTTTAGTAGAACGATTACCGCAGTTACTCAAGGTCTGTGAACAAGGCAGATGTGAAATTATTATCCGTTACCAAACCGAAAAGACTAAAGCCAATCTTCTACTCGGAGAAGCCTGGCGCATCAAACCCACCCCAGCCCTCCTAGATTCCTTAAAACAAAACTTCCCTCAAGACCAATGGGCAATTGAATATTGATACGGTTTAGCCATTATACCGAGGGTGGGACTCGAACCCACACGATTTAGGGTCACCGGATTTTGAGTCCGGCGCGTCTACCAATTCCGCCACCCCGGCAAGATTGGGGATTCTAAAGCCTCCGACTTGAAAAAGCAAGATCAATTCTTTATGCTAGAATTAAGAATACGTAACTGAGGGGTAGGGAGAGAGGTAATGCGTGAGGA
>CAVPCA010000004.1:0-41260 GCA_963702315.1 uncultured Pseudomonadota bacterium
AGTGGTTGATTCGGACACCGATGCCGCTCTGGCCGAAATGCGCGCCCATATCTGCCAGGTGCGTTCAGCGTGGACAACAACCTCCAGGTCGGGAGTAAGCCGTAGGCGGTTAGAAGTTGTCGCCGTCTTAAGGCGCAGCGGCGCGACCTTTCAGACGGTCTTGTTGCTCGGTCGGGAGCGCGCGTTCTGCCTCTCTGGCCGTGAGCATCGGTTGGGCAATGCCACGATACACGACCGCGGCGAGTACGGCTCCGGCGAGTGGTGCGACTATGAACAACCAAAGCTGTTCGATCGCCCATCCTCCCACAAAAATGGCCGGTCCAATGCTGCGCGCCGGGTTGCCATAAGAAACGCAGGTCACCAAACTTAACAGCATCCCAATTACTAATTTATTCATTTTTTTCTCCTTAAAAACCTAATCATTCTACATAAATTTTTAGCAAATCAGCAATAATTTTCGGCGTCAAAGGTTTGCGGAAACAATCATTCATTCCTGCTGCTAAACATTGCTTTTCTATTTCGAATCCAAATGTGAAGATCGACAATAATATAGGCCGGGAAATAATACGTTGCTCTTCCCATTCCCGAATAATTTTGTTACCGCGCAACCATCTTTTCCCGGTAACCCAATATCCATCAAAATTAATCGATATTGATGGATTTTAATTTTTTCGATCGCTTGTTCTCCATCGACGGCAACATCACCTTTTCGCCTAAATTTAATAAAATATTTTTTAACGCCATACGCGCCTAAGATTGTCTTCAACAATCAAAGTATTGGCCTGGTTTTTTGAAGGAGAATGTTCTTTTCTCATAAATTTTATCCTTCTTTTAATGGACCCCAAAAAGCCACCCACCAGCACATGAGCGGGTCCTTAACCCATGCACCGGCTCATGACCAGGATTTCGCTCACCGATCTGCCGTTTTTCCCATAGGTAGCAGAAAACCGCACCTGCAGGGTGCAGCAAAATACGCTGGAGAATGGAAATTCCACCGCCGGAGCAGGCGGTTCAAAAGAACAGCAAAATTTGGTAAGCTAGCGCTAGCCATTAAAGTTATTTCCTTAAGCAAGTCAACTTTGGTGGTGAGTTCCGGCAAGTGGTTTGAACACTTGTCCGGGACGCTGGTAGTTTAAACCTAATTTAAAATGAAATGCAATACCGTGATTTTCAGTCATTATGTGGATGTATTGTACGCAGGATTTCTACAATCCACATTGGATTGCCAAGGTTTCTGCGTTAAATCCTACCCATAAATTATTAACGTTTTGGATGATGTCAAGTGCCTAGTTTTTTCAACGAAAGCATCTATTTTGTCTAATAAAGGGATTATTTTATTGGCGGGTAGTTTATTTAAAAAGATGATTGATAAATTTTTGGCGATTTGCAATATATCTTTCAATTCTTTTCCTTGAACAAGCATCCCTACACAAACAACGTTCTTATGTTTTTCTTTGAAATATTGATTATAAAAAACAGGATCTGTAAACGCTTTACTTTTTTCAGCAAGCTGGACAATAATTTTTGTCTCTGCATTTATTTCACGAAAAAAATAATCATGCGTTAACGTATCGACGGTTAACTGGCCAGCGGCGGTTTTTAATTCTGAGGAGATACTGGCGAAAGTAAAATGATTGCCGTAAATTTTTCCAAGAATTCGGGTTGAGGCGCCGGATTCTCCCATACCAATAATGGTTAACCGTTCTTTATTGTTATCTTTTAAAAATGCAAGTAGATTTAAGGCATCTAATGCAGAATTAGGAGTTACAGCTATTTTGTAGCAGTAAATCTCTGGCCTTTTCATTGAAGCAAGCAATTGCTCTAATTCCTTTGGCATCTTTGAAAAATCATGATACGAAGAAATAATTTTAATTTTAGGAAATAACTTATTTATTTTTTTTAAAAACTCAGTGGATATATCATATTCGAAGTCAAAATAATCCGGATTTAACTCACAAAGTTTTTCGATCCACTGTAAACGCTCTTCTTCCGGACTTTTAAAATTTCCCCCTTGGGCCGGGTGACGCAAAGTGAAAATGGTCATTAAAGATATATTTTCACATAATTTTCTAAGCAGATTTAAATCTAATGGCTGCCAATAATCCAAACGCAACTCAATCGCATCCGCTTTACCGGCAATGGCGTCGATTTGCTGCTTAGCTTCCTCATAATTTTTTGCATTAATTACTGCAACCAACATATTGTCTCCCAGTGGAATTATGATAATCTAATCTGGATTATTGAGCAAATTACTCTGAGCTCGCTGGTTGCATCGCTGATCGTTGCCACTGTTGGGACTACGATTTTGTTCATGTAGATTTGAGCAAATTAACCAAGACCGTTGGTTGTTGAGCGAGCCCGTTGCCGCCTGGTCGCCGCTCCGGAAAAACCGTAGTCCGACCAGCGGCAACGGATCAGCGATGCAACCAGCGGACTCAGGTTAATTTGCTAGTTTATTTTATTAACATAATCATTCTTCTTTTTAGGGGAACAGTTTGAAATATGCCATCTATGCCGTTGGTGATGCGCTGATTGATATTGAGTTTGAAGTCTCAGATCAACAATTACAATCTTTCAAAAAAGTAAATAAGGGCGAGACCTCCTTGCTGGAGGAAAAAGATTTATGCGAACTGCAAAAATCATTAACAACACCGCCTAAAATTAGGACCAGTGGTGGTTCCATTTCCAATACCGTCATTACCGCTCAACTGTTGGGAGGGAATAATTTTTTTTGCGGGATTGTAGCTGATGATGACGATGGGGAATGTATTTTCCAAGATTTGTGCGAACGGCGTATTGATAATAATCTCGCTAAACCTAATCGAAAACCAGGCATAACCGGAAAATGTATTGTTTTATTAACCCCGGATGGGGAACGCTCTTTATTGACTTATAAAGGGATATGCACCGAGCTAGCTCCACAACAACTCGACAGCACGCTGATCAAGGCCGCCGAATTTATTTATACAGAGGGGTTTTTGGTGACTTGTCCAGAAACTTTTTTAACATCCAAAGCAGCGCATCAATTGGCTAAAAAATTCGGGAAAAAACGTGTTTTGGGATTATCCGATCCTAATATTGTGCATATGTTCAGACAAAATTTTTTAGAATTGGTTGAGGATCCGGTGGATATTTTATTTTGCAATGAAAAAGAAGCTCAGCTATTTTGCCAAACAGATGATTTAGAAAAAATTAAAAAAATTCTGCCCCAATACGCAAAAAACTTTATTATTACCCAAGATGCACGCGGATCAATGGTGTTTGACGGCAATACTTTTTATCAGGCACAAGCCAACCCGGTGAAAGTACAAAATTCATTGGGCGCGGGTGACGCCTTTGCCGGGGCTTTTTTATACGCTCTGAATCAAGGCCATACTTGTCAGGCGGCCAATCATTTAGCCAATTTGGTGGCCAGTCGCGTGGTCACCCAATATGGCCCGCGAATTGATGCACAAGATGCGGTGGAAGTGCTAACCGAATGGAAAAATTTATTAAATCACTTATAATTAGGAACGCGGCACGAAATAACTTTGACAACTAGCGCCCAGATTGGGCTTAGATTTTACGTTTTGGTTTGAAGGAAAATGCGCGCATAGTTATTCTATGTAAGCGTTTTCCTTCAAACCAAAACGTGCAAAGATAAGCCCAATCTGGGATGCTAGTTGTCAAAGTTATTTCGTGCACGTCCTTAATGACGGTTGTTCTTAAAATAAGGAGATTTTATGAAAAAGTTAGCTTTGGCTATTGGTTCAACATTGATGATCGCCAGCCCTTGGTGTTTTGCTGCTACCTTGAGCTCAATGACACAAGATCAAATCAACCAAACGTTCGCTGGAAAAACCATGACGACAATCCCCACAACCCTGATGAATAACCAGCCACAAGAAAATAAATTTACTTTTTATCTGGACAATCAAGGAAAAATTTCTGGTAAATTTACCAATTCACTTGGCAACGCCCCACAAAATGATCAAGGTACTTACACAGTCAAAAGTGATGGGTCTTTATGCATGACTTGGCAAAAATGGAGTAACGCACAAGAAACTTGCGCTAACGTTTATGAAACCGCCAATGGTTATTTATTCATTGACGCTGACAATAACTTTCACACGTTTGTCATGAAATCAGACCTTCATTCTGGTAATCAGGTATCTGTTTGATCGCTCCGCGCGAAGCAAGTTCGCACGGGCGAACAAAAGGGGGAGAATTCGCATTCTCCCCTTTTGGAATCCCCCATCGCGCAAGGTTACGGGCTTACGCCCGCAGTTTGAGGATATGAATAATCATTAAAAACATGCTTGACGATTTTTTGGGTCATCATTGCTTGATTGATGGTGTAGAAATGCATTTGTTGAATGCCGTGATGACGCAAGTTCTCACACAATCTTAATATTATTTCGGTTAATTCTTCCCCTTGATTTTCTGGAGTATCGATCGCCTCTAATCGTTTTTGCATCCATAATGGTATTTCTGCGCCACAAATTTGGGTGAAATGACGTATGCGCAGATAATCATTCATTAAAATAACGCCAGGAATAATGGGGACATGAATTTGCAATTTGGCGCATTGATCCAAAAATTGAAAAAAAGCATCGGTATTAAAAAAAAGTTGTGTGATAACTGAATTAGCGCCTGCCTGCACTTTCTCTTTTAAATGCAACAAATCCGCTTTAGGACTCGTGGATTGCGGATGGAATTCAGGATAAGCGGCTACCGTAATATGAAAAAAATTCCCAGTCAATTGACGGATCGTTCTAACCAAATCTATCGCATAGGGATATTCAATTTTTCCAACGGGATGATTTAACGGTAAATCACCACGGATGACAATCAACTGTTTGATATGAAGTGATTGATATATTTGCAGCAATTCTTTTAAACGCGGCTCTGTCATGCCAACCGCAGAAAGATGCGGGACTACCGGCAATTTTTGATAAATCAATTGCTGGACCAATTTCACCGTATTATTTTGCGATGAGCCATTAGCGCCAAACGTCACCGAGAAAAACAAAGGGCGTAATTTATTAAGGCCCACACAAGTTTCTTGCAGTATTTTAAAACCTTCCTCCCGTTTGGGAGGAAAGATTTCAAAACTATACATTAACACTCCCGCTAACATGCAAACGCAACCGCTCTGCCGCTTGCACCATATGCGCTAACGCCAACTCCACTTCAGGCCAACCGCGGGTTTTCAAACCGCAATCGGGATTAACCCAAAGCCGATTCGCCGGAATATACTGCAAAATTCTTTTCAAACGTTCAAAAATTTCTTCTGCACTCGGAACCCGGGGCGAATGAATATCATATACCCCAGGGCCAATTTCATTCGGATAAGAAAACTTTTCAAAAGCGCTCAATAATTCAAAGTCGGAACGATAGCTTTCAATCGTGATCACATCTGCATCCAAGCTTGCGATCGCTTGAATAATGTCATTAAACTCTGAATAGCACATATGCGTGTGAATTTGTGTTTCATCTTTCACACCACTTGAGGCGACACGAAAGCAAAAAACCGCCCAATCTAAATAATTCTGCCATTCATTTTTACACAAAGGCAAAGACTCACGAAACGCAGGCTCATCGATTTGAATGACTTTAATACCTGCTTTTTCTAAATCTTGCACTTCATCGCGAATGACTAACGCAATCTGCAAGGCAGTTTCTGATAAGGGTTTATCATCGCGCACAAAAGACCAAGCTAAAATAGTTACCGGGCCTGTCAACATGCCTTTTACCGGACGGGTCGATAATGATTGAGCATACTGAATCCACGAAACGGTCATCGGTTGCGGGCGAGACACATCACCAAAAATAATGGGGGGTTTTACACATCTTGATCCATAGCTTTGCAACCAGCCATGTTCGGTAAAAGCAAAACCATCTAACAATTCACCAAAATATTCCACCATATCATTACGTTCAGGTTCTCCATGCACCAAAACATCCAAACCCATTTGCTCTTGTTTTTTGATCACGGCGGCAATATGGCCCTTAATCGCTTGTTCGTAGGTTGTTTTATCGATTTTTTTAGTCTGAAAAGCATGTCTCGTTTGGCGAATTTCTTTGGTTTGAGGAAAAGATCCGATCGTCGTCGTCGGAAAATCCGCTAATTTTAATACGGCGCGTTGTAATTGGGCACGAATGGGATAAATACTTTTTCTTGTAGCAGATTCCGGTGTTAAACGACGGACACGCTCTTGAATCTGTTCTTGATGAATCCGCTTGGATTGCCGCCGCGCTAATAAAGCAGCTTGATTTTGTTCGATGTCTGCAACATAACGGTTGCGGCCCTGATTTAAAATATTTTTCAGCAAAGCAATTTCATCGATTTTTTGTTTACCAAACGCCAACCATTGTTTTATTTCCGGATCCAAATGATTTTCACTGTCCAAATCCACCGGCACATGCAACAAAGAACAACTGCTGCCAAGCCATAAATTATTCCCGTAAATCGCTTGAACTTTTTCAGTGGTCTGCAGGCACTGGTTGATATCGCTTTTCCAAACGTTCCTGCCATTGATAATACCCAATGACAATACGCGGTTTTGCGGCAATTCAGTTAACACAGCATCCAATGCAGCATCATGAACGGTTAAATCCAGATGCAAACCATGTACCGGGAGTTCGATAATGGTTTTAATATTTTTCTGCACACCGGTAAAATAAGTGGTTAGCAAACAGTTCAATCCATTCCAGTTTAATTTTTTATAAACTTCTGCAAAAGCTTGCCGCCATTGTAAAGGAAGGTCTAATCCGAGAATCGGCTCATCGATTTGCACCCATTGAATCGCTTTTTTTTGCAGTTCTGCAAGCAATTGTTGATAGGCTGGAATTAATTGATCCAATAAATTCAATTTATCAAAATCAGCTTGTTTGGTTTTACCCAACCATAAAAATGTTAAAGGCCCTAATAAAACCGGCTTAACCGGTGTTTGCAAGTTTTGTGCACGCAGGGCGGCTTGCAGCAGAAAATCTGCGCGCAGATTAAATTTTTGCTGGGCGGTAAACTCTGGAACGATATAGTGGTAATTCGTGTTAAACCATTTGGTCATTTCGCAAGGCGTGGTTTCCATGCCATTCGGCGCCTGACCTCTGGCCATACAGTACACGGTATTGAGATCTACCGTTTTTTGCAATTTGCGAAAACGATCGGGAATAACATCCAATAAAAACGCGGTGTCTAAAACATGATCGTAGCCGCTGTAAAAAGTATCGACATTGATAAAATCCAGGCCCGCTTTAGCTTGCGTTTCCCAATTATACTGCTGAATGCTTTCAATGCCTTGTTGTAATTTTTGGGAATCAATATCCCCTCGCCAGTAGGACTCCAAGAACGTCTTTAACTGTCGATTCGCTCCGATGCGCGAAGCGCCTAAAATATGTGCTTTAACCATAGAATCCCCTCTTCAGGCAAAAAAAAACCACGGCTAAAGCGAAGGTGGTTTCTTCTTTCGCTTTAGCCACATTTGTTAAGCGCCTGCAAGCTGAAGCTCAAATCGGCGCGTTTTTTGATATTAAAGCAAAAATATAAAAATATCAAGCGGGTGATACAACATTTGTCAAAGGATACAAACTTTGTTATGATGATCGACAAAAATAAGGAATTGCTTTATTTAAAAAAGGAGATTTTATGAAATTACCGCCCAATCTTTATTTCCACGCTACCCAAATTGCCAATATTTTAGGAATCAGTGAAATAAAAAGTGAATTAAATAAATTACGCAACGAATACCATTTTAAATCTTTCGATGAGATGCTACTCCTGATAGAAAATGTAGATCACTTGGTACATGATTTAAAGCTTGATATCAAAGAGACAAAATACGAGAATAACTCTGATTTAATATCCAAATTTAATCCTGCCTTAAAGAAATTAAAAGAATCATCCGAAGCCAGCAAGGTCAAGCTTGCGACGGATACAGAGAATTTTATACATAACTTAATGGATTCCAAAGTAACAACAAGCGAATACCATACACTAATTTCTCAATTTAAGTCTGCCATTGGGCAGCTAAATCCGCCAATAACTATAGATGAAACCGTCTTCTCGGAAGTTCACCAATTGTTTGAATTAATTCAACTTAAATCAGCTATTACGGCATTAAATCTATCACTAGGCAAAAGGATACAACATGATAATCGATCAGAAACAAGTCTACTTTATGTAGAAATTAGCGAGTTACTTAAAGAAAAATGTTTCGCTCTACTTGAAAAAGAATACAAACAATTTGATGTAACCTATTCGCTACCTTACAACAAATTGATTAATTTTATTACTCTGCTTTTTAATCGTGAAGTTTTAGATAGATTTTTTACTGAATTTACTTCCACTCAAATTGAAAAGATAAAAAATGGAATGATTAATTTTATTCAATTACATTTAGTTACGCTTGACATTATGTGTTTAAAAGCCCGCGCATCCAAAGAAAATGATATCGTCGAGGAAGACTGCAACATTTTGATTGGTATACTGAATGATGAAAAAAATTACTTGGGAAATCCAATTAATTTATTTGAATTCTTGGGAAGCGCAATAAAAAAACTAGCACCCCAAACCTGGAAAACATCAGAAGGTCAATACGAGATAACATGTCAAAAAATAACTTCTACACTACGCAAATATATCAATAAAAATATAATCACCTCTCCGCAAATTTTTAATCTTGTTGCGTTTTATGATAAGCAAAGCGAAAATCTATTTAACCTAGAATACTCGAGACTTCTTACCGCCAAAGGGCTTATAGAAGGATATTTAAAAAATAGTTTTAATGTCATTATTCCTGCGGACTCCAAACATTTTATATCTGTTATCGACACACTTAAACTAAACAGAGATCTTTTTGAGACATTAAATAATAAAACAAATGAGAAAAATGAATCATATAATGCACTTTTACCCTTTATTGGCAGGTTGAAATCTTTACCCTCATTGCCATCTACCTCTAGACCATCTATAACCGGGAAAGAATCCTTAGCAGACCAAACAGGATATTATAATATACTTAAATCCGTCAAAAGAGAATTTGAAGAAGAAAATGACCCAGAATCCCAAAAACAGCACATAGCTCAAGGATTTGCAAAATCAATAGTTCTAGGCGCCGTCACGCTACGCTCCACCAAAATATCCGCCCCAGCGCCTTCTTCTAGTACAAATCTACAGAATTCAACTCCGCCCTCACTACCTTTAAACACAGCTTTAGGTCAAATCAAATTAAAAAAAACCACTCCCCTACCTTCACCAAATAAAGAAGAGAACAAAGAAAATCCAACCGCCCCATTGTCGGCCATGCAGGCAGCAAAATTACGTGAAAAGCAATTAATCGAACAAACAAAGAAAGAAGAAGAAAAAAAGCAATCATTCCAGAAAACACGGAAAAGCGTTATAGTGACCAATCCAGCGCTGTTTTCAACTTCTACTTTGAGTTCAACAACCTCAGCACCTTCTATTATCAGCGACAACAAACCTTCCGATTTGGTTGCAGCGAGCTTTCTAACCAATCCAACTAGCACTAGCCAAGAATCTTCCAGCAGCTCTAGTTCTAGTTCCAGCTCAACTTCGACAAGTACTCTTAGCTCTTCTTAAAAGAAAAAGTCTACATCGCTTTCATTAGAAGAGTTGATTGACGGGTTAGACGCACTTGGCATTGCTGTTGGTTGACCCCAAGAAAAAATGAAGCAGCATGAGGCAGGCTGAGCAGATCGCATGAGAGGCGTTTCTTCTTCAGATCGCCGGCAACAACGAGAAAACAAAGAGAGCCACGAACAGAATAAAGAAGATTGACGAGGTGCACGAGCGAAGACGGCTCTCGCACTCACGCTTCGAGCAGACTCTAGTTTAGAATCCTCCCCATTTGTTGGTGGACGTGGAGGCGGAGGTGGAGACGAATCTAATGACGATAATGGTGTAAGTGTTGTCGAAATGGAAAATGGATTTGGCGTTAACAAAATTACAGAAGAAGAGACTGAAGATACCGAAATTGCACCACTAGAGGGCGACGAACTGAATAATAAAGATGAATTTTGTTGCAAATATTGATTAATTTCAGTGATTTTTGTTTCTATTTCCTCAGTAAGTTTTTCAACTTTTTTTTCCATTTCTTTTACTTTGCCACTGGGTTGATAACGATCTACTTCTGATAGTTTCTGTGTAAGCTCCAGAATTAATCTCTCCAATTCTGTTTTTACATCGTTATATCTTTTCTCATATAGCTTGTGACGCTCAATGGGATCAATTGACGACTCAAATTCCGATGGGCAATACCTGCCTAACAAATTGAACTTTTCATCACTTTGCAGTTCCAAATGCTCAATCACCTCTGAAAAACCAGAATGAAGATTCAACCAAGTGGGGCATATGCTAAAAATTTGTTTTAGGAAGCATCTGCTTTATCCTTAACAATTCATCACCAAAAAAGCCTGAGAGCAGTTATTTCATTTAAACTCGAAAAAGACTGACTGTTCAGCATACTATTCTCACGGTCAAATCCTTTTTGATCCAGTTTTAGCATGTTTTGAATGGTTTTAGTCTGTTTTTGAATCGAACTGAATTGATTAGCTAATGAAGAGATTTGTTTTTGAAAATGAGTAATATCCTGGTTAATTTTTTCTTTAATCCTTTGCGGCGTTTCTACTCAAACTTAATTTCTTGATGACAAAAATTACCCCATTGGTTAGTGTCAATATTAAGCCGATTTGCTACTTTACTTTGAAAACCTTGTTCATACATTAATACCTCTCTGAACTTTGTACCAATTTCAGCATGCATCCTTTCGAATCGCTTATATTCCGCGTCATCAATATTTTTGATATTACGAGTTATTTCACTTATTTTTTTTTCTGCATCTTTTTTACTGTCCTGACTGAGTTGCTTAATTCTATACCATTCATAAATGATAGAATAAGAATATTTCACATAATTTAATTTATTGACCACGTAAAAAAATAATAGGATTACATCACGTATGAGAGTTAAATATTCAGTCTTTACAGCGTAATTTTTTTGCTTTTTAGTATTCTGCCGCTTTAACCTTTCAAGCTCAATTTCTAGCACTTGATCGCAATCCTGCCTAAATTTTTCGACATTTTTTATAAAAACTTCTGGCTCATATAAATATTTAGTATGGTCTAGCACTTCGAAAACAACACAAATAGCGCTACGCATATAAATATTTTGTTCGTCATTTTCTTTAATTTCTGAACAACCATTCTCCAGTTCAGTCATTAATTTTTCTTTAAGTCCCTGTACCATAAAGCGTTCAGGAATTCCGACCAGGTCCGTTGAAAAAATTTTTTCCAAAAAAATGTTAGTTGCGTCTAGATCTGCTTTAATATCCTCAATGGTTATAACCTTCTGAGATTTAATTTCCTTAATTGCATCTCTTGCGTCTTGAATCACTGCCTGAGCCTCAGAAGTCGAAGATAAGGATGAGGATGAGGATGAGGATGAGGAAAGAGACGAAGAATTAAAGTCATTGTCATTCATAAATATTCCTTTTTTTCTAAAAATGGTACTTGAACAATCCTGCGGCTAAGTTAACATAAATTATTCTCAAATACAATTGGGTCTCCATCTCTTGGCTTTTTATTTAATTCTGTTAAAATGGACGCAAAGATAAATTTTTAAGGAAAAAAAATGAGATCGAGCTCTCGATTTATTAATGCTGCTCTAACCATGCTACTGCAAATCCTTGCCGGAGGAAAATCAGAAAAAAACCCAAGGATTCAAAATATTTTTCACCAAAAAATTAGAGAACTTTTACCTAAAAATTATTCAAATGCCCAGCAATATTTAAAAAAATATGAAACCCAATATTCTGAATTAAAAAATATAGATGATTTTATTGGTCGCTATATTGACGTTTCCCAATTAAGGTCTGAACTTAAATCTTTTTTTGCAGAGATTTTTTCAGGAGAATTTAAAGAGCTTTATTTAACTTACGAAATCGAGGAATTATCACAGGGCGAGTGCTTTAAACTCCTCCCCTATTTAAAATACTGTATTAATACTAAAGTCGCAAACACTAAAGATGATTTAACCTCTGAAATAGGTCAGTCTTTTTGTTTATTAATTGATAATTTGCCCAGCTTATTTAAGGATGTTCCCATTGATATCATTCGTATTAGTTTAAAGCAAATTTGTGATTGGTTTTTTATGTTGATTGAATTCAGTCAAGAAATTTTTAATGCGAAGAAGCTGACATCCGAAGCTAAAGATCAGCTATTGTCCACATTAAAAGATTTTCGACACCCTACTTTTGAAAACGAAGAAGAAAAAGAGGAAACATTGTCAGCGTTTAGTATACAGTCCATAACGGCCGTATGCGAACACCTTCCTAATTATTTCGAGTCTTTTCAAAAGCCACCGAAGGATAATTTTGCATTAAGCCGCAATTCTGCCGCATTGATTAATCAAACAGCCAAAGTGATTTCATATAAAAAAAACAAAGATTGCTTAAGCTTGGAAATAAAATCATTAGAAGAACAGGCCCGAATTATGAAAGAAAAAATTAAAATTTATTCCACACCTTTAGAAATAGTCTCTACTATGTTAAGGCCCGCTGTCACTGGAGATCCATCCATTAAAAAACCTGAAGCTCAAGCTGCAAAATTTTCAGAGCCTTTCATCACCAAAAAATCAGATTTACAGCAAGCATTAGACAAATTGTGCTCAAAAATACAAGTACTTAAAAACAATGTCTCCTCTCTAGAATCAAAATGTACATTCGCATAACTATTCAAAATCGTAACTACTCGTGGCTGAACAGGCAAACGCAGAACGGTTAATTTTGGCCGATATTCAACGAAAAAGTGATTGAGCAAGCGGAGCATAGATAGGTATGCGAGCATTGCGAGAGCACTTTTTCGTTGAATAGCGGGCAAAAGTGACCGTTCCCATCTACAGGGCGCTAGTAGTTACTCAAAATCAATGAGCGAACGGCATTGCATTTGCCGCCATTGGAATTGATTTAATTGACAGAGATTAATTAAACACAATAAACCGGCCACTTCATAACCTACTTTTACCGCCAAATCCGCCGCGGCCTCCATGGAACCGCCGGTCGCCAAAACATCGTCAACAATTAAAATTTTGCTGCCGTCGCCGGCTTGCATTTCTAAGCTACTTTCTCCATACTCCAAGCCGTAATGTACTTTTCCGACAACACTGGGTAACTTCCCCGGTTTTCTAATCTTCACAAACCCTTTATTCTGCTTGTAAGCCAAAGCCGAGGCAAAGACAAATCCTCTTGATTCAATTCCTGCAATTAAATCAATGGCTTGCCATTCTTGTGAACTGCACAGAGCGCTTAACGCGTCTATGGTTTCAGTAAAATGAGTTCTCAAAAGGGGGGAGATATCTCTGAATAAAACGCCTGGTTTTGGGAAATCCGGAATCTCGGCGATTAAATTTTTTAAAATTTTGGTGTTTTTCATATAAAAATGATGATATCGCGAGCCAATAACTCTTGACAAGCGGGTGGAAACCCAGCATAATATCCTCAAACAAATTTTAGTATTTTAAGGGGTTTTATATGTCGCATGATGGTAACAAAAAAGATTTTGAAACAAAAGTACAAAATGCTGCCGCAGCTTCTGCAGCCAATGAGAATGCTTTAACTCTTACATTGCTACAAGACAAGATCAAAAAAGAAGAAGCAGCAGAATCCGGCTACAATGCCTACTACGCTCGTAAAAAACTTGAAGAAGCTGCAGCTCTAGCGGCCCAAAATAGTGCTTTGGCGACTCCAGTTTATCAAGCAGCCAATGAGGAAGCCAAAAAAGAAGAACAGAAAAACTCCTCTCAAATTAGCGCTGCAGATTTACAATATTTTCAAGTCCTTTCACGACAAATATTTGATCAGGCTTTTGGAGCGCCTTTGCCAAGCCTCCGCCCCGCTCCTCAAAGAGGAAGAAATAACAATACGGAAGCTACAAATAATCAAGCTACCACTGTTGCCACGGGTGTTCAACGTGCAGTTCCCGATGCCCAAGCAGAAACCACTGTTGTGAATAATGCACCAGCAGAACAACCGCCTGTCGAAAATGCTGGTTCCGAAGCAGAATCAGTTGATTCTCATGAATATAAAAATAATCCTAGAAGCTTTCGTCCAGAATTTAAATCTTATAACAAACAAGATGAAGATGAAGCCGACATTGGATTGATAAAAATTCAAGTCAACTTTCATGCATGGCATAGAACTCATGAAATTTTAGATCAACACCGGGATAAATCTACTTACATTATATTAAACGATCGAGTAAATACATATCTTCGTTTGTTGGACAATCATGCTAAGTTGGTGTTTTTTGCTAATCAGCGTCCTGACCAAGCGGATTTCATATTCTTTTCTTACGGCTTGAGAGAATTCGCTGATGATTTAAATCAAGCTTTCTGTGAAGCTAACCCTAATAGATTATCGAACAACTCATATGCTCTCCCAGCGCAACATGCCAAATATAGATCTCTATATGAAGCCGAAGCCCAGCGAGTTGACGTTACATATACTTCTATTGGATTCTAAAGGCTAAACGCTAGTCTTGTTAAAAAAAAGCCACTATGGAAACATCAGTGGCTTTTTTATTTCCAGAGCTTCTTTAGGAACGTGCACGAAATAACTTTGACAACTAGCGCCTAGATTGGGCTTAGATTTGTACGTTTTGGTTTGAAGAAAATGCGCGCATAGTTGTTCTATGTAAGCGTTTTCTTCAAACCAAAACGTGCAAAGATAAGCCCAAGATGGGATGCTAGTTGTCAAAATTATTTCGTGCACGTTCCTTATCTTAATGTTTCACCCCCATCAACGTAAATCGTACTGCCTGTCATGTAGGGGTTAGTCATTAAATAAATAGCGGTCATGGCCACATCTTCAGGTTTTCCTATTTTTTTAACCGGCAAAGATTTGGCTTTTTGTTCAAAGAATTTTTTGCGCTCGGCGGCGGACATGGTTGAAAATACGGGCGTATCAATAATGCCCGGGGAAATGACATTAACGCGCAGGGGTGATAATTCCAAAGCCAAGGCCCGCCCTAAGCCTTCAATGGCGGCATTAATAGATGCCGGAATGGCGGCGCCGAGGATAGGGCGTTGACTCCAGCAGCCCGCAAAAAAGACAATCGAGCCTCCAGGATTGATCTCTGAAAATCCTAATTTGGCGGAATAATATTGCCCCCAAAATTTACTATTAAAAGATGCTTGTTCATCAGCAGCAGACATTTGACTAAATGGCCCCCAGGAAACAGCTGCAGCCGGCGTTAACAAGTGATCAAATCGACCTATTTTTTTGAAAAACCGGGCTAATTGCTCGGGATTAGAAATATCCAAAGCATACGACAGTAATTCTTTGCCAATGGATTTTTGCGCTTCTTTTAATTTATGCGGATTGCGGCTGGCAATAATCACTTCCCCATTGGCTGCCACGCAAGCTTTAGCAATGCCCAGCCCAATTCCCGAACTTCCTCCGATGATCACAATTTTTTTTCTGGTCAATTTAAACATATAGACTTCCTATTAAAAACTCATGATAAAAAAATTTATGCGTTGCTGCAATCAATTTTAATTTAAGATACTATAGTCATTGCGATTAAGTTTTCGGTTTTACCCTTTCATCTAATATGGAGGTTAATATGATTCTTTATTATACTAAAGGCGCTTGTTCTTTGGCGGTGCGTATTTTAATTAATGAATTAAACATTCCTTGCCAATATATTGCCGTTGATTTGCAAAATAAAAAACTGGAAAACGGTAAAGATTTTCTCCAAATTAATTCTAAAGGCTATGTGCCCGCTCTGCAAACTGATGATGGTAAAATTCTGAGTGAGAATGCAGTTATCCATATTTATTTGGCGGAAACTCACAAAAAAAATGATTTGTTACCACCTACCACTGATTTTTATCGTTATCATGTTTTAGAATGGTTATTATTTGTAACCACAGAATTGCACAAAGGTTTTGGCCCGTTATTTAATGCGAAGATCGATCAAAAAATCAAAGAAGAAATTTTCATTCCCAATTTAAAAAAGAAATTCGCTTTTATTGAAAAAAATTTAGAACAGTATCCGTATCTCGCCGGCAACCATTATACTTTACCCGACGGTTATTTTTTTGTGATGTTGCTGTGGGCAGAAAAAATAAAAGTGGATTTAACGGACCTTCCACGCATTCAAACTTATTACCGAAAAATGTCAGGACGTCCGGCGATTAAAAAATCGTTACAAGAAGAAGGACTACTTGAATAAGGCTCTGTGTAAAAATAACTTATCTTTTTAGCATCCCATCTTGGATGCATCTTTGAAAGTTCACTCCTCAAAGAAAACACTCATATAGAACAACTATACTCGTATTTTCTTTCGTCGTGAACTTTCAAATCTGCGTCCAATCTGGGCGCTAAAAAGACAAGTTATTTTTACACAGAGCCTAACCTTCTAGGTTTTCACTGCATTTAGGTTTTGATTCGCATTTTGATTATTTGTTGGCGTATTATTATTCACCGGATTTGCATTTGGCTGAAGATTTGCGGTTTGATTTTGCATCTGATTTGGATTCGGGTTTGGATTAGCATTGAGAGAAGTAGCCGGGCAATGACAAGCATTTTTTTGGTGATGTCCCCAGGCTTTCCATCGTGCAACGCCAACACCCAAAGAAATAATATCTAAAATCGCCAAAACAAAAACGATGATACCCACAACTTTCGCCAAGACAATTCCAGGCCCTGGTTCAGCGCGTGAAGACCAAATGATCAAGGAAACACTGGTTACTAAAACCAATAAAACAAGTGCTAAACCAACATGAAACAAAACCATAAATTCTAGCCTCCATGCTAAAAACATTTAAAACTCCTGCATCTTATCCAAATCCATCCTCATTGTCTAGAGGTCCTTTACCATGAGATCGCTGGTTGTTGAGCGAGCCCGTTGCCGCCTGGCCGCCTCTCCGGAATATCATTGTCAGACCGCTTAAACCGGAGTCCGAAGCAATAACGGATCAGCGAGGCAACCAGCGAACTTTGATCATTTGCAAGTTACTCTATTATAAAAATTATTAAACCGAAGATCGATAGTTCCAAAATTTTGGTAAAAAATAACAACACACGGCCACACCCAAAACACATAGTACACCACCAGAAATAATAGAAAACGTAACACCGAATGCGGCTGCCACTAAACCAGCTTCGGTGTCACCTAATTTAGGCCCACTTAAATAACTGATCATTTCAATGCCCGCTAACCTGCCGCGCAATTCAAAAGGCACCGTCTGATTCCACAAAGTGCTACGAAATATAGCGCTCAATGCATCCGCAGCACCCGCAGCAGCTAAGAAAATCAACGCCAATAAGAAATTAATTTTCAAACAAAGGCCGAATAAAATAATACCCACTCCCCAAAAAGCAGCTGCGACGGCAATGGCTATCCCATGCCGTTTTATTTCGTGCGCTCTACCACTAAAAAAAGAAATTAACAATGTACCGACCGCCGGCATAGAATATAGCAGGCCTAAAGTTTTTGCCCCTCCATGTGTAGCAGCAATTGCTGGGAATAATGCCATCGGCATCCCAAACACCATCGCAATAAAATCAATTAAATAAGAGCCCACTAATTCCTGTCTGGAAAAAGCGTATTGCACGCCTTCTTTTAGCGAAAACAATACCGATCGGCCTTTCTGCAAAACCGGAATGACGGTCACCGCCATCATGACCACTGTCATCATGGCAACAATATAACTACAGAAATCAATTAAAAAAGTAATAAAAATACCAAAATGCGCAATTAACAATCCACCTAAAGCCGGGCCGATAATTAATGCGCTACTCATCATAAAATTTCGCAGGGCCGCCACCATCACAAAATCTTTTTTCTCCACGACTTGCTGAATAATGCTTTCGATCGCAGGACGGTGCAACCCATTGACTGCAGACATAAACGCCGCCAACACAAAAATAATAACGAGCGAGGGCCTGGTTAACCAGGCATTGCCCGCCAAAATGAGACAACCCAGCGCCAAAAAAAGTTCGGTGATTAAAATCAATGGACGACGGGGGTAACGATCAGCAAATATTCCCCCCAACAATGCCGTTAATAGCAAAGGCAATAACTGGAAAAAACTGACCAACCCAACCAACATCGTTGAATGACTTACTTCATACACCTGATAAGGCAGGGCTACCCCAGTAATCGTCGTACCAACCAGTGACACAAACTGCCCCAGGAACAATAAACGGAAATTCCGATTGGTTTTCAATAAAGATAAGTTAATGAAATATTTCATATTTATGGACTAGTGCTAAACTTTAAAATATGGCCAATTCTATTCTCAATAACATTTTAATTCTACTTGCTTTAGCTTTAGTGATTGGGATTTCTTTTAGAGCACTGCGTTTGCCACAAGTATTGGGTTATCTGATTATCGGCGCCGTTGTGGGCCCGCATGGTTTGGGATGGGTGCGCAACGTGGAACAGGCCCATCAACTCGCCAGCTTTGGTGTGGTTTTTCTCATGTTTACGGTGGGACTCGAATTTTCTTTTGCCAAAATGCGCGCCTTACACAAGGCTGTCATTCTGTTGGGAGGATTGCAAGTCATTCTGTGTACAGTGATTGGATTAGCGATCGGCTTGGCGCTGAAGCTCCCTTGGTATGTTGGCGTTGTTGTGGGCGGTATATTATCCATGTCCTCCACCGCGATCACGATAAAACAACTGAAAGATCAATTTGAATTGAATAGCCCACACGGACGCAATGCGGTGGGCATTTTACTGTTCCAAGATCTGGCGGTGATCCCATTTTTTTATTTTGATCGGCAGTTTGGGCATTGCCGCACAACATACGAATATCTCCATCACTTTACTGTTTACGATTTGAAGGGCTTTTAGCTTGCATTTGTCATTATTCTCGCTATTGGACGTTGGTTATTTAGACCCTTATTTCATCTGATTGCGAATACACACGTGATTGAATTGTTTACCCTCGCGGTGCTGTTGGTCACTTTAGCTTCCGCTTGGCTTACGCAAAGTTTAGGCCTTTCCTTTGCCCTGGGAGGATTCCTCGCTGGGCATGATGCTGAGTGAGACACAATTTCGCCATCAAATTGAAGTAGAAATCCGCCCTTTTCGCGATGTGTTACTGGCTTTATTTTTTATTACCATTGGCATGCTGTTAAATTTTGCCAGTTGGAAAATGTATTGGCCATGGATTTTATTGTTGTCTTTTGGTGCAATGTTGGTAAAAGGTATTATTATTGGCGCCATAAGTAAAATTTAGGTGACGACACCAAAACTGCTTTACGTACTTCTTTAGTACTCGTGCAAGGAGGAGAATTTGGTTTTGCATTGTTGACACTTGCTCTTTCGAATAAATTGTTTCCTGCTGGATTTGGCCAAACCATTTTAGGAACTTTATTATTGAGTTTTGCGATTGGCCCAATTTTAATTATCTATAATCAAAAAATAGCAAATTTACTTTCCTTCAAAAAAACACCGCCAGTTGAAAGTGATACAGAGATTGTTAAAAAAAAATTCTATTGGAGGGCCATGTTATTTTATGCGGCTACGGCAGAATTGGGCAAAATATCGCCGCTCTTTTGGAGCAAGAAAATATTCGCTATTGCGCTTCACAATTAGAACCAGCTCACATACAAGAAGCGCATTTAGCAGGCATACCAGCGTTTTATGGTGACGCCACGCATCCGCAAATTTTAGAACGAATTGGCGTTCGCTTTGCTAATGCTTTAGTGATTTGTTTTAGCGATCCGCATGCTGCTTTAAAAGTTTTACAACACGGAAAAAATTTAAATACAAACTTACCTATTATTGTTCCGTAGAATGAAATGGATTTACTTCAGCTACAAAGTTATGCTAGCGCTAAAATTGTTGTGGAAGATCACGAAGCCAGCCTGGCGCTTATCTATCATCTGATGCGTTCGATTCATTACTCGCATAAAAAAGTTACTCGAATAATCGAAAACATTCGTCGTCATCATTATGAGCTCCATCAAGTATTCCCAGGTTCTTTAACCGAAAGTTTGAGTGAAGCTGGGTATCCTGTGCAGCAAATACGGGCGTTTATTGTTTTGCAAGGTTCTAGTTTGGTGCATAAAAATATCCAGGATGTTTTGTCGCTTTTACCAGAAATAAAAATTGTTTCTTTAAAAAAGAGGCAATAATCATTATGCTCATCCCCACCCAAACACCTTATTAAAAGCCGAAGATATTTTAATCTTATACGGAACTGCCGAAAACCTAGAAAAAGTTGAGCAATTCTTTTAGGGGACCCATTCACCCGCAGCGGGATTTACGAATTAAAATGATTTCGCCGTTCTGCGTTTGTCTGGTTAAAATTTACTGAATAGTTACGATTTCGCTTTGTTTGCGGCTGACCATTTTAGCCATTTATCGATCAAGGGGGTAAATTCTTTCATGGAAAGCTTGCCAAACATAGCGTCACAACCTTCTTTGGCGCCCTCTGCGCGCATTGTTTCAATAAGCGACGTCAACATCAAAATAGGCACATGTCCACCATGCACGGCTTCGTAAGCGCGCACAGCTCTCGAAACAGCAAAACCTTGACCATCTGGCAGTTCTAAATCGAGCACAATAAGGTCAAATCGGTGCGGGGAAAGAAAATGACAGTATCTTAGGGCGCTACGAACGGTGGTTGCAGAAAAAACCCGGCAGTTCAAAGACTTAAGTGTATTACTGTAAAGTCTGTTGGTAATAGGATTATCTTCCACCAACAAAACAGTTGATGAAATTTGAGTTAACTTTTGCGTCTCAACTCCTGTTATCGCAACACTCACTTTGCCATCCCTCTTTAAAAATGTTAACATGGGAAACCCCCTCACGGGCTTTATCAAATTTACGCTGTGCAGCTTTCTTTGTCAAGCGCGATACAATACGCAATATGAAAGAACATAGAATCCAGGTATATCCTCGATATTTGTGGTTTTTGATCACCTCCTTCGCTATGGTTATCACTTTAGCCAATTGGTTTGATCCCCGTCTAGTTAATATCTTTGGCTTGGTAACGGATGCAGGGACTTTGGTATTTCCCCTGACTTTCCTATTGTCTGACCTCATTACCGAAGTCTACGGTTATAAACATGCGCGCCGTGCGATATGGTGTGGGTTTTTATTTAACGCCTTATTCCTGGTTTACGGGCAATCGGTAACGCACTTACCAAGCCCTACCTTTTATGCAATACAAAATCAGTCTTTTGATAATATTTTAGCGATGAATACTCGAATTATTATTGCTTCGTTCTGCAGCTATTTCCTTTCAGAGCCATTGAATTCTTTAGTGATGGCTAAATTAAAAATTAAGTTTAATGGTCGTAAAATGGGAATGCGCTTTCTGGCCTCTACTTTTATGGCCTCCGGTTTAGACAGTTGGATATTTGGCTTCGTGGCTTTTTATGGCGTGATGAGCAACCCCAATTTAATTCAACTTATTTTAACGATGTGGCTTATCAAAGTTGCCGTTGAGGCACTCGGTTTACCCCTATCCATTCGCTTAGCCCAACGCCTGAAAGCAGCAGAAGCCATAGATATTTACGATGAAAACACCAAATTCGGTATTTTTAGTTTAAAGAGTGATTACGAACCTGCAGAGAATAGATTTCAACCGATTTAATTAATTTTGCATGCCCAATATTTACCATAGCTCAGTTATACAACGACATCCTTCCTTACCGGCTAGAATCATGAAAATATCGATGCCGCATGGGGAAGTGTTAACCCCCGCTTTTATGCCGGTTGGCACTAGAGCCGTTGTCAATTTTATGTTACCCCATGATTTAAGCTTGTGTAACAGCCAAATCATTTTGGGGGGAAACACCTACCGCATGTTGTGCAGCCCAGGATTAGACGTGATCAAAAAAGTCGGCGGCATGCATCGTTTTATGGCCTGGCATAAACCCATGTTGACCGATAGCGGCGGTTATCAAGTTCTCAGCCTTTCGAAAAACAAAAAAATATGCACCATCGATGAAAAGGGGGCGCATTTTAAGCATCCACAAACTGGGCAAATTATTCATCTCACGCCGGAAGTTTCCATAAACGCTCAAAAAATAATCGGCGCGGATATCATCATGGCGTTTGATGAATGCACTGCGGATACCGCTTCCTACGATTCAGCGCTTAAATCCATGATACGCACGCATCGGTGGCTCATGGAATCTAAACAAACTCATGATCAAAATCCTTACTCTCATTACGGTCATTATCAAGCTTTATTTGGGATTATCCAAGGGAGTGTTTTTCCAGATTTAGAGAAAAATCCGCGCAATTTGTTTTAGAGACGGGGGTCGACGGCATAGCCATCGGCGGAGAAACCATTGGTTTTGATATGAAAAAAACCATCGAAATTATTCAGTGGCTGCGAGCTATGCTTCCCGAACATAAAATACGTTACACCATGGGGGTAGGTTTAAATCCACAAGATTTAATCGATGTTGTCGCACAAGGTATTGATATTTTTGATTGCGTCGCTCCCACACGCAACGCCAGACACGGCGCGTTATATCACGGACACGCAATCCCTGATAAAGATTGGGTAAAATTTGATAATTTAGGTGTTGAAAAAGGCCGTCTACTGATAAAAAAGAGCCAATACGCCTTTGATGAGCGTCCGATTTTAGAAAACTGCCAATGCTTAACCTGTCGTCATTATTCCAGAGCTTATCTGCATTTTTTATTTAAAAGCAATGCCACTGCTTTTAGCAATTTAGCCTGTATTCATAACATTCATGTCATGCAAGAGGTCTGCTTAAAAATGAGAGCGGCTGTGGAAGCGGCCCAGGTAGACATGATGAGCCCTTCGGGTATAATCGAAATCTGTACGAATTAACCGGAGGTTTGTTATGAAAGAAGTGGTGGACGAGAATACTTCCCTTGAAAGCACCGATTCCCTTCCTTCTCAATCTTTAGAAAACATGGCCGAAATTACCTTAAAAGCAGTGCTCCTGGCTATTGTCATCACCGCCGTTTTAGGAGCTGCGAACGCTTATTTAGCCTTAAAATTAGGTCAAACCATTTCTGCTTCAATTCCTGCTGCAATCATCGCCATGGGCGCGCTAAGATTTTTCAGAAAACACAATGTCCTCGAAAATAATATTGTTCAAACCGCCGCCTCTGCAGGAGAAGGCGTTGCTTGTGCAATTGCCTTTGTATTACCGGCATTATTGATCACAGGTTATTGGCGCTATTTCCATTATTGGGAAACCATGTTGATTACCTTAATCGGTGGCATGCTCGGCGTATTATTTTCTATTCCCTTGCGTCGCATTATGCTGAATTACCCAACCTTGCGATTTCCCGAAGGCACAGCGATTGGCAATATTTTAAAAGCCAGTTCCACCGGTCAAGCCAAAATGAAATATTTAGTGCGTGGGGGATTAGCCGGTGGTTGCATTGGGCTCTTTCAAACAGGCTTCAAATTGCTCGCGGACTATTTGCCGCTTTGGAAACTGAATGGCGGCAATGTGCTGTACGGAATGAGTTTTGGTTTTTCACCCGCATTAATCGCCGCCGGCTTTATCGTCGGTTTGCAAGCTTGTATCAGCATTTTAGTCGGTATTGTTTTAGCTTGGGTAATCGGCATTCCTATTTATTCACACATTTATGGCGTTTCTCATAGCGGCAGCCTTTATGATATGGCGTTGGCTTTACGCGCTGACCATATCCGTTATGTCGGCGTAGGCACCATGTTGATGGGCGGCCTTTGGACGTTAGTGAATTTAATCAAGCCGATTATTAGCAGTCTTTCCGCTTCGTTTAGTACTTTTCAAGAAATGCGCCATCAAAATCGCAGGGATAAATTGCCGCGCGTTGAACGCGACATACCGATTAGAGTTGTGTTGTTTGGGTCTTTATTTCTAGCAATTTGTGCATTTTTTGCCTTCATGCATTTTTTTAACGATTCTCAACTCCCCCTCTCCAACTCGCTAAAATACAGCATTAGTGGGTTTTCTGTGATTTATTTATTCGTGATTGGCTTCTTACTGGCTTCGGTTTGTGCGTATCTGGTTGGATTAGTGGGTGTTACTAATAATCCGCTTTCTGGGCTTTTATTAGGATCCGTCTTATTAACATCACTTATTTTATTACCTGTTTTTTCACATATGATTCACACCAATCCCGCTAGTATAAAAGCGGTGATTTCCATTGTGATCATTATTACAACCGTTGTGGCGACAACCACTATTATTTCCGGTGAAAATTTACAAGACTTAAAGGCCGGACAGATGGTGGGAGCGACGCCTTGGAAGCAACAAATTATGTTAATGATAGGTGTTATTGTCGCTGCGATTGTTGTGGGTCCTGTGCTTGAACTTTTATTTAACGCTTATGGCATCTCAGGCATTTTTCCACACGCCGGGATGAATCACGCGCAAATGTTATCTGCTCCGCAAGCTGGATTAATGTCTGCAGTTGCACAAGGGGTTTTAGGTCATTCATTGCCTTGGAATGACATCAGCGTCGGGATTGGCATTGCTATCGCCGCTATTTTTGTCGATGAATTTTTGAAAAAAAGAGATGCGCGATTGCCGATTCTCGCTATCGGCATTGGTATTTACCTTCCCCCAGAAATTACAACTGCAGTCGTTCTAGGCGGAATCATTAATTATATTTGCAAAAAAACGTTACAAAAGCGTAATCAAGATGTAGACGCTGGTTTCGAACAAGGTAATTTGCTGGCCTGCGGGTTAGTTGCCGGCGCAGCTTTGATGGGCATCATTCTAGCTGTCCCGTTTATTTTAAAAGGTAGCTCAGACGCTTTACGTTTAGTTTCAGAAAGTTTTGCTCCAGCAGCCGCTATATTAGGCCTAATCGTCACCGCGGCGCTTTGCGTCTGGCTTTACCACACCGCAATTAAAAATAGAGCTATCCACTAAGCCCTAACATTCGGGAAAATTAACAGCCAAGCCACCTTCGGGAAGTTTCTTTGTAAATATGTTTCATGTCTTTGCCCAAGGTATTCATCGTTTTAATCACCGTATCCAAAGATACTTTGTGCTGACCATTTTCAGCCAAAGCTAACTGTGCCGCGTTTATGGCCTTTACCGCTCCCATTGCATTGCGCTCGATGCACGGAATATGCACCAGGCCACGCGGCGGATCGCAAGGCAAACCTAAATTGTGCTCCATCCCAATCTCAGCGGCATTCTCAATCTGTTCTAAAGTTCCACCTAAAACCGCCGCAAAGGCCCCGGCTGCCATGGAACAAGCCACCCCTACTTCTCCCTGGCACCCTACCTCGGCGCCGGATATAGAGGCATTTAATTTATACAAAATAGCGATAGCCCCAGCCGTTAAATAAAAACTCAACATTTTGTCGGCACTAACGCCTTCACAAAAATCCAGATAGTATTGCAAAACTGCTGGGACAATGCCGGCGGCTCCATTGGTAGGCGCAGTGACCACCCTGCCCCCCGCTGCGTTTTCTTCATTGACCGCCATGGCGTAGACGTTAATCCAATTCATCACATCAGGATGATTGCGGTTGGGTTTTCCCATCAACAGCAATTTTTTGTAAATATCGCCGGCCCTCCTTTGCACATTCAGGCCACCGGGTATATTCCTTGAGTATGACAGCCTTTTTTAAATACAGGCCCGCATCATAGCAGCAATGTCTAACAGGCCGGTTTTTATTTCTGCTTCCGATTTAAAAAAATTGCTGATTCGGCCGAATATTATCAATTGCCCAATGGAAAGACGGTGGTACGACACAAATTCAGCAGTTCGTCCGCGCTGGAAAATACATAAGGCGCAATTTTGTTACCAAGGGCGCTTGTCCAAATTCCTCTTCGGAAACGATAAAGCCACCGCCTACCGAAAAATACACTTTTGATCGTAATAACATATTTTCTTGGGAAAAAGTAGTTATTTTTAGCGCATTGGCATGTTGAGGCAAACACTTTTTCACGTGAAAAATCAAATCCTCGATCTAAGATAAAAGGGATTTTTTTAATACCTGATAATAAAATTTCTTTTTCTGCGGAAATGTTTTTCAATAGTGCTCAATTTTATCGGGATTTACTCGATGCGGTTCTTCGCCGAATAAACCCGCAATAACTGCTTTATCTGTGCCATGCCCTCTACCGGTCAGCGCTAAAGAACCGTAAAGTTCAATCGAGATTCTAAAGGTTTTTGCAAATCTCTCTTGCTTTTTCAATTCCTCCAAAAACATCCCGGTCGCTTTCATAGGCCCTACCGTATGGGAACTTGAAGGGCCGATACCAATTTTAAAAATGTCGAAAACGCTGATGTACATTTTTTTCACCTCAATAATTTTGTATATTTTGGTACATATTACGTGTTTTTTCAAGGATGAGCTCCAAGGACGGTTGCATGCACAAATATACTGCAAGCAATCATCCATGAAGCCGGCTCGCCCGCTAACATTGCTGGCAAAAATATAGAAATCGTACTATGGTTAGATTTAGAAGACTAAATAAGGAGAAGAAAATTGGCAAATACATCAAGATCAAAAAAAACATCCATTTTATCTCATCCTATAGACACTATTGTTCATTGGTATGATGAAGTGCAAATCCTCCCCACCACTTTTAAGCGAAATGCAAAATTAGAAGTTGAGCGGGCCATGCGCACCATCCATATTTTAAAAAATGAATTAAAAAAAGCTAATAGAATGAGTCGTCAAAAATTGACAACCAAACGTGTTCGCGCCACAAAATTAATTTCCAACCGTTTGAGCAGTGTACAAAATCAACTAAAAATAGCTAAAATCAAACAAACTTATTTCAAGGCATTAGAAAAAGCCTTGAAAAGTTTTAATAATCTATTTAAGAAAAAACACGTTTCTACAGTTAAAGCAAAGCGTCGCAAAACCCAAACCCGCAGCGTGGCTACTCACCCTACTTATAGGATAACCCACAGAAAACCACACCACCGGCATTTAAGGAAAGCCGCTAGATCACCCCGATCGGCAAGCCGAAAAACCTTATCGATGAAAAAAAGGCTGAGATAATTTCAGCCTTTTTTATTCAACAACATCCATTTTTTATGGAGTGGGCGATCCACTACTCGTATTTGCGCCAGCAGGTTGATTATTAGTGGGCGCATAACCTGGAGAGTTGGTATTGTTGTTATTTTGCGGATTTTCATAGTTTTGTTGCTGATTGTTGGGGTTAGTCGTTGTGCTATTTGAACCTGTGTTTTGATCTGGTGGAAAAGCATTTGGATTTAAAGTAGGGTTCATGCTTGGATTAACATCAGGATTTGCATAGTTTGGGTTATTAATCTGATTTGAAGATGTACTTTGATCAGGGTTAGCGCTCGAATTTGGGTTAGTATTTTGATATCCTGTTCCCGGATTAACGTTATTTTGTTGTTGCGCAAACACATTGCTTAATCCAAACAGGGAAACCCCAAAAAGAGCCAGTATACTTATTTTTTTAAAAAATGTATTTTTCATTATTTTACTCCTCTTTGATATTATACTTGCTAATTATAGGAAATTTTATGAACAACAACCTGTATCTGATTTCGTTTTATATCCCGGTAAACGACGCTGAAAAGGTAAAAGAAGCCTTATTTGCGGAAGGAGCGGGCCAAATTGGCGAATATGCGGGTTGTGCCTGGCAAACGCTGGGACAGGGACAATTTTTCCCTCTACCCGGAAGTCATCCTGCTCTTGGCAAAGTGAATGAATATAGCCGGGTAACGGAATACAAGGTGGAAATGGTTTGCGAAGAAAAAAGCTAAAGCCCGTCATCCAAAAACTGCTAAAAACCCATCCTTACGAAACACCCGCGTATGCGATTCAGAAAATTATGACACTGGAGAACATCTAGTTTCTTTTATTTTCATTTTTTGGATTATTTGTGTTGTGGAGAACCCTTGGCGAAAATCTAAGGTTTTAACTTTACCGCCGTTGGCTAAAACCACATCTGAACCAGCAATATCCTCAATCCGGTAATCCCCGCCCTTGACTAATACATCCGGCAACACGCGTTTAATCAAACGAGCAGGCGTGTCCTCATTAAAGGGCACCACCCAATCAACGGCGCGTAAGGCGGCGAGCACACCCATTCTATCCGCCAGGTCGTTGATAGGACGGGCGGGCCCTTTTAAGCGACTTACCGAATCATTGGTATTAACAGCGACGATCAAACGTTTTCCTAAGGCTTTTGCTTGTTGCAAATATTGGACATCGGCCGGAATGCAAAATATCAAACAACCGTTGGTCATGACAATCGTTTCGCCATGCGCGCGCGCGTCAGCAACGGCTGTCATCAACTCGTTTTCAGTTCAACTCCCTCCAATCCTCCGCCACCTTGACGCATCACTGCACGGCGTAATTCAGGCACTGTAACGGATGCAGCACCCAGTTTCATCACCACTAAACCAGCGGCTATATTGGCTAAATGCACCGCTTCCAGAAGGTCAAGTCCGGCTGCTACAGCCGCAGCAACCACTCCGATCACAGTATCCCCCGCGCCGGTGATATCATAGACTTCACGGGCTTTTGCTTTAAGGGATTCAGCAGGTTTGTGCTTTTCAATCAGCGTCATGCCTTCTTTACCGCGAGTAATTAACAGTCCCCCCTGAAATCATATTCCGCGATAATTTTTCTCCCGCGATTTTCTAAATCTTCTTCACTATGCCAATGGCCTGCAACGGCTTCAAACTCGGCTTTATTCGGCGTGATTAAGGTGGCGCCTCGATATCGGGAAAAATCTTTGCTCTTGGGATCAACTAAAACCGGAACGTTAATATTGATTCGCGAATTGAAAAGGCGCAGTGAATTTGATAAAGCGCCTTTCGCATAATCTGATAGCACCACGACATTCGATCGCGAAAGCTCTTGAATGTAAGTTTCAATTAAAGCCGCATCTTCGACTTGTCGAAAAATCTCTTCAAAATCCATGCGAATCAGCTGTTGCTGTTGACCAATGACGCGCAATTTGGTTACGGTGGGATATCCCGGAACGGCTAGCAATTGGCATTCAACCGCTTCTTTGTGCAACGCCATTCGCAATAGTTCAGCTTCTTTATCTTCACCCACTAAGCCTAACACCATAACTTTTCCGCCTAGGCTAGCAATATTCAAAGCAACATTTGCAGCGCCTCCCGGCCGAACTTCGTTCTGTCTGACATGCACAATAGGAACAGGCGCCTCAGGAGAAATCCGCGAGGTTTGACCGTACCAATAGCGGTCAAGCATAAGGTCGCCGTAAACTAATACGCGTGTAGAATTAAAATCGGGTACCTGGCTGTGATCTGACATAGGCCGATAGTATATTATTTTCTCTGTTTTTTGACTAGCCTACCAGAAGAACGCTTCCCCTCACCCCAAATGCAAGCGATCAGCTTTTATCGCCGCGTCTGGATTCATCGCCGAAGTTACAAAATTTTCCTAATATAATTTTGGAAAATATTGACAACCTCGTTGGGATTTTCATACCAAGGATAATGTCCAGCCCCTGGAATTTCATGTACTAAAATATTGGATTTTTTATATTCGGGATTATTACTATAAAAATGTAATGGCGTAATATGATCTTTTGAACCACTCGTAATTAATGTGTTTATTTTGGGAATCCATGTTGCCTGATATTTTTCGGAATCAAAAAATTTTGATGATTGTTCATTCGCTGAATGATTGATAGGAATTTTGGAAAACAGCTCTTTTCCTTCTTGCAATGATTTTTCTGTAACAAAACAATATTTAGCTGCTGCGATTAAAAGTCGTCTTAAGTTCTCATTATTGGGATTATTAATATACTCCTTTTCGGCTGATGCAATGTGAGCGTCAGTATTATGTTTGCAATATTCTTCAAAAGTTTTTTGCCACTCTGCATTTGGAGCTGAACCAATTAATACACAACCATATAATAATTTTTCAAGTTCCGGCATGGTTTGGACATACATACCTGGAGTAGAGTGAGCTACTAAAATAACTTTTTCGAACGCCTTTACGGCCTGGTTGATGGCGGAGCGCCAATGGGTAATGGGTTTATCTATTAAGGTATTTGAGCCATCATTAGGCAAATCCAGATGCCAAATCACACCAGGAATTTTATCTTTTAACAATTGGGTTAGGCCCGCAAGTGCTTCCGATCCCAGTCCCGGGCCGCCGGGAAGAAATAACCAATTGATCATGCTGGTTTCATGAGAACTTTGATACTGTAATCTACCGCCGTCAAACGTCCATAAATATTCTTTCATAAACATACCCAATATTCTAATAAAGTCGATGCAGATTAAGCAGTGTCATTCATTAACTCCTGTCCGTCAAGCACGAAAGCTATCGGTGTCAGGCATAACTTTTTTTAAAAATAAGTCATTAATTTAAAACCATTTTCTAAATTGACGTCAGCAGTGACACCGACAAAGTGCCGACAAAGTTAGATAAATAAAATTTGACATGGAGGGCGAAAAAGTGATAGCCTCAAAAAAAAACAGTCAACCATAAGGAGACAAGTATGAAGAAGATTATAGGATTTTTCGGAATTGTTATTTCAAGCTTAAACAACGTCTTGAGCGTTCATGCAGAAGAGAAACCACAAATAAACATGTTCGGCTTTTCTTCATCATCCCTTGAGCTCTGTGACACTCATGCCAATGTTGGTTTTTACGATCCTTCGTCTCAAAATACCTTTAATATTGAGTCAAAATATCCCGGGACTTGCAAGACTACTATCCTCAAAAGTGAAGCTTCAGGTGATGAATTTCTGGAAGAAATAGAAGATATTTCAGATGAGATTCCTCAATTATGTAATGTTACTAGAGTCGTCAACTCTGGACCCTATCCAGAAATTGTTTTTCAAAAATTATTCATACAGTATATTCCATCCTCACCAGACGGTCCTTCTGCTCCACCCGTAGAATGTCATGGTTTAACGATGACGGCCAAATACCCGCTTTATTCTGATTCTCCTGTAGTTTTATGTTTTGATGATCATTACTCTCCACCAGAAATTAAATTTAGTAATAACTTAGATACCTGCAAAAATAAAAAAGGTTTAGATGCGGTGATTCTATATGCTGTTCCACTCATTGCTTTAGTTTATACCGCATATCAGTTGTATAGGCATTCCGGACAAGTAAAAATCTTCTGCGTTAATTTGGGCGAGAGAATAAAAAACGGATTTTGGGGAGACAGACATGCAGGAGGGCTTAACAATAATAATGATGTTCGCTTAGGTGTTAACGTAGCCCTTCTTGCTCCAAATCCAGGTGATCAGGTTTTATCGCCGCGAAGCGCCGGCCCTGGTGCATCGTCAAACATAGAGTGAAATAGCGGTGTCACTTACGACACAAATTTAAAAATCATTTTAAAATCAGCAGATTATTTTTTAAAAAGGTTATGTCAGACACCGCGGCTTTTCACCCGCCAAAACCCTAGCCGCTGCCTGACACCAACTCATAAAAAAATAGTTGCTTTAATTAATCTTTTAATATAGGCTAAAAAACAGTTTAAGGCGTATTCGATTTCGATAAACAGAAAACATATTTTTAATGAATAGGAGTCGTCTTATGATGCAAGAAAGCAAAACTTTAGCACTCCGGCCGCTTTACCTGATGTAACTAAAGCTGCCAAAAAGCGTTCAGTAGCAGAGACATTAATGTCCCCGATAACAACTACCAAAAATATTCCCGAAGAAGAATTTGAAAAATATATTGATTCGATTTCTAAACAAATCTTTGCTGAGCCCGTTTTTACTACAGCAGGTGACACCTATGAAGGCGAAGCAATTAAAAATTGGCTAGAGAAATATAATACTAATCCACTTGATAATGCTGAATTGACGAATAAGGCACTCTTTCCCAATAATGACAAACTTCGGGATGTTAATAAATTTTTAGATAAATATCCTGAGCTCAGAAATTCAGATGAATTGTATTTACCACGCCATTGGGTAAAAGAATTAGAAACAGCGTGTATCAATAACAAACTTACAGATATCCAGCGCTTTTGTGGCCGAGACCCGCGGCTAGGCAGTTGGACGTTTACCTTCGAGGAAAAGGAATACGCCGCTTACAAAGGCAAAACGATGTTGCATTTAGCTTGCGCCCAAGGTACTGCGAAAGCCATTGATTATTTAATCGCTATTGAAGAAAAACGTGCGGAAGGATTAGGTTTATTATTGTTATTAAAAAAGGATAATGACGGTAAATTACCGATCCACTATGCAATGGCTCGCGCACAAGATCCACAAATTATGCGGAAATTAGCGACCCAAATGGGCAAGCATTTGGCCAAGGTAGCGCCGGAAAATAAAATAACAGCATTACATCTTGCTGCAATGAACGATGATATTGCTACAGTTAGCATTTTATTAGAACAAAAAGCAGATTTAACTGCAAAAGACAATCAAGGCAATACACCATTATTTGCAGCTATAGCCTGCGGCGCTGATAAGGCAGCGGCATTGCTACGTAATGTTTTAGAACCTCAACATCATCATAATATTTGGCAACCGATTCAATACCTTCAAACGCCTAGCGAGTTACGTAACGCGGTTATTGAAGGGCTAACGTCACATCCCTTAATACAAGAAGCAAAAATGATGTATTGGGATGAAAAAAAAAGCATACGTGAATTTAAACAAATGGAGAGGATCAATATTTCTCCTTGGCTGAATGGCAAGCAAATAGAAACACTCATCAAAGTGTTCCCTGACGGCAGATTATTATGTTTGCTCTCTAATCAAGGTTTTGCCGTTATTAATGCCTTTTCCGGCAAAGTAATTCAACTGCCTGTGCAAAAATACCAAGATTATTCCACAACCGGCGAACGACTGGTAATTGAATATGAATCAAAAATAGGGGTATGGGATATTCAGCAGGAAACTTATCGTGAATTAAAAAGCTATAAACCGACTGTCGATAAAGCTGTCTACTATAATTTTCAGAAGTTTATTACGGGTTTTACCGATGGACGCATAGGCATCCTTGAACACGTAAACACATATCCAAAGGGTACCTATACTTGCCACAACATTATTAAAATCCTGGATACTGTGCACGACATTTGTACTCCCTTAGCCACCTTGTCTACTCCACATTCCCGTTATTACGCACTACCCATCCACATGATAACTCCAGATGGCCGATTTTTATTAGCAGAGTATGACAACACCCTTAATATGTGGCAGATTGATAACGGACAATTGACGAAACTACTAAAATTAAAAGAACCAAATGATGAATTATTATCTTTGGACCTGTTTTTGTCTAATCGATATGTGGTCAGCCGAATGCGTTATGACCCTTGTGATCGGGGCAAACCGCATTCCCTTACAAGTAAATATTTCCTTAAAACTTGGAACATTATTGAAAAGAAATGCGAATCCATAATAGAAACTCCACCAAGAATATCACAATTATTTGCGTTGTCTAACGGCTTAGTAACAGGCATTTGTTCTGATAATCACTTTACTAAGTATTCAATCAAAACCTGGAATGTTATTACAAACGAGCATATATCCACTATAAACCTGGATGGCTCAGTACAGGGGCCTATCGTGTCAAATACTAATTTACTGCTTGGAGTTTCCGCAGATCATTTAAACATTTGGGATGTAAGCATGAGTAAGGTCTGTACCACTACTTTTGCAAAGTGTGAAGAATTTTCCAACCCCATGCTTCTTCTAGCTGATGGCCGTATCATCAGCCGTACCAATACTCATAGCTTCCGTTTATGGCAATGTGGCGGCCAAGCCCTCTCATTAAAGCTTGGGTTTTGGTCTGGATTATTAGCAGCTTACCCAAATTTTACTATTAAGAAGGAGACGGGTAGTGTCCAGGTACAAACTGATTTACCTTGTGAAGCAGAACTAATAAATCTCGCCACAACTTTACAAACCATTTGCCCAGATCATAAATTAACAACGGCCATAACAGCTACAACATTAACGATTGAGGGAGGAAACTCCGAACTGCGTAAAGATTTTGAGCGCTTATTTCAAGCAATGCATATTTCTAAAAGCTTAGTGCAGCCCAAACGCAATGCCCTTACTTCACTTATTATCAAAGTAGGAAACCTGTTTACTGCTCCTTACAGTTATTCACCACCCTCACCCGTAACTACGGCTTCATCCTCTTCTAGCACTAGTTCTAGTTCTAGCATTAGCTCTAGTTCATCTTCTTCTACCTGAATAGCGGTGTCACTTCCGACACAAATTTAAAAATCTTTTTAAAATCAGCAGATTATTTTTTAAAAAGGTTAGGAACGTGCACGAAATAACTTTGACAACTAGCGCCCAGATTGGGCTTAGATTTGTACGTTTTGGTTTGAAGGAAAATGCGCGCATAGTTGTTCTATGTAAGCGTTTTCCTTCAAACCAAAACGTGCAAAGATAAGCTCAAGATGGGATGCTAGTTGTCAAAGTTATTTCGTGCACGTTCCTTATGTCAGACACCGCGGCTTTTGGCGTTAATATCGACATAAACGGGTGCGCTTAAAACCGTCTAATCTAAGAAGATTCATACATTGGATACACAAAATGTATGTGACACCAACTCAAATTTATGTAAAATATTATTATGGATAAAATTTTTAATATCATTTCCTCACCAAAAATGATCAACAGCTTTAAAACTGCTTTGGCTTGCCTTTTGGGATATCTTTTAATGGTTTGGACCTCATTGCCGCAATCAGAATGGATTGTAATTACCATTATGGTGGTTATGAGCGCCCAGACCAGTATCGGTAGTCTATTCATAAAAGCCAAAATGCGTTTTTGGGGAACTGTTTGTGGCGCACTGGCGTCTTTGGGAATTCTTTTAATTTGCGGGACTAACCCTGTTGGCATTGGTATTTCCTTATTTATTATCGCCTTGTTTTTTACCTACATTGCAGGCACACCTGGCGACGTCAGCTATGTTGGGACTTTAGGTTCAGTCACAGTCGCTATTATTATCTTAAATCCAGGCGCCAACTTGTTAGCGGTAGGTGAACGGTTTATAGAAATTATACTAGGCATTCTGATATCTTTTTTGGTTTCTTATTTTGTTTTTCCGATTCGATCTCACAGTATCTTTTTAACCAATTTAGGCAATACGCTATCGTATTTGGGAGAGTATTTTGAAAGTTGTTTTACTGAGCCCATTCCCGATCTGAATAGCTCTTTTCAAGATTTAAATGAAAAAATTCTCAATATCTTTTCCCAACAACGCCGTTTAATTCAAGAAACGGGTTTAGAATTTGGTAAAACCCGAAAGAACAAAACCATTTTTCAACTTATTCTGAATTCAGAAAGAAAGGTTTATCGTGCTCTAAATCTCATTTATTATAGCCTGCACGCCACTACACATACTCGTAAATCTATCCAATCTTTAGAGGGATTTGACGAATTTAAAAAAGAAGTTAAATATTTTTTATTGCTTTTAGCTGAAAAGGTCAAAGCTAAGGACCCCAATTTAAATTTCATTATCAAAGATTATGGCGAGATGATGGATCAATATTTTGAAACAATTATACAAGACACTGATTACAAACACATTTCCAATATTAATACTTTTTTATTTAGCGTGCACTTTTTAATTAAAGAATTAAAAGAACTGCAACTTACCATTTCGAAGATAAATTATTAAACTCGGAGAAACTATACCCAAAGCGTTTGGATTTTCGGTTTTATTCGCCCAGATTGGGGTTAGATTTAAACGAATGGATTTTAAAAAAATGCGCGCATAGCTGCTCTATACTCAAAGCGATTAGGTTTTCGGTTTATAGCGCAGAGGGATCTATGAGATTTAAACGTTGCGATTGAGAAAAACCGTAGGAATACTGCCCGTATTTCGAGGTTTTTCGATTGAGCAACGTTTAAAGATCGTAGTCAATGGGATGCTATAAACCGAAAACCTAATCGCTTTGGGTATAATAATGTATAGCGGTGTCACTTACGACACAAATTTAAAAATAATTTTAAAATCAGCGGGTTATTTTTTAAAAAGGTTATGCCTGGCACTAATGGGCTTACTTAAGGATATTAATTCTTTGAAATTCCGCCTTAAATGTCTGTATTTACCCTAGATTCTTGCTTTCGCACATAGGCGAATTCTTTGTTTCTTGCATATTGTTGCAGCCCTGTCGAAAGAATTGTCTACCCAGTGGCTTGCCAGCCACATTTTAACTAAAGTGTAAGTGCCAGGCATAACTTCTTTTAAAAATAAGTCATTAATTTAAAACTATTTTCTAAATTGACGTCAGCAGTGACACCGACTCATATGATCAATTACGAGAGGCGATGCGAATTGTTTCACCCGATGGAAAAAATGGCTTAAATGATCAAGGTGAAGACGATATTAATATAAACACAATAGAATTACAGGTTAAAAAATTTCGTGAATCTGATGAAATCATACAGCTGTCAAAAACTGATATTCGGTTTAAAAAAATGGTTAAAAAAATTGATAAATATTGGGAAAAATTATTTTCTGATCCCATTGTTGTTAACGCAGAAACGGGTGACATGATGATAAAACCACAACGAACCAATAATATGTTAGAACAATTTTTCGTGACATCAAAAGTGGTTATCGAAAAAAAGTGGGACATCTTCGCTATCAAAAACACTCAAAACAATGCTTGCCAACACGCCACTTATAAAAAATCTAAAAATTCCTGAATATGAGCAATGATTTTAAATGGCAAAAAAATTAGCAGCAATTTCTGAAATAAACATTGCAACTGTACGTGCTGAATTGCAACGCAAAGACAGTACTGCGAGAAAATTCCGAAGAATATGGCAAGAATATTTAGAATATCTGACTTACCTGATCAAATTAGTCAATTAGGTCAAAAAATGATCTAATAAGCTAAATCCAACCGACTTTTGCGGTCATAGCTAACTTGCTGCATATTATTCAATAAATCAGTGAGTTAGCCCACACTTCTTTTTATACTTCTTGTTTATTTAAATTTTTTTCTAGTCCAGAGTAAATTTTGATAAAATGTATATTATATTAATATTTCGTTAATATTCTTGTAATAACATATCATAATCACTGATTTGATAAATAATAAAGGTTAAAGAAATCCGCTCAAATTCCCAATAGTAAACTAAAAAGAGAATATATGCGCAACCTATCTGAAGAAGAACTCAAATTAGCTATTAATTACTATAATGAAAAATATAATTTAAACATAAAAAAGTATGGCATTAAAGGTTTAGATGTTTCTATTCTTAATAAAGACATCCAAAATCTCAAAGAAGGTTCAAGCCTTTCAGCAGTAGTTTTCAATTCCTCTCATAGCTTTGCTATCCATGTTATTAAAAAAAATAATAAAAATATACTTTTCATTGATGATTCTTATGCATTATTAAACACAAAAGATTACAAAAAATCTGAGGAAAGTGAATTTGAAATATTTTGTTCTTTTAGAGGAATGAATTTATTCCACTTATCAATAAAATATCAAACGATATTGATATAATTTATTTAAACCAAAAAAGATATCAGTTTGATGCGGGGAGTTGTACAACTTTCTCTCTCGTTAATGCAAAGAATTTTGCACTTCAAAAAAAATATTTTAATGAAACTGAAGCAATTGAAAATAATGACAATCTTTTAGGGCGCAAGGTTTTCTTTTGTAAGCCGACAAAAACGCACATCAAATATGATCAAACTGATAATAAAGTGATACCTGGCGGTAATATTTTGTACCCGGATCTTTTTGCTATTCACAATAAGACCCAAAAAATAAGAGCAATTTCGTACCAAAAGCAAGAGGCTTTTTTGATATCGCTAAAAGATCAGATTGTAAAACATACATTTAAAACACATGGCGGACTCTCTTATATCAACGGTAAATCCGTTTCTGCTTCAGCGAAGAAAGCCTACGGCATCATCACTCAGGCTTTAAGTAAACCCTCCCTAGATGGCTATAATAACGCCATAAAAGAAGTCTATGATACCTTTAAGAATAGTAGAAATGAAACGATGAGCACAAAATATTTTAGATTCCTTTCAGGAGGCAAGAAAGCACTGTAGATTTTTATAAAAAGCTTTGCGAGGATATTTTTCACCATGAAACCGCATCTGGCTTTGACCTTGATAGAGGGCCAGGTTCTAGCAATGGGCGGCCCCCACAAATATAAATAACAATTGAGGCATTGCGCATGAGTCGGTGTCACCTGACATCAATTTAGAATAGCGGCCTCTTTCTGGCTTATTTCTTTTAATTTAATCTTCTCCAGAACTTCTAATCGATTCAAATTCTTTACGCTCATCGTCACCTGTCTCCATTTCATTCCAGACACCCTCTTCTTTATCATGTATAGCGGTGTCACTTACGACATAGTATAGCGGTGTCACTTACGACACAAATTTAAAAATAATTTTAAAATCAGCGGGTTATTTTTTAAAAAGGTTATGCCTGGCACTAATGGGCTTACTTAAAGATATTAATTCTTTGAAATTCCGTCTTAAATGTCTGTATTTACCCTAGATTCTTGCTTTCGCACATAGGCGAATTCTTTGTTTCTTGCATATTGTTGCAGCCCTGTCGAAAGAATTGTCTACCCAGTGGCTTGCCAGCCACATTTTAACTAAAGTGTAAGTGCCAGGCATAACTTCTTTTAAAAATAAGTCATTAATTTAAAACTATTTTCTAAATTGACGTCAGCAGTGACACCGACTCAGCGCACCGACTCAGCGCAAAAATTCTAAAATTTTGCTTGAGCCCCTTGATATTCTTTGGGCAATTTTCCTTTCTTCCGGAATTTGTTTATTATGGACTCCAGTTTCCCATTTTGGCTAGAAAGCAATTCATTTTTTTCAAAATTCGAATCATTTGTTAAAAATTTATCAACAAACGCTAATTTTGTTGATCTGTATTGTATAAAGGGGACCACGAAGCCCAAAATGAGCTCCAATTTTCCTTCTCCATTAATTTTACTAAATTCTTTCTATATTTTAATAACTCAATTTCTAAATCATATTCTGTACTGAGGGTAGAGATTAAGGTGCTAAGGTTTTCTAATGTAGAAGAATCATATTCTTTTGTTTCTTTAAGATCACGCAATTTTTTAATTGATTGAATAGTTTTAATATCATTCACAAATTTATTTTCTTTTTCTTCCGGAAGAAGGCTTATTAATTGATCTGCCTCATAGATTTTTTTATAAATTTCACATTTTTGTATTAGTGAATCGTGTATTTTATTGTCTATCGCTTCAAATAAAAGACCAGCTTGACTTTTTAATTCTTTACGATCACCTTCAAATTTATCTAGTGGGCAGTCAAAGGCATATAGAAGCTTGTTAGAGTGTTTAGTAACCGCTGATTTTTGTGTTCTACTGTCATCAATTAAAAAGGATGCTAAAATATTATGCTTTGCCCACTCTTCCTGAGTTGCTTCATCCATAACAATAGCTTTCAAAACATCGCCTGATAAATGTATACTAGAAATTATGTCCTTTGGAATTTCTTTGTTCGAAACTCTTTTGAGAAACTTTCTTCACTAAGATGGTAAAGAGTGTAATAATCGTTTGAATTTGGAATTTTTTCACCATTACTTTTTATGGAATAAAATCCTAAATCATCGGCTATAGCTGATAACTCTTTCGAATGTTGTAGCCGACTTGTTAGTAACCGAGCATGTATATTAAGAAATTTTTCGTATTTATTTATAAGCCGTGCAATATTTTCTTTCCAAAACTCTTTGCTAACATAATACGGTCTTCCTGTTGATTTATGTTCTCTATTTTTTTTAAGCGTCCCATCAACGTCGAAATTTAGAAAAAGTACAAGACGGACAACTGTATGATCTATATCTGGTTTACTCATTGCGAATACCTCTGATTAAGTTTAAATATATTATACCTATTCCCATTATTAATAAAAGTTTGCACCGCCGGAATCGGCGAAATGTAACAAATTGCTGTTGTGTCTGCTATGTCTTGACCAGGATTTCAAGCGATGTTAAATTAATTAAATAATTCGTAACCAGTAAAAAATACTTTGGAGAAGAACAAATGAAGAAATTTTTACCTAGTCTAGCAGTATCCGCATTATTAGTGTCATTATCATCCCTAGCCGCCTCTGATCCAGCGGACCAACTTTGAAAGGACTATGGACAGGGCAATACAAAGCCCAATCAGGTGCTTGTACTTCTCTCACCCAGGACAATGCCGCATTAAACGTGACCGACGCTCAAGCAGATAATAATGGCAACGTTACCTTCAAAGGAACATTAAAATTGTCAAACTTCCCCGTGGAAGCTACCAAGGGAGTCATTCCCAATTTTCGCCAAGAACAACCCGTTACTGGCTCGGTCGTGGGGCCCGGTCAACTTAAGACAATCACAATCTATTACAATGGCGGAGAAATTATGCAAGATCAGGCTGGTTACAATACCATGCATAATCCGACAGGCATTACTTTTGAAGCGTCAATATCCGCTGTGAGCCCTTGCTACATTGCCGTCGGCTGGCCTGATTATTTGTACAAGACTAAATAAACTGCTTTAGGAAGAAATAAGGTAACTATTCAGAGGTATAAATTTGCAAACGCAGAACGGCTTCGCCCTCTTTGGGAGAAAAAAGACTCTTGCATATGAGATATAGAGGGGGATTGTACCAATTCCGAAAAAGATTGCAGAGAAATATAAAGTAGCGCGTAACTTAAAAATTCCTGATGAAAGCGTGCTCGCCAATGATTTTTTTGCCGATTTAGATAAAAAATTTACTCGCGCAGGAGTTTTGCTGCAAGGCACGAGGCATCGCGAGAATATGACGCAAAAAGCTTTTGCAGAGAACATTCGGATCCGCCACGGCGCGCCGGCGGTGACTTGTTCGCCGGCGATCAGGCCTTCGTTCAGCCAACGATGCAGCGTCGAGGGCACAACGTTCAGGACGGCCGCCGCCGCCGCGATGGTCATGACGTCGCCTTCCGCAATCTCCGGCTCGCGCTGGAAACAGGGGATACCCCAGTGGTTTCTCAAGATGCGCGACGCGGTTGGCCTCAACCCGGTGACCGCGAGCGGTTGTTCGGCCCTGTCGATTAAGAATGCCCGCGATGACAGTGTCCGGATAAAGCGTGGCGAGGCGGCGCACGAGATCCAACGTCGCCTCATCGGTCCTGATTGTCGCGGGTCTTGAGCGCGGCAGGGGCACATCTACGTCCGTCAGCGCCCCACCCTTCCAGCGGACCGTGAGATGCGCAGCCGGTTCATCGCGATCGACGGAGAATCACTTCCTCGATGAGCGCTCGCAGGAGCTCCTTTTGATCGCGCGGCGTCGTCGTCGGCGCGTCCCAGACGGCGGCGAGGTCGGCTCCGAGGCCTAAGAAGGCGATCGCG
>CAVPCA010000005.1:0-74373 GCA_963702315.1 uncultured Pseudomonadota bacterium
CAATTAGCCTTAAGTATTACTTGACATATTGCGGTACATCTGAGCAGCTACAGTGAACTGCTGGTAACCGATCCAAAGGGTTTTAATTCCCGGAGGCTTCCCCTGCTTTGTGAGCTTATAGCCGCCCAAACGAGCAATTCTTAAAATCACTTCGGATAATACCGGGCATTCATTCGGTATTTTTTCCTTAAAATAAACATATATCGCTTTCCATTCAAATTCTTCAAAAAGCTGATCTGCTTTGATAGAGGCCTCGCTTTGCACCACATAAATCAACCGAGTTCTAATCGACAGGCTGAAATACAGGCCATCGCCAACAAATTTTCTATCGTTTCACGCGACTGATGTAAATAAATCTCATCTACCTGATAGCCCGTTTTCAGCACTTTATGAAAATCTTCGATATGCCATCTTGAGCGGTATATTTTCACAATTTCCTGGATTTGTTCTTCAGTATCACACGCTAAATTCGTTAATAAAACCCATTCATGTTCCTCGTTATAGGCCTGAATGACACCGATATCAATCGCTCCTAACTTTTTTGCATTTTCGCCCAGACCTATCGGGGGCACCGGTAACTTAATTTTTATCGCTTTTAATGACAATTTCAGAACCTTCACTTCTCGTGTTTCTACTTCCTGAATTTCCACCTCCCATTCTCCTTTTACAGGGGCTGCTTTGAGTAAATCCCCTATCTTCTTGTCTCGCTTTTTATGGGCTTCTCCTGTATAACGGTTATGCTTACCTCGAATCACAAATTCTTCATTCCCTTTCACGAGCGGGTGCAGAAACTCATAAAAATCTCCTTCTCGATCCGCTACTGTAATGATTCGTTTGGAATGATTCCCTAACCGCTTTTTCATTCGATCTAATGTTTCGAGCCATACCCGACTGGCTTTATCTTCTATTTCTCGCTTTTGGCTCACCATTTCGGTGTTGAACTCATCATAATGAAACCATTGCACGTCCATTAATCCTAGCGCCTCATTCTCATCTGTCACACACAGTATACTGTGTTGAATCAATCCATATTGATGAGCTGCCCCGGATTTAGCTATCCTTCCTAATTCTGTTTTAGCGGGGTGATGCGTATAGTTGAGTCTCATTTGATCTTGAATCGCTAAAATATAGCGGGAATGATTGGCCTGGATTCGTTCTGCCGTACGCTGATAATGAGGGCTTAACAATTTATCTTTCTTAATTTTGGGATTACTAAAAAAAATCGTAAGCCTGGCGGGCTTCTTTTTGATCTATAAAAACACGACGAATACAACTTCCTAATCGATTTTGGAGCCTTTCTAAAATTTTCATAGCCCGAGCTTCTAAACGTTTATCTTTTAAGCATAATCCTTTCATTTCTCTTGAAAAAAACTCCGCCGTCGTCCCGTCTCCTAGTGATAACATCGCTCTCTCCTTGTTGTGATTCTTTTCAAAAAGGAATTTCTTCCCCCACTCAGCCTTATTCTCAAATTATTCAGGAGTTGTCAAGCTCCTTTTCTCAATACTTAGGGCTAATTGGAAGTGTATGCTCCGCTTTTTCGGCCAATTTTTCGTCAAATCTGGACCAAAATTGGACGTTCTGCGTATGTAAATTAATGTGGCGAATGGATACGATGGATTAAAGATTAAAAAAACGAAGCCATTCTTTATGCAAATCGCGCATAAAGAATGGCTTAAAAATAAGAGTATTATTGATTGCCTTTTTCTTCTTCGTCAGAAGTTTCTTCAGAAGCGGGAGCGCCGCCCTGTTTTTCTTGTTGGATTCTTTGATAGATTTCTTCTCGATGCACGGAAACCGTTTTAGGTGCATCGATGCCTAAGCGAACCTGATTCCCTTTAACGCCTAGAACCGTTATTTTTACTTCATCTCCTATGATTACAGACTCGCTTATCCGTCTGGTTAAAATTAACATTTTGCTCTCCTTCTTCGACTAGCATTCCTTTTCTTATCTGGTTATTTCCTACACTACTATTGTAGTACATTATTTGATCAGAAGCTGAGATAACATAGCCTATTGATTATGAATATTTTTTTTCTTCATTCAGGAAAGTGTTATGCAGAATCCGTGCACCTAATTCGGTATATTTTTCGTCAATTACGGCTGAAATTGTGATCTCTGAAGAGGTGATTAAATGTATTTTTATACCTTCTTGGAGTAAAGCATGGAGCATTTTAGAAGCCACACCGGCATGGGATTTCATGCCCACACCGACTATCGACAGTTTTGCGATTTTTTGGTCGGCTAAAATCTCACAAGGATAATCGTAATGCGTGATGAGCTGGTTGGAAATCAATAACGCTTCCGCGTAATCATTTAAAGGAACTGTAAAACTAAAATCAATATGGTTCGTGGCGGATGGTGGATTTTTTATCATCATGTCGACCTCAATAGCAGCTTTGGTAAGGGCCTGTTGCCAATGCTCCAACCAATCCGAGTCCTCGGGGATACCTCTAAAAGTTAATTTAGCTTGATTACGTGCAAAAGCCACGCCAGAAACGGTAGGCTCAATTTCTGAAGTAGATCTCGTGGTGACCAAGGTTCCTGGGCCCTCTGAAAAACTGGATAATACGCGCAATGGCACCCGGTATCTTTCTGCTAAACGCACCGAAGAAGTTTGCAAAACTTCCGCGCCCAAGCGGGCTAGCTCCAACATTTCATCAAAAGTGATCTGCGATAACAGCCGCGCTTCCTGCACAACGCGCGGATCACTTGTATAGATACCCTCGACATCGGTATAAATTTGACATTCATCTGCTGAAAGCGCGGCGGCTAACATTACTGCCGTGGTATCGGAACCACCTCGTCCAATGGTAGTGATATTGCCTAATGAATCTACGCCTTGAAAACCAGTCACTACCGGTACGATATTTTTTTTCAAATCTGCACGCAGAACTTCTGGGTTGATATCAATAATTTCAGCTTTCATATGTCTTTGATCGGTGTAAATCTGCGCCTGAGAACCCGTATAAGAACGCGCCTTACAACCGATAGCATTTAAGGCAGCACTCAATAAGGCGGCTGATACTTGTTCACCCGTAGACAATAAAGCATCATATTCACGCGGTTCTGGGAAGGGGGTGACCGCACCCAGCAATTCAATGAGACGATCGGTTTCATGGCCCATAGCAGAAACGACCGCAATGACATCATGCCCTGCTAAACGTGTGGCATTAATTTTTTCGGCCACGATACGGATACGCTCGATACTACCTACCGAGGTTCCTCCGAATTTTTGTATAAAAAATGACATTTTAGACTACTATTTTATTCTTCACCCAATCAGGTATCTTTTTTAAAGCGATTGGCAAGGCAGATGGATTATCGCCTCCACCCTGCGCTAAATCGGGTTTTCCACCCCCTCTTCCATCGATCACTGAGGTTACCTGATTTAATAATTCAACTGCGGTAAAGCAAGCTAAACAATGTTTACTTACCCAACTGATCAGTTGAACTTTACCTTCTATAATAGTAGCTAAAATTATCGCGCCTGAAGGAATTTTTTGCTTTAACATATCGAGCGTATGGCGCAAATCCTCTCGACTGGCTGCTTTGATTTCTACCGCTAATAGTTGAATTTCGCCGATTTGCAGCACTTGTTGTAATAAATTTTCACTTTGTTTGACGGCAAATTGCTGTTTTAGTTGTGCTAATTCTTTAACTAAATTTTTTTGTTCTGTTAAAATTTGTGAGATTTTTTCAGTCACTTTTGTTCTTTCAATCTTCAGAGTGGCGCAAATATCTTGCAGCAAACGTTCGGTTTCATTGATCCAATCTAGAGCATATTGTCCAGTAACAGCTTCTAACCTTCTAATGCCAGAAGCCAAAGCGCTTTGACTGATGATTTTAAATAAACCAATTTGGCTGGTGTGTTGAACATGCGTGCCGCCACAGACCTCTTGAGAAAAATCCCCCATGGCAACCACGCGAACCCACGCGCCATATTTTTCTCCAAATAAAGCAACCGCACCTTTCTTTTTGGCGTCTTCCAAAGTATGTTCTTCGACCGTGGTCGGCAAATTGGCGTGTATTTCTTGATTGATTAAATCTTCAATTTGTTTGATCTGTTCCAGGGTTAAGGGTTTTGAATAAGCAAAATCAAAGCGCAGGTGATCAGGCGCTACCAATGAGCCTTTTTGTGTGACATGAACGCCTAAAATGCGGCGCAAAGCTTCATGCAACAAATGCGTAGCGGAATGATTTAACATGGTATTAAAACGCGCAGGGTCAACCACCGCGCGCACTGCGTTATGCGAACGTAATTTTCCTTCCAACACTCGTCCGTAATGCAGATAAACCTGCCCATGTTTCTGGGTATCCTCTACTTTAAATTGGCCCTCTGCAGAGTAGATTATTCCGGTGTCGCCAACTTGTCCGCCAGATTCTGCATAGAATGGTGTGCGCGCTAATGCCACGATTCCTTTTTGTCCTTTATCCAATTGGTTGACTGGGCGTTCATCTTGCAAAAGTGCGGTAATTTCACTTTCATCAATCATCTTGTCATAACCGGTAAACTCAGTAACACCCGGAATATGCAGTTGCTGAGTATGCAGCGGTTTAAATTGATGAGTTTGTTGCGATTGTGAACGTTGTTTTGCCATGGCTTTTTCAAAGCCTGCATAGTCCACGGTTAAATTAAGTTCTTTTGCCAAATCGCCAGTGAGGTCGATAGGAAAACCAAAGGTGTCATAGAGTTGAAACACCACATCCCCTGGAATTTCACTGGAAGTAAGGTTTTGCACAATTTCATCAAATACTTTAAGTCCATTTTCTAATGTATGGGAAAATTGTTCTTCTTCTTGTTTGATTAATTGTTGAATCAGCGGCCTAGCGCGAACAATGTCTGGATAAGTATTCCCCATACATTCCACCAGTGGGTCCACTAAATGATGCAGGAAAGGTTTTTGCTGTCCCAATTTGTAACCATGGCGGACGGCGCGGCGAATAATCCGCCGTAATACATAGCCACGGCTTTCATTGGAAGGAATAACACCATCGGCAATTAAAAATGAAATTGAACGGATATGGTCCACAATGACTCGCATCGAAGGGGATTGCTGATCTTTATACCCAATTAACTGGTTCAATGCATTTAATAAAAATTTAAAGGTGTCAATATCGTAATTGTCATGCACGCCCTGCAGAACTGCAGCAATACGTTCCAATCCCATGCCAGTATCAACGCAGGGTTTCGGCAAGGGTATTAATTTGCCTCCTATATTGCGATCAAATTGCATAAAGACTAAGTTCCATATCTCTACATAACGATCGTCATCATGATTTGGACTGCCGGGCGGGCCTCCGGGTATGCTGGGTCCATGGTCATAAAAAATTTCTGTGCAGGGTCCGCAAGGGCCCACCTCACCCATAGACCAAAAATTATCCTTCTCTCCACAACGTGTAAAACGTTGGGGTGAAACTTTCATTTCTTGCAGCCAGATAGTTTCACTTTCCGGATCATCTTTATATACCGTAATCCATAATCGTTCTGCGGGAATTTTTAATTCATGGGTTAAAAAATTCCAAGCGAAATGGATGGCTTCGCGTTTAAAATAATCGCCGAAACTAAAATTGCCCAACATCTCAAAAAATGTGTGGTGGCGTTTGGTATGCCCCACATTTTCCAAGTCGTTGTGTTTTCCGCCAGCACGCACACAGCGCTGCACGGAAACCGCACGCTGATAGGGCCGTTCTTCTAAACCTAAAAAAACATCCTTGAATTGCACCATACCCGAATTGGTAAACAACAATGTAGGATCATTCCCCGGAACCAATGAGCTGCTGGAAACCGGCGTATGGTTTAATTGCTCAAAATATTGTTTAAAAGCGGTACGAATCTGTTCGCTGGTCATGCTTTCCATGAATATTTAACCTTTTATTCCACCTCAACGGTTTCTTCAATAGTAATTTTATTAGTATTTTTGGTCAGCATTTTTTCACGCAAGGCTTTTTCAATCGCTTGGGCAACGGCTGCATTATCTTTCAGATATTGACGTGCATTATCTTTTCCTTGACCAATGCGGGTGCCTTGATAACTATACCAAGCGCCTGATTTTTCAACAATATTTTGTTCTGAACCTAAATCAATCAATTCTCCTTCACGCGAGATGCCTTCTCCGTAAAGAATATCAAAGGAAGCTTGCTTAAAGGGTGGCGCTACTTTGTTTTTAACCACTTTAACTTTGGTTTCACTGCCTACAATTTCTTCCCCTTTTTTAACCGAACCGGTGCGACGGATCTCCAGCCGCACGGAAGCATAAAACTTCAAGGCGTTTCCACCTGTGGTAGTTTCAGGATTACCAAACATCACGCCAATTTTCATACGAATTTGGTTAATAAAAATAACCAAAGTGTTGGATTTTTTAATATTGCCGGTTAATTTTCGCAAGGCTTGTGACATCAAACGCGCTTGCAATCCCATGTGTGAATCGCCCATTTCCCCTTCAATTTCTGCTTTCGGGGTTAAGGCAGCCACGGAGTCTACCACCACCATATCGACTGCGCCTGAGCGCACTAACATGTCGGCTATTTCCAACCCTTGTTCACCGGTATCCGGTTGAGAAATCAGTAATTCATTAACGTTAACACCAATTTGCGCCGCGTATACGGGATCTAAAGCATGTTCGGCGTCAATAAAAGCAGCCGTACCACCCATGCGTTGGCAACAAGCGATCGTTTCTAAAGTTAATGTGGTTTTACCAGAAGACTCCGGCCCATAAATTTCGACGACCCGTCCTCGCGGCAATCCACCAACACCCAAGGCGATGTCCAAAGTGGCGGAACCACTGGAAATAACTTCAATATCCCGTACGATGTCGCCATCGCCTAGACACATTAAAGAGCCTTTACCAAACTGTCGCTCAATTTGAGCTTTAGCCGCACCCAGTGCTTTTTGTTTTTCACTATTTGTATTATTTGTATTAATACTAGCCATAAATTCCCCTATCTTTTCTTAGAACGAACGTATTCCAATAACCAGGATAATGCAAACTTTATGGAGTCTATCCTTATTTGTTTGCGTCCACTGGTAAATTGACCCAAACGGCTGGGATAAACCCGAGTTTTATCCGCCAGACCAAAAAAAACTGTTCCTACGGGTTTATTCGGAGAGCCACCGCCGGGGCCCGCAATTCCTGTAATGCTTAAACAAAGGTCGGTATGGCTTTGTTTCAAGGCCCCTTTTGCCATTTCCATAGCTGTTTCAGCACTGACCGCACCAAATTTTTCTAAAGTTGATGGACTGACTTCTAAAAGTTCTATTTTAGCGGCATTACTGTAAACCACAAACCCGCGTTCAAACCAATTTGAACTTTCTACGACATCAGTCAATTGGCCGGCTAGCAATCCGCCTGTGCAAGATTCAGCCACCGCCAATTTGAGCTCCAGTTTCGTTAAAACGTTACCCAATTCCTGGCTCAAGCTGAAATTATTTTGCATTTGCTCCCTCCACACTATTGCCAAACTATTATGCCTATTTAAAACAGATAATCAAATACAGTAGTCAAATAGGTTCAAATTTCAGGAGTTCTTCCTAAAGAGAACTCCACTTTACGCGATGGGGATCGTAAGGGGAGAATCGTGATTCCGAGCATCAGGTTTCCTGATGCGAAGGATATAAACCAGGACAGCGGTTCACGTGAACATGAATCGCTGTTGAGATTTTAGTGATTGCTATGCACAATATGGGCATGAACATGCTCGTTTCCGCCAGCCATACGCCGATGATGCAGCAATATCTGCAAATCAAATCTCAATATCCCAGTTTGTTGCTGTTTTATCGCATGGGAGATTTCTATGAACTGTTTTTCCAAGATGCGGAACGTGCCGCGAAGTTATTGAATATCACCCTGACACAAAGAGGTCACTCAGCGGGAAGTCCCATTCCAATGGCTGGCGTTCCGCACCACGCCTTGGAAAACTATCTTGCTAAATTGCTAAAGATGGGTGAGTCGGCAGTGATTTGTGAACAAGTTGGGAATCCCGAAACCAGCAAAGGCCCAGTAACCCGCGAAGTGACCCGCATTATTACGCCTGGCACTATCAGTGACGAAGCTTTATTGGATGAAGCCCGCGACAATCCCCTGGTTTGTATTTACGGACATGAGAAATTTGGGATTGCGCATGTCGATATTAGTAGCGGGCGCTTTGTGGTTCAGGAAGTAGAAAACAAAGCCATGTTATTGGCTGAGTTGGAGAGACTACAACCGAATGAATTATTAGTCAGCGAAACATTTAAACCCCAAGAATTTTCTCTTGCCGATTATACGATGCAACGACGCCCTACCTGGGAATTTGAGCTTTCTTCCGCCCACGAGATATTGCGCGAGCAATTTAAAGTAAAAGATTTATCCGGATTTGGTGTCACTCACCTTTCTTTAGCCTTATCTGCCGCAGGTTGTTTATTACAATATTTAAAATATACCCAACGCAGCTTTTTACCGCATATACAATGTATAAAAGTTGAGCGCGCTCAACAATATATTTTTTTAGACGCCGCGACCCAAAGAAATCTGGAGTTAACACACACTTTAGATGGCAATAACACACATTGCCTGCTCGGCATTCTCGACCAAAACAAAACCGCAATGGGCGCACGTTTACTGCGGCGCTGGTTAACCCAACCTTTGCGTGATCACGCCATTTTAAAAGAACGTCAAATCAGTATCCAAGAAACAGATGACTTGCTGCGTGATGGTTTGCGCGGCTCTGGTGATATTGAACGGATTTTAGCTCGCGTCGCCCTGGGCTCTGCTCGACCTCGCGACTTGATCGGTTTACGCGACACCTTAGAAAAATTGCCTCACCTTCGGCATTTACTGTCTGACAAAAAAATCTTCTCGTCTCACCGCCTTGGATCAATCCCTCGGGAATTTTGAACCTTTATTTTTATTGCTTTCCAAAGCAATTATCGATAATCCACCCATTTTACTGCGCGATGGCGGCGTGATCAAAGAAGGTTATAATCAGGAATTGGATGAGCTGCGGAATTTGAGCACCAATAGCGAAGCTTTTTTGTTGGATATGGAAAAAAAAGAACGTGAGCGCACCCAACTAAGCACGCTTAAAGTCGGATATAATCGGATCCATGGTTTTTATATTGAAATTTCCCGTCAACAAGCCGTTGATGCCCCTGCAGATTATATCCGCCGTCAAACTTTAAAAAACGTTGAACGCTTTATCACACCCTTGTTAAAAACTTTTGAAGATCAGGTATTGAGTAGTCAAGCCAGAGCACTAGTGAAAGAAAAAATACTTTATGAAGAATTATTGCAGGAAATTAAGCGTTATTTAGTGGAGTTACAACAAGCAGCAGCAGCCATTGCCGAATTAGATGTATTAAGCACTTTAAAAGAAAGAGCGGAAACTCTGCACTGGGTAGTTCCGCAATTACATGAATCGCTTGGCATTTATATTAAAAACGGCCGTCATCCCGTCATTGAATCGGTTTTGGATTCGCCGTTTATCGCCAACGATACTGAATTAACCGCCGATAAGAAAATGCTTTTGCTCACCGGGCCCAATATGGGCGGCAAATCTACTTATATGCGCCAAACAGCGTTGATTACTTTACTGGCTTACATCGGAAGTAGCGTTCCCGCAGAATCAGCGACAATCGGCCCCATCGACAGGATTTTTACCCGCATTGGTGCAGCTGACGATTTGGCCAAGGGCAAATCTACGTTTATGGTGGAGATGAGCGAAATGGCAAACATCCTGCATAACGCCACTGCCCAAAGTTTGGTGTTGATGGATGAAATTGGTCGTGGCACCAGCACTTTTGATGGTTTATCTTTAGCTTGGGCGTGCGCTGCTTATTTAGCGAATCATCTGCAATCTTTTACGCTTTTTGCCACGCATTATTTCGAACTGACCGCCTTACCCCAACATTTTCCCTTCATTCATAACGTGCATCTGGATGCTACAGAATATGGCAAAAAGCTTATTTTCCTCCATAAATTAAAAGAAGGGCCTGCAAATCGCAGCTATGGTATTCAGGTGGCCGAATTGGCCGGCGTCCCATTTGCTGTAATTGCAGAAGCCAAGCAAAAATTAAAAGAATTGGAAATGGGAACTCAAAGCTCAAGCATAATAGAGAAAAATAGTACAAAGCCTCCGACAGAAATCCATCCTGTTTTACAAAGATTGCGGTCGCTAAATGCCGATGAACTTTCTCCCAAGGAAAGTTTAAATATTTTATATGAACTCATCAGGGCCGCCTCATGAAAACCAGGTAACGTCCACTTTTGGCTCAGGTTTGACGAAAAATCGTGCTCAAAATGCTCACATACCTGTGTATGCTCTTCCAATTAGCCTTAAGTATTACTTGACATATTGCGGTACATCTGAGCAGCTACAGTGAACTGCTGGTAACCGATCCAAAGGGTTTTAATTCCCGGAGGCTTCCCCTGCTTTGTGAGCTTATAGCCGCCCAAACGAGCAATTCTTAAAATCACTTCGGATAATACCGGGCATTCATTCGGTATTTTTTCCTTAAAATAAACATATATCGCTTTCCATTCAAATTCTTCAAAAAGCTGATCTGCTTTGATAGAGGCCTCACTGCGCCCCACATAAATCAACCAAGTATAATCGACAGGCTGAAATACAGGCCATCGCCAACAAATTTTCTATCGTTTCACGCGACTGATGTAAATAAATCTCATCTACCTGATAGCCCGTTTTCAGCACTTTATGAAAATCTTCGATATGCCATCTTGAGCGGTATATTTTCACAATTTCCTGGATTTGTTCTTCAGTATCACACGCTAAATTCGTTAATAAAACCCATTCATGTTCCTCGTTATAGGCCTGAATGACACCGATATCAATCGCTCCTAACTTTTTTGCATTTTCGCCCAGACCTATCGGGGGCACCGGTAACTTAATTTTTATCGCTTTTAATGACAATTTCAGAACCTTCACTTCTCGTGTTTCTACTTCCTGAATTTCCACCTCCCATTCTCCTTTTACAGGGGCTGCTTTGAGTAAATCCCCTATCTTCTTGTCTCGCTTTTTATGGGCTTCTCCTGTATAACGGTTATGCTTACCTCGAATCACAAATTCTTCATTCCCTTTCACGAGCGGGTGCAGAAACTCATAAAAATCTCCTTCTCGATCCGCTACTGTAATGATTCGTTTGGAATGATTCCCTAACCGCTTTTTCATTCGATCTAATGTTTCGAGCCATACCCGACTGGCTTTATCTTCTATTTCTCGCTTTTGGCTCACAATGTCGGTGTTGAATTCATCATAATGAAACCATTGCACGTCCATTAATCCTAGCGCCTCATTCTCATCTGTCACACACAGTATACTGTGTTGAATCAATCCATATTGATGAGCTGCCCCGGATTTAGCTATCCTTCCTAATTCTGTTTTAGCGGGGTGATGCGTATAGTTGAGTCTCATTTGATCTTGAATCGCTAAAATATAGCGGGAATGATTGGCCTGGATTCGTTCTGCCGTACGCTGATAATGAGGGCTTAACAATTTATCTTTCTTAATTTTGGGATTACTAAAAAAAATCGTAAGCCTGGCGGGCTTCTTTTTGATCTATAAAAACACGACGAATACAACTTCCTAATCGATTTTGGAGCCTTTCTAAAATTTTCATAGCCCGAGCTTCTAAACGTTTATCTTTTAAGCATAATCCTTTCATTTCTCTTGAAAAAAACTCCGCCGTCGTCCCGTCTCCTAGTGATAACATCGCTCTCTCCTTGTTGTGATTCTTTTCAAAAAGGAATTTCTTCCCCCACTCAGCCTTATTCTCAAATTATTCAGGAGTTGTCAAGCTCCTTTTCTCAATACTTAGGGCTAATTGGAAGAGCATACACAGGTATGTGAGCATTTTGAGCACGATTTTTCGTCAAACCTGAGCCAAAAGTGGACGTTACCTGGTTTTCATGAGGTGGCCCTGAGTTCAAACGTTACATTTAAATTGAGTAGTAGAATGGACCCAGCAATTGCTTGCATCAAAGCCTTCACTATAAAGATAACTATTAGCATCATAGTCACACCGCAAATACTTAGTACCATTAGACTCTGGCCAAATAGATGCGCGAGTATTATTTGGGGGTGGATTATGTCCTCTTCCTAACCATTTAATAGTGAGCGGGGGGACATTACTGGTAGCTGTGTAGCGGAATGGATACGAATTGCCCGCAACTGTAATACCATTGGTTGGATTAGGACAATCGACAATTACGGTTGCTGCATAGGTGGTCAGCGTAAAAGCAAAACCAAGGACAAATAAATATATTTTCACTATTCTTTTTAGCATAAGGCCTCTCCAAATGTTATATATAATAATAATTATAGTATAAATTTTATACAATTTGACAAGTTGGAATGGCCTATTGTGCTGGCCGACTTAATTTAATGGCTAGCGTAAAAATTAAGAACGAAAATACACCCATCACGACAAAATCCCAGCCAAAGGGAATTGCATTTTTGCCACCACTGAAAGTTCCAAAATAGGAAATAACCGCCAGGCCAGCTAAGTATGGGAAAACCCACCAGGAAACACGCAATTGGCTAGACCAGACATTATTTTTTTGTCTCACGGAATAAATAATGAAGAATAAAAATCCAATCGCCATAGTGATCATCATTTTGTAAACCGTTTCCCAACCGGTCCAAAACACCAATAAATTACAGCCATAAAACGCAAGAAAAGACATAAATCTTGCGCACGGCAAACGGAAAGGGCGAGGATGTTCTGGTTGAGTTTTACGCAATGCAATAAGCGCAATCGGCCCAATCACATAGGATAAGATAAAGCATGAAATGACAAATCCCACTAAACTCTGCCAACCGGGAAAGGGCAAAAATAGAAGTAAACTGACTAAGTAATTGACGATCAACGCTACGACAGGCACACCTGATTTATTGAGTTTTTGCAAACCTTGAGGGAAAAAACCAATTTTACTTAAGCCATAATTCACACGTGCTGTTGCTCCTGCAAAAATAAAACCGGTGCCAAACGGCGAAATCAACGCGTCTGCATATAATAAAATGACAAACCAGCTTAAACCCAGTGCCGTTAAAATCCCCGCAAAAGGACCGCTGTCTCCTGGGAAATGTAATTTAGACCAACCTTCAGCAATAGCCGTGGGGCTGACTGCACCAACAAAAGAAAATTGTAAAAGCGCATATAAAAACGTGCAGATAACGATAGAACCCACCAAAGCTAGAGGAATATATTTTTGCGGATTTTTGGTTTCTGCGGCCAAATGCAAAACGGTGTTAGCGCCTAATAAAGAAAATACCACACCACCTAAAGGCAACGCCGCCAAAATGCCATGCCATCCATACGGCGCAAATCCACCAGCAGTGGTGCTGTGAAAATTGCTCGTGTGGAAATCAATGACGATCAACAACACCAAAGTCGCCAACGGCATAATTAATTTAAATGAAGTAATGACGATATTGGTTTTACTAAAAAACTTTGCGCCGTAGTAATTTAAAACGGTCATCAGCAATAATACGACGACGCTGGCGCCAAAACCTGAACGTGTCAGTACCGTTGCATTCTCAACTTTGGTCACCAGGCCAGGAATATAAGTACCCGCATATTGCATAATCGCCATGGTTTCCACCGGCGCCACCGCAATGTTAGATACCCACACCAGCCAACCAATCATAAATCCCAATAACGGGCCATGACTCTGTTGCGCCACTTGCACCATACTGCCGGCGACAGGGAAGGCGCTGCCCAGTTCAGCAAAAGTCAACGTGATCACCGTCATTAACAAGCCACCGAGCAGCCAAGAAATCACCGCAGCAGGGCCTGCAATTTGCGCCGTGTATAATGGCCCGAATAGCCATCCGGACCCAATCACACTGCCAACACCGACCAAAAACAAACCAAAAAGAGAAATTTCACGTTTAAATTGCATATTAATCCCCCAACAATCATCCTTGATTGTTTGTTTCAAAATATATTACTCGTAATGTTTAAAGTGTGAAACCCTCTTTGCAACCCTCTTCGTCTTCGATGGCTTCTTGAAAATCAAGACTACCCAAATCACCTGGTTTGGCAGTCGTATATGGCTTTTTTGTATAGGTCTTCTCAGGCTTAAATTTTAAGAAGCCTAAATTTTCACCTGTTTTCTCAAAGTAGTCCGCAATTAATTCGTCTGTATCTCTGCTCCACTCATTTGTGGCTTCACTCCCTGTGATCTTTTTAAAGTTTGCTTTAAATTCCTCAGGCCAATATGATTTATAATGCTTTAACTCAAGATTACTATCTGAATTTAGTTCAAATAATGTATCGATTTGATCTTTATTTAACCAATTGTTTGGAGATGGATTTTTACATAAAAAATCTAGTCGATCTAATGCTGCCAATTTTTTTTCATAATATTTCTTATAAAACGAACTATCTAAAAAATTTTTTTGAAATACATTGCGAATTTTCCCAATACACACTTCCATGGCTCTTTCCGGAGTCATAAACCAAAAACTATAACGGTTCCCATCTTTCTCCTTCCATCTTCCAAAACAACTTTGAACCTTATCAAATTTTTTCTCACTCGAAGGAGTCTCATTTTTTTCAACGTTAAAATAACTGGATTGCCAGTCTAATTTGTCATCATCTTCTGCATCATTTTTAAATTTCATAATTACTCCCGTATTTTAATTACTTATTTATTCACATAACCCAAAATTTGACCCTAACATGACAATATTAAGGTTTTCTTAAATTGGAAAAATTTTTAGGGTCTGTTTACATTTAGCTAGGCTGGAGCAGAAACCGTTGATTTCTGAGCACCGCAGCGCAGTTTACATGCCAGTAAATGAGCAGCGGAGCGCAAGAAATCAACGGCTTATGCCCAGCATAGTAGAAATGTAAACAGACCCTACAACAAATTGTGAAAGATTTTATAGTAATACGGAGTCAAAAAAAACTCAAAAACACTCAAAAACAAAAAACTGTCAAAAAACCTTGACTCGTTATTTTTTTTATGGTACTAAATCGATATTGCATAAAAAATAAGCATTGTTCAATCCATTAAAGTTTTTCAAAAACGAGGTAATTATGAGAATATTCGATAAAAGAAATAAAAATAAAACAACAGATAATAGCAACCATACATCCGCAGAAGAAATAGAATTGAAAACCTTCGCCGTTATTCCACCTGTTTATACGTCAAACCTTTTGGAGTTACCTAAGGATGTAATCAGCAATCCATTCACATACCTTGAACCCATAGAAATCCTTCGAGTAAGCATAACTTGCAGATTATTTCACGACTGCGCTTTAGATAATACCGTTTGGATTGGTTTTCTGACGGGAAATTATAACAATAAAAATTATGATTATAATTTTAATTTTATTTTTACGAATTCTCCTCTGGAACGAGCTTCCCGATTTCTTTTTATAGGTAAAAAAGGATTTGATTCTTTCGCCGAACAAATGAAATATAACATTGCTAGCGCAATGCATGAGCTTCAGGCCAATATGGATCAACAAGCACCAGAATACACATTTGAATTTAAAGGCACGGCAGTAAACTTGATGACAACATTGTCTGACATATACGTCCAAAAATTAGTGCATCTAAATGTAATTAGTTTAAATTACATTTATGGTTTGAGTGATCAAAGGCGAGAAAATATATCTCGCAATAAGAATGAAGGACTTTTAGAGCGATTAGAGAGAAATCGGGGAAATGAAGCATTAAGAAATGACTTAAGAGAGAACATAAAAAAAGCAGAAAACAATACACCAATCTTCGGTCGCGCCCATGAAGAGCAGAACTATATGCAAACTTTAGCTCTTTATAAATAATGACCCGTTGCTTTTTATTTGAATTTTTGATACAATCAAGAAATCCTAGCATATATTATGCTTTTATTGAAATACTAATAGGTGGTTTATGAAAATAAAAAATTTACTGGTTGCATTAGCCACGTTAACAATAGCGTTGGGCTTGGCCTCTTGTTCAGACAAGAACACAAGTAAGGGTACTTTGAAGGTTGACTTAGGTGCGGACGTGGCGACATTAGACCCGCAAATGGTCGAAGATATGCAAAGCGCCAGGGTGGTTTATGATTTATTTGAAGGATTAACTTCCGAAGATCAACGTAACCACCCCATTCCCGGATTAGCGGAAAAATGGGAAATTTCGCCGGATAATAAAACTTACACCTTTTATTTACGGCCCAATCTCAAATTTTCTGATGGCTCACCACTGACCGCCGCCGATGTGGTTTATAGTTATCAGCGCATTGCCGACCCCAAAACGGCATCTCCGTATAATTTCGTCGTCAGTAATTTAGTGAACGGCCAGGCAATATTGGATGGCAAGCAACCTGCTTCACAATTGAGTATTAAAGCGGTGAATGATAATACCGTGCAAATCAATTTGGTTAATCCAGACCCTTCGTTTTTATCGATTGCTGCATTGCCGGAATTGGCTGTCGTGTCAGAAGCCAATATCAACAAATGGGGTGCAGCCTGGACTGAACCCAAAAACATGGTCACCTCGGGCGCCTACAAATTGGATGAGCGCGTTGTGCAGGGTTATGTTCTGGCCAGCAAAAATCCCTATTACTATGGCGCTAACCAGGTAGCCATTACCCAGGTCAAGTATTTCCCGATTGTTGACGCCAATGCCTCACTCAGCCAATACAAAACCGGCAGTATCGACACGACTTATTTATTACCCATCGATCAGTACAAGGCCATCAAGGCGCAAATGCCGGACCAGGAGCACACGGTATTATGGGAAAGCCATGAATATTATGATTTCAATATGCGTTCTCCCAAATATAAGGACAACATAAAACTACGCCAGGCATTATCGATGGCGGTAGACCGCGAAGCTTTAGCAAACGCCGTTATGGGCCAAGGCCAAAAAGCATCCTACGCCTACGTCACGACAACCATTGAGGGCGGAAAATTTGCTGGTTTAGACTATGCCTGGGCCAGTTGGCCGCGCGACAAGCAAATTGCTGAAGCACAACGCCTCTTTAAAGAAGCCGGTTACGGCCCCGATCATCCGCTGCAAATTAACATCAGCTATGATACGAAAGACTTCAAAAAGAAAACCGCATTGGCTGTCGCCGCCATGTGGCAACAAGTGTTTGGCCCTGCCAGCATACAAGTGGTCACGAATAATGAGGAATGGAAAACCTTTATCCAATCCAGGCACACCGGCAACTACGATATAGCCCGGGATGGTTGGACTGCAGATTATGATTCCGTTGATAGTTATACCACGTTATATCAATGCAACGGCCCACAAAATAATGCGCACAGTTGCACAAAAGGTTATGACGACCTGCTTAAACAAGCGCAAAATACATCGGATCCAGAATTGCGTGTTAAATTAATCCGTCAAGCATTAACGTTGGCAATGGATAATTACACGATCATTCCGTTGTATCAGCATACGTATTTTCGTTTGGTGAACCCACAGATCAAAAACTATAACATCGACGATAATCATTTGGATCACGTCAAGAGCCAATGGTTCAGCCTTTCCCGCTGAGTACAGCAGGAAAGGCTTCCTGGTTTTTATCCTGCGCGTCGGGAAACCCGATGCTTGGAACCAAGGGGGAGAATCGCGATTCTCCCCCTTGCGATCCACCATCGCGTAAGGTGATTGAATTAGATAGATTAAGTGTGAATTATGTTAAAATTTGTGATCAAACGTATCCTGGTTTCCATCCCAACGCTGCTCTCGATTATCACGCTGGTGTTTTTTCTCGTACATTTAGCGCCCGGCAACCCTTTTGAGGGTGACCGGGTGTTATCGCCGGAAGCACTGAAGTCATTATTGACGCAATATCGTTTGGATTTACCGCTCTGGCAGCAATACCTGCTGTATTTAAAAGATTTGCTGCATGGTGACTTTGGCGTCTCCATGAAATATCTCGGTCAATCGATCAATGGCTTGTTGTTTCCCGATAACACAGGTGGATTTTGGGTTACGTTGCGTTTGAGTATTTATACGATGATCATCGTGATTCCGCTAGGGATTGTTTGTGGCGCTTATGCCGGACTTTATAAAAATTCCTGGTTGGATAAATGGGTGGTGTCCAGCAATGTTATCCTCACCGCTATTCCAACTATTGTTACCGGCCCATTATTGGTATTAATTTTTGCCGTTACTTTTCGCTTATTTCCAGCCGGCGGTTGGGGGGACGGCGACTTTGCACATTTGTGTTTGCCGGTGTTGGTTTTAGCGCTGGCTTATATACCCAGCGTTGCCTTCGTAACGCGTGGCGGCATGATCGATGTGTTGAATTCTAATTATATTCGCACGGCGCGCGCAAAGGGTTTGCCGACCCATAAAATTTTATTTAAGCACGCCATACGCCCTGCATTATTACCTGTGATTTCATTATTGGGCCCTATGTTTGCCGGAATTCTAGTGGGCGCAGTGGTGACTGAACAGGTGTTTACGTTGCCTGGGCTTGGTTTATTAACGACGAATGCCGCTACCAATCGCGATTACAATATGATTATGGCGATCACGATTTTAGGCAGCACACTGACGATTATTTTTAATTTTATTGTTGATTTAATGTATTTGTTACTGGACCCCAAAATTAAGCAGTAAAAAAATGATATTTATTAAACCGAAAAACTTGCATTTAGACGCGCCAAAACCTCGCGGTTTCTGGTTAAGCGCTTGCAAGCGCCTGTCGCGTAATAAACTCGCGTTGTCCGGTGCTGTCGTTATTCTGTTTTTAGCCTTGCTTTGTATTTTTACGCCGATGTTTCATACGGTTGCCTACGATAAAACTGATTGGGGCAGTATTTTGCAAGCGCCCAGCAGTCAACATTGGTTTGGCTCGGACAATTTAGGGCGGGATTTATTTGTGCGTTGTTTTTTAGGCGGGCGCATTACGTTTGAAATTGCTTTTGCAGCGGCTTTTGTCGTGTTACTGCTGGGTGTTTTTTACGGCGCAATTGCTGGTTATATCGGTGGTAAAGTGGACACCCTCATGATGCGGGTTGTGGATGTTTTATATGGCATTCCCTTTTTATTTTTTTGCATTTTGTTGATTACTTTGTTCGGCAATAGCCTGAAGTTATCTTTTGTCGCCATTGCCGCGATTTCTTGGTTAGATATGTCGCGCATTGTGCGCGGCCAAACGCTGAGTATTAAACACAAAGAATATGTTGAAGCTGCGCTCATTTCCAGCGTGAGTAATTTTAAAATTATTACTCGACATGTGATTCCCAATTTATTGGGTGTTGTGATTGTGTATGCAGCGCTAACCATACCGAATATGATCGTTTTATCCGCTGTGCTGAGTTTTTTTGGTTTAGGTGTCACTGAACCAATGACCTCTTGGGGCCTTTTGATTGCCGATGGCGCGCAAAATATGCAAGCCTGGTGGTTATTATTATTTCCAGCAGGATTAATGATTATTACTTTATTATCTTTCGCTTTTTTAGCCAATGGATTGCGCGATGCGTTAGATCCACGCTAGAAGAGAAACCATGACAAAACCGATTACGCCATTATTAGAAGTTCGAAACCTGACGATTGAATTTACCGTTCAAGACGGCCAGGTTAAAGCCGTCAACGGTTTATCTTTTAAAGTGTATGACGGTGAAATCGTGGGTATTGTGGGTGAATCCGGTTCAGGGAAAAGCCAAACACTGCTGGCTATCATGGGATTACTTGCCGGCAATAGTAAAATCAGCGGTTCGATAAAATTTCTCGGACAAGAGTTAATGGGACTCAGTCCTGCAAAACTCAATAAAATTCGTGGTGATCAAATTGCTATGATTTTTCAGGATCCGATGACCTCGCTCAATCCCTATTTAAAAATCAGTGCACAAATGACTGAAGTTTTAATGTTGCATCGGAAAATGAGTTATCGAGAATCACTGAAACAAGCTATCGAAATGCTCGAACATGTGAAAATTCCCAATGCACAACAAAGAATTCATTGCTATCCGCACGAATTTTCCGGCGGCATGCGCCAACGCGTGATGATTGCGATGTCATTATTAACCAAACCCAAATTACTGATTGCCGATGAGCCTACCACTGCTTTGGATGTCACTGTGCAGGCGCAAATTTTGGCGCTGCTCAAAGAATTGAAGCAAGAATTAAATATGTCGATTATTTTTGTGACGCATGACATGGGTGTGGTCGCCCACATTTGCGATCAAGTCAATGTGATGTATGCCGGTTGGTTGATGGAAACGGCTTCGATTACAAAATTGTTTACTGAACCTTCTCATCCATATACGCAAGCCTTGCTGGCGACGATTCCCAATTTTGAGCATGAGGCGGATCGATTAAAGACGATCCCTGGTGAGCTGCTCAATTTGCTAAACCTGCCCACCGGCTGTCCGTTTCAAGAAAGATGCCCGCAAGTCAATGCGAAATGCAGTGATGCAATTCCATTACAAAAAATTTCTCCTCGTCATGTAATGAAATGCCAGCTATCCCCGCTGAAAACAGCGGAGATAGCTTCCCCGTTTATATCCTACGCATCGGGAAACCCGATGCTTGGAATGAAGGAGGAGAATCGCGATTCTCCTCCTTGCGATCCTCCATCGCGATAAGACAAGGTGTATTTTTATGAAAAATAGAGCATGAAAAAATGAAAAACAAAATTCTAGTTATTAAAAATCTAAAAGTGCATTTTAAGCAGCGAGGCAAATTTTTCAAAAAGAGCACGCTGATTCATGCCGTGGATGGTGTTGATTTTGAGGTATTCGAGGGTGAAACCCTGGGTATTGTGGGTGAATCCGGCAGTGGCAAATCTTCTTTGGCGCGTGCACTCTGTGGTTTAAACCCAATCACTTCCGGCAGCGCCCTCTTCGACGGCCGGATAGAGTTAGCGACGGCGACAGCGAGTCGATGGCGTGAAGTCCATCGACAATTACAATTTGTGTTTCAGGATCCGCTTGCCGCACTCAATCCACGCATGACGGCTGCTGAAATTATCGCCGAACCTTTAATTACTTTTTGCCCGCGGATGACAAAGGTGTCTGTCATGGAGAAAGTGATAGCGACCATGCAATTAGTCGGTTTAAAACCCGATCAATTGAATCGCTATCCGCAAGAATTTTCTGGCGGACAATGTCAACGCATTGGCATTGCTCGTGCACTGATTTTAGAGCCGAAAGTGCTGATTTGTGATGAATCCGTCAGCGCGCTGGATGTCTCCATCAAGGCGCAAATCATTAATTTATTGCAAGACCTTCAGGAAAGATTAAAATTCACGATTTTATTTATCTCACACGATTTAGGGGTGATCAGACATCTGTGTGATCGCGTGTTAGTGATGTACCTGGGGAAGATTGTTGAGATGGGTCCCAAACAGGCTATTTACACCGCACCCCAACATCCCTACACCCAAGCATTACTTTCGGCCGTACTCACCGTGAAATCATGCATTTACTGAAACGTCAGTCACAAAATTATAATTTTGTATCTCTTCTCACGAAGCTCTAATTCTTCTGGTAGATCCAGCACATTAGCCCTTGTTTTTCTGAGGACGCAGAATAACTCGACCCGTTTTTTGGTATTCTTTTAAAAATGCTTCACCATTACGTAAAGTTTCTTGTGCAAAAGCGTTAGGATTTGTTCCGCTGATCTGCGCTAAGAACGCATCCGCATCTTTACCAGATAATCGCCATCCTGAAAATGTTGACGTCTTGATTGCCATACTTTTACCTCGTGATTTGGATAATAAATTCGTTTTTCAAAATTATAACATAATATTATTAAATTAAAAAAGATTTGCGCATCGCAGGTGTCACTTCTGACGTTAATTTAAAAAATCATTTCGAATTAATGGCTTAAGTTTCAAAAAAGTTATGCCTGGCACCGATAAATTTAAAAATTAATCAAGAATGTCAGACGAAAAATTTAAGTTATTCACTAAGGCTCTGTGTAAAAATAACTTATCTTTTTAGCATCCCATCTTGGACGCATCTTTGAAAGTTCACTCCTCAAGAAAACACTCATATAGAACGACTATACTCGTATTTTCTTTCGTCGTGAACTTTCAAATCTGCGTCCAATTTGGGCGCTAAAAAGACAAGTTATTTTTACACAGAGCCTAAATATTGATCGGGAAACCAGCGTTTGTCTGTGTCAGACATAACATTTTTAAAAAATAATTCGCTGATTTTAAAATAGTTTTTAAATTTGTGTCGGAAGTGACACCGACTCCCGTGCGGCTTCCTGTTGACTTCAAAAGGCGGATGAGATAATATTTTACCATCAAGATTGAATTTAAATCACTATGCCAAAATTCTTCATCAGTAATGAAAATAAGATAAAAGTTAACGAGCTATTAAAAGCACTCTCCACACATGAAATATTTCTGTTTTCGATGCCGCCTTATATACAAACTGACCATCTTACTTTACTTTTAGATATACAAAAAGCCGTCGAAGAGGCCGGTTCTCCTGAATTGGAAGCAAGTACAACGGAAGATCATGAAGAAGCCAAACATTTTTCCGAAAAAAAACTTAGAAAATTAGACGAACTGATCAGTTTACTGATAGCCAATGAAAATACAGCTAAAGTAGTTTTTGAAAATCAGCAGATGCTAATAGACGATGCCTTAAAAAGGTTAAGGTCGATGCTTTATAAAAATGATATATTTACTTTTATAACCCTGGACTCTCCTAAAGAGTATCTCATCTATGCTACGATCAAGGGTCAGCTTATTTTTCGTTTTACCAAAGCCCATCGGAAAGAAATTTTGGAAAAATTGGGAATGTTAAAACAAAGCCACTCAGATTTAAAAGAGATTTACCCCGATGACGATGAGTGTTTTTATATTCCTTATTTCAGAATGCGCTATTCAGAAAGGGGAATCCACTTTGGAAGTGCACAAAGTTGCAATGACTTTTTCAACACACTACTAGGATTCACTCCAGAACCTCAAACTGTTTTAGATAAAGCAATCAACAGAACTGGATATGCCAAAGGTTTCATTTATCGTTATAAGGATAGCCCCGAATGCTTGTACTTTGACCCAAACGCAAAAATATTTTTAAACCATAGATATTATTTACGTGTTTTACACGGTGAAATCAAAATAGAGAAAAGAGTTCAATTGGATGATTTTTTTAAATGTGAATGTTGTAATAAAGGCTATAAAAAAGAGTATATATTACATCGTCATCAAGAAAAAGTTCACGCTTTTGAAATTCCAATTAAAAAATCTGAAGATGTTGTTAATGGTTCTAATATTTTTATTGAAGGTTACTCCGGAAGGGAAAATACCGTAATAACGGTATTTAATAAATTCGATTTAATCTTTAAGAAACATTTAGATCGCTCAAACAACAGCACAATAGATCTTTGCCAATTGGGAAATAAAACCGTCGCTGTTAAGACTTATCATGAACGAACTCTAGAACGAATTTTAAACGAAGTTAAGACAATGGCGATAGCTAGCCGCGACGAATCTGATTACATAGTGCGATTGATGGGTATCGTTGTGGCGCCAGGGTGTTCGCTGGTGATGGAATATGTCCCCTATGGAAATTTAAACAAACTGCTCTTCGAAAAGCAAGAACTAACTTGGGCGAAGTGTTACCAAATTGCCCTGGGTACCACTAAAGGTTTAGCTCATCTGCACCAATTAAATATTTTGCATCGGGATATAAAAAGCCACAATCTGCTATTAGGTAATTCATGTATTAAACTCGGGGACTTTGGCTGTGCCTTAGATTTAGAAGATACAAAAGGCCATGAACTATACGAATTCACGGAAGGGTGGCATCCTCCAGAGTTTGAAGAAGAAAAGAAGGGGATTAAAGTTTGCTCCATGTTACATGAAAAATATAAAGTAACACTATGGAGGACTCCGAAGGTTGTCGTAAAAGGAAAACGGTCAACTAAAGCTAGCGACATATTTTCGTTGGGGGCAGTGTTCTTTGAATTGCTAACTGCATTATTACCCACTTACTGGGCCTCAGAACAAAGATCTCCTTTGCGGATTATAAATTGGCTTAAATTTGCATCTACGCTTAATATTTTTAAAGCCGCCCCGAAGGAATTTTTAGATATTACTTTGTCTTGTTTGGATGAAAATCCAAATCTCCGCCCTACAGCGGCTAATTTATCTGAAAAACTCGATAGATTGTGGTGGATTGAGAACGAAAAACCATCATCTTCAATCATCTGTTTTTTTTCATCACCGCCGGAATATATGAGTCCAGAATATGTGGATGAACTGCTTCGTTTGGTAGCCGAGGGTGACCAAGATCAGGCAGAGACAGTGATTAAGAAAAATAAAAATTTATTGCTATATAAGGGAACAGTGAAAGATTTATCCGGCCAGGAGTTTAAAGAAATTACAGCTTTTCAATATGCGCTCTGGGCAATGGATTGGCATATGTGGGCTATGATTCAGAAATATTTACCACCAGATCAAACAAGAAAACAATTCGAGCAATTGGGCAGGCAGCATGGCTGCCGTTTTAACCTAAAAGGCTTGCTGGATGCGTTAGAAAACTATGTGGAACATGTTAAAAATTATGGATATGATCAAAAAGCCTCCGATCTTTGGAAACGTGTAGGTGATGAGCAGAAACTTTTGCCAGTGCATGTGGTCAATGAATATTGCCGTCCCGACCGGGGCTTTTTCCCATGTCCGGATGAATGGGAATCGAAATTGCCACGCACCCAAAAAGTTCCGTCATTGTGGGACGTTAGGAAACCAAAAGTTCCGGTACCTAAATCGTTTTATGAGGGTCTTGAATTTAATTATGGTTATTTTAGAAGTAATTATAGTGAACCGAGAAATGGCTGGATTGTGCCAGCGAATTTGGCTGCTCAGGATCTCAATGCACTAAAGTCATTGTGGGAGCATAGAGATCGCCAATTCGGAAAGTATATTTATATAATGCAAAAATCCGATAAATTTGAGGTTTATAACGATAGCATTACCTTTACCGATGATTCTTGGCAACCGTAGATAAAATTATATCTGGTATTATAGGGTTAATTGAAAAGATTAATGCAGCTGACACCGGCACCCATTGTGTTAAACGATTTATAGAGTTAAAATATCGGTATAGAAATACTTAGGCGGTGGAAAGTATCTTAGAGAGATAGGTTTTAATCAATGAAAAATCATTTTAAGAAATCGAAACGACTTAATCCCGTTTTTTCAAGTTTGAAATTAAGTAATAATCCCACGTATGCTCTCAAAACTGATGAAAATCATCAAAAATATTTTTTAAAAAAAATTCCGAAAGCGAGAGAAAAAATTGAATTTATAAATCAGGAATTATGGGATATCATTGATCAACACATTTCAATCTATGAAGAATATAATGATAAATATTATTATATTGCTGCTTATCATTTTACAATAACATTGGCTTACAGGAATGATTTCAGGAAAGTGCATTGCTATTTTAATGCGCGCGCGATTTATCAAACATTAACTATTAAAAAACAAGAAGAATATCAAGGATTTTCCTCTGATCTTGAAAAAAGACTTAAAGACTATGCGGAATTGTGTGCATTAAACATTTTCGCAGAACTTCAGAAAAGCCTTGAAAATCGATGTCTTGTTCTAAGAGAATTGATTAATACGAAAGAAAAATCGATCGAAAATTTAAGTCACAATATTGTAAATAATTTACAAGATTATATCAAAAAAATTGATCAGTTGATTCCCTTGTTAGAAGAGATCGATGAATTAGGAGAGTATAATCGCCCTAAAATAGAAATTTATCGGAAAATTTTAAGTTTGTATAGCGAGCAGAAAGAATCCAAAAAATCGATGGCCCAAGAGGTTGAATTATCGGATGACCCAATTTCCCCAGAGATAGATAACAGAAAATTAACAGAACCAGAACATTCATCAATTATCCATAAAAAAGAAAAAAATGCTGATTTAACTAAAAAAGAGTTTAACGAACTCATTCAGAATCTCCAGAAAATGAAAGCTTCTGAATTGGATAAAGAAAGTCTTATGGAGAAAGCGTTACAGGGGGATGAAAAGGCAATGCAAGAATTTTTAGACAGAAATTTTCTTATAAACCATTATTCATATTTTTGTATGGCAGTGCTAGGGAATAAAAAATTTTTTGAAAAAGCTTATGAACGTTCACCTATTAACCTTAATGTGTTACTTATTGAAAATCGTGATCGAGTTAATAATGGATTAACTTTTTTATCGATAGCTTATGGAAAGAGAAATTTTGATTTATTTGAGTATTTATTACAAAAAGGTGCAAACCCTAATGTGTCTTTTCTAAATGGTGAACGTCTTATTCATCATATTTCCGAAAATGGAGAACTAAGATACGCCGAGTGCCTTTTAAAATATTATCCGCTAACAGATATTTCTTCTTTTTCTGCGCTCGATAAAGAAGTTATGACTTATTACTTGACGCCGAATTTCAAGGCGCTACAAAAAGTTGAACAACATGTAGTGAATAACTGTCTGCATAACAATGTATCAAATACCTCACCTGTTACACCCTTGATGGTAGCTGCTTGTTATCGCCAAGAGGAAATGGTGAAATTTTTATTAGAGTCTAAGGCAAATCCCTTATTAGAACATAAAAACAATACCTTGATGGAAATGGCTACTACATGTCAGACTTTTGAAGATCATAAAAGTGAAACGTTAAAAAAATTAAATCCAAATATTATTTTGATGTTTTTGCGCTCTGGAATGAAGGTAGATTCCTTGTTCTATCGTTCAGGCGTGAGCATAACAGGTCTTTACAATGCTTGCGAAGAGGGGGATTTAGACGCGGTAAAAATTCTTATTGAGAACTTTGGAGCGGATGTAAATTTTACTACTTCAAAGCCTGACATAGCGTCTTTTTTAGGAAATTTAAAATTAAGTCCGCTTTTTATAGCTATTGCGGGTATAATACAGCCGAAGAATATCAATAATGCTTCCAAATTTAAACCAATTGTTGACTATTTAATGGACCAGGATTTTGTTCCACTTAAAATGTCGATCTTAAATCAAGTTGTTAATTATAAAAACTTTTTATGCTTATCTGAAAAAATAAAGAAAAAAATTCAATCAAATAAAGATAAAATCAATTTTTTAATAAAGGCCAATCAAGCTTATAACGACAAGCAATATGAGACATCTGTTAGTAACGCCAATAATGGCCTGAAATTAAGTGTGAATCATTCTCAATATAGAGAGCAATTGTTAAAAGTTATTTACTTGTCATACTATGAATTAGGAATGTATCCCAATTCTGGCTTATTTTGTGCATATTATCTAAAATGGTTAAAGCTAAAACTAGAAAAAATATTAGACCCCGGTATTCAGGATAAGCTAAACAAAGATTATGACCAAGGAGAAAAAATGTTTCTTAAAATTAAACAAAACATAGGTAAGGGAGCTGATAAATCATTTTTCGATAAAATTTCTGAATCAAAAGACGATGCAGAATTCAAACATTTGGCTTATCATCTTACTTGAATTGATTAATATACCCAAAGCGTTTGGATTTTCAGTTTTATTCGCCCAGATTGGGGTTAGATTTATAGGTTTAAAAAAGATTTTGGCAGAGGGTAAACAGTCCGCTGGGAAATATGCCGAGCAGGAGAACAGCAATGCCATTGATGCTCATCGCCCATTGGGTGGAGCGGGAATAAGTGATGGCTTCAGCATGGGTGGGTTGGTCGAAATACATGACTTTAATTACTCGAATATAGTAATAAGCCCCGACGATAGAAAAAATCAAGGTAACAATAGCTAAAGTCGTGTAATGAATTTCAATTAATGCATTTAAGACAGCTAGTTTTCCGATAAAACCAACCAATGGTGGAACACCGGCCATTGAAAACATGAGTATCATCATCATCAACGCCAACCATGGATTGCGATTATTTAATCCAGCAAAATCTTCAATATTATTTGCCTCAAAACCCGTGCGGCTTAATAACGCCACCATGCCGAATGCGCCCAAACTCATCAGCGCATAGGTTAAAACATAAAAAATTGCGGCGGCGTTTCCAGAAACCGTTCCACACCCAAATGCCAGCAACACATAACCCATGTGTGCAATAGAAGAATAAGCGAGAAGCCGTTTGATATTCACCTGCACAATCGCCACGATATTACCCAAGGCAACAGACAGAATACCGAGAATAAATAGGATTTGCTGCCAATCGGTAAATAAACCCGGCAACCCTTCGGCTAAAAAACGCACGAATAAAGCCACACTGGCAATTTTCGGGGCGGTGCTGATCAGCAAAGTCACTGAGGTCGGCGCGCCGTCGTAAACATCTGGCACCCACATATGAAAAGGCACCGCCCCCAACTTAAACGCCATACCAGAAATGACAAAAACCAAGGCAAAAATCAGCATTAAATCACTTTGGTTATGTTGTAGCGCCAGGGAATGCGCAATCACCGTAATATCCAAACTATGCGCCATGCCAAAAAAGATGGAAATGCCATACAGCAATAATCCCGAAGCTAAACCACCGACGACGAAATATTTCATCGCCGCTTCAATGCAGCGCATTTTGGCCCTTTGCAAGGCGACCAAGGCGTAAAGCGGCAGAGATAGTAATTCCAGTCCCAAATACAACGTTAATAAATTATAAGAAGAAATTAGCACCAACATGCCAATGGTCGATAACAAACCAAGCACATGAAATTCATTGCTGGCGATATTACGCTCGGCGTTGTAATGGCGAGAATAAATAAACACAAAAAAAGCGGTAATATAAACAAATATTTTTAAAATAATGGCCAATGAATCTATGGTATAGGTGTGTGACAATCCAAATACGCGGGTTTTAAACACAAAATAATACAGACAAACGGTTAAGCAAACACCAACGATTAGGCTGAGCTGAACCAAATAATACGACAAACTTTTAAAATTTTTAGCAAAAACACCCAGCAGCAAAATCGCGCAACTCATGATCACTAAAAATGTTTCCGGCAGAATCAGCAAAAAATCATTTAAAGAAAAATTATTCATACTTAATGTTATCCCAAATGCGATTGATTCATGATCCCGATTAAATGTTCAGCGGTTGGATGGACCAGTCTCAACAAACTTTCTGGATATAGGCCAATTAACAAAATAAAGACTGCCAACAAACCAAACACCCATAGGTTATATCCGCGAATATCCTGGAGTTGACGCACATCTTCGTTAACTACTTCACCGTAAAACACCCGCCGGTACATCCACAAAGAATAAGCCGCTCCGGTTATTAAAGTGGTAGCGGCAAAAAATGTCACCCAAAAACCGGATTGGAAAGAACTAGTGATTACTAAAAACTCACCAACAAATCCGGAAGTGCCCGGCAACCCGACGTTCGCCATGACAAATAACATGAAAAAAGCAGCAAAAATGGGCATCACATTGGCGACACCGCCGTAATCTTTAATCTGGCGGGTATGCATTTGGTCGTATAACGCGCCAAATGCAAGGAAGAGCGCGCCTGAACCAAACGCATGGGCGATCATTTGTACCACCGCGCCTTCAATGCTTAAAGCGCCAATGCCAAGATTTCCCGCTTTTTCAAAAATCACAAACGGCACAAAACAACCGAGCGTCACAAAGCCCATATGCGCAACTGAAGAGTAAGCAATTAATCGCTTCACATCGATTTGCGCAATGGCCACCAAGCCAATGTAAAGAATGGCAACCAACGATAATGCAATCATTACCCAATCGAGATAACGGCAAGCGTCGGGCACAATCGGCAAACTAAAACGTAAAAATCCGTATCCACCCAGTTTTAACATCAGCGCAGCCAATATGACTGAGCCACCGGCAGGTGCTTCGGTATGTGCATGCGGCAACCATGTATGTAACGGAAACATCGGCACTTTAATCGCGAAAGCCAAGAAAAATCCGACAAAAATAATAATTTGAGTGGCTAATGCGATTTTAAGTTGATAGAAATCGGTAATCTCAAAACTGCCAGCTTTCAGGCGCAAATACAAAATAGCGATTAATAATAGTGTGGACCCGAAAAACGTATACAAGAAAAATTTAATCGCAGCATAGGAACGATTCTGTGAACCCCAAATGCCAATGCTCAAATACATCGGAATTAATGTCGCTTCCCAGAAGAAATAAAATAACAAAGAATCCATCGCGGCAAAAACACCCACCATCATTCCCTGCATCACTAAAAAAGTTGCCAAATATTGATTTATTTTTTCATGCACCATGGTCCACGAGGCCAACACAATCAGTAACGTGGTCACACAGGTGAGTAGGATCAACGGCTGGGAAATACCATCGACGCCGAGGTCATAATTAATTTTCAACGCGTTGATCCAGGGCAAATGTTCAGTAAACTGCATGGCCGCTGAATGAATATCAAAATGAGTATACAGTGGAATACACAACAGCAAACTGATGATCATGATCACCAAAGAAATCACCCGCGCTATTTGGTTATTTTTTTTGAAAAAGGCAACCAAAATAGCGCCTACCAATGGCAACCAAATCAAAATACTTAAAATAGGCAAGTGTTCCATTTATTTCCTAAAGAATAAAAACCAGCACAACAAAGCCAGTAAACCCAACATCATCACAAACGCGTAATGATATAAATATCCCGTTTGCAATTTGCGTAAGCGTTGTGACCACCAGGATACATTTTTTCCTGAACCATCGACAATCCAAGTGTCGATTATTTTACGATCGGTGATTTGATAAAAAAATCGGCTTAAGAGCTGCACACCACCTACCACCACACGCGCATAAAACGTATCAAATCCGTACTTGGCAACCAACACCGCTTGCAACCACGCCAAACTCTTGCTGAAAAAACTGCGAATAGCCGGCGCTTTAACGCAGGTCAGCCATGCCGTAAAAATGCCTAATAGCGCCATCCACAACGGCAAGTGGACAAAGAATCTAAAATAGCGTACCCAATACCGTGAAAATCCTTACCTAATTCTCCCAACACATCATATTGTGGAGCGACATGAATGCTTTGCGCCAAAAGTGGTGTAGCGCTAAATAACATTTTATTGACCAAAAGCCCGCCTAAGATAACAGAAGGGATGGCTAACAAAATCAAAGGCACTGTCATGGTCCATGAAGGTTCATGTAAATGTTCGGCAGTATGCTTATCTATTCTTTCATTCGTATGAAAGGCGAGGAAAAATACACGAAAAGTATAATAAGCGGTGGCAAAACTACCTAATATTAGGCAAACATAAGCATAGCTTGCACCCGGAATTGTCGATAGATGCACCGCTTCAATAATCGCATCTTTAGAATAAAAACCCGCAAACGGTGGAATTGCGGCCAAGGCCAAAGAGCCAATTAAAAATGTAACGTAGGTGATCGGCAAATATTTTTTTAAATTTCCCATCTTACGAATATCTTGCTCGTGATGCATCGCAATAATCACCGAACCGGCAGCCAAGAACAGCAATGCCTTAAAACAGGCGTGTGTCGCCAAGTGGAAAATCCCGGCTGAAAAAGCAGAAGCGCCATTGGCCGCCATCATATACCCCAATTGCGACATGGTGGAATAAGCAATCACCCGTTTGATATCGTTTTCGACAAACGCCAAAAGGCCCAAGAATAAAGCACCCGTTGAACCAATGACGAGAACTAAAGTTAATGCAGTTTGAGATAATTCGTATAAAGGCGACAAACGAGCTACCATAAATATGCCTGCGGTAACCATTGTTGCGGCGTGGATTAATGCAGAAATAGGCGTTGGACCTGCCATGGACTCCGGCAACCAAACATGCAAGGGCACTTGCGCGGATTTACCCATTGCACCGATAAATAAAAAGATGCAAATAACACTCATCACTGACCATTGTGTGTGACCAAAAATACTGATAGTTTGTGTCGAAACTGCATTAACGTTTGGAAAAACTTCGCTGTAGTTTAAGCTGCCAAAATAAAATAACACCGCGGCGATGCCGATGATAAAGCCCATATCGCCCACGCGGTTCACAATAAATGCTTTAAAGCTACCATTCGCGGCATATTCGGTACGAAACCAAAAACCAATCAAGAGATAAGAAACCAGTCCCACACCTTCCCAACCGAAAAATAATTGCAGGAAATTATTGGCAGTGACCAGCATCAACATAGCAAAAGTAAATAAAGAAACATAACTAAAAAATCGTTGATAGCCGGGATCGTCCTCCATGTAACCAATGGTGTAGATATGCACCAACAGAGAAACAAACGTAACCACCAACATCATCAAAGCGGATAAAGAATCGATTAGAAAACCAACATCAAATCCTCGACCAGTAATCACCCAATGATAAAGAACAGCATTTAATCCTTGATGATCGATGAATACCAGTTTGCCAATCCAAATGGCCGCCAGAAAAGACAGGAAGACTAAGCCAATGGCCGTTCTGTGCGTGGCGTTCCTGCCAATTAATTTACCCAAAAAGCCAGCAATTAAAGACCCCAGGAGCGGAGCGAAGACGACGATCAATGTTAAATATTTAATCACAACCCTAACCTTTTAAGAGATCGATACTCTGCACGTTAATGGTGCCGCGCTGCCTATATAATAAGACTAAAATCGCTAAGCCAATGGCGGCTTCGGCTGCGGCCACGGTTAAAATAAAGAATATAAACACTTGGCCGGTGGGTAAATTGAGATACTGCGAAAATGCGACGAAATTGGTGTTTACCGCCAGCAGCATCAATTCCAAGCACATGAGTAGCACGATAATGTTTTTGCGATTAATAATGATCCCGGCAAAACTGAGACCAAACAGTATGGCGCCAATAATTAAGTAAAAACTCAATGGAATCATACAAAACCCTCACTTTGTAGCAGGGAACGTCCATTAACGAGCCAATCTTGAACGAAAAATCTCCTCGCAATGCTCACATATTTATATATGCTGCGCTTGCTCGTCGATTTTTCGTTCAATCTTGTCTCATTACTGGACGTTCTCATACAGTCAAGGTTCAATGGTGTTAGCATAATCTTTTTGTTTATATTTCCGTCTTCATTTTAACAATACGCAGGCCTGTGGCCTTGCTCGCATTCAATTGGTCTTGTACCCGTTGCGCTTTAGTGCCCGGTTTTCTGCCATGGAAAGCCAAACTGATGGCGGCAATCATGGCGACCAATAAAATTAATCCCGCTATTTCAAAAGCGCCGAGGTATTGGGTGAATAAGATATTGCCCACCTCGCTAACATTGCTGTAGGTGACTGGACGCGCCGTTGGCATAAGCCCGTTCGACATACTTTTTTGACCCGTCAACACAAAAAACATAATCGCCAGCAATAACAATAAAACCAAAATACCGATCGGTAAATACCGTACAAATCCTTCGCGCAGTGGGACTAAATCAATGTTTAACATCATAACCACGAATAAAAATAACGTCATCACCGCGCCCACGTAGACGAAAATCAGTACTAAAGCGACAAATTCGGCTTGTAATAACATCCACAAAATAGCGCTAAAGAAAAAGCACAGCACTAAAAAAAGCAAAGCGCGGACTGGATTACGGGTAACAATAACTAACACTGCAGAAACGACGAGCGCAGCAGCAAAAATATAAAAAATTAATTGATATAAAGCAGGAACCATTCTCTTTACAATATCCTATGTGTATAACCCGAAGGCATTATAACGAAGGGATTAAGTGATGGCAATCACAGGGTTGGTGCACGTGTGTGCCAATCGGTTTCTTGTTGATAACGATGGGCGACATTTAATAGCTTGGCTTCACAAAAATAATTGCCAATTAATTGCCCACCCAATGGCAATCCTTGACTAAATCCGACTGACAACGCCAATCCGGGCAATCCAGCCAAATTCACGGCAATGGTATAGACATCGGAAAGATACATAGCGACTGGGTCCGTCACTTTTTCCCCCAATTTAAACGCCGGTGTGGGCGTCGCGGGCGTTAAAATGACATCCACTTCTTTAAAAGCAGACACAAAATCTTCGCGAATTAAATTCCGTACTTTTTGCGCGCGCCGGTAATATGCATCGTAATATCCGGATGACAACACATAAGTGCCCACCAGTATTCGACGTTGCACTTCGCGGCCAAATCCTTCACTGCGCGAGCGTTTATATAAATCTTCCAAATTAACCGGATCTTGGCAGCGATAGCCATACTTTACGCCATCATAACGCGCCAAATTCGAGGAACACTCCGCCGGCGCTAACACGTAGTAAACCGAAGCGCTAAGGTCCGTGTGCGGCAAGCGGATTTTCACTATCTTCGCACCCAGCTTTTCCAAAACTTTTTTCATCTCTGTCAACGCTTGGGCGATCGACGGGTCCAATCCTTCACCAAAATATTCTTCAGGCAACCCAATTTTTAATCCGGCTAGAGAATCATTTAAAGTTTGCGTATAATCCGGCACGGGTTGGTTAATTGAAGTGGAATCACGTGGATCATGTCCCGCCATAGCATTCAGTACGATAGCCGCATCTTCAGCGGTTTTGGTCAATACGCCGCCCTGGTCCAAACTGGAAGCAAAGGCAATCATGCCATAACGGGAAACCCGCCCATAAGTCGCCTTTAAACCAGTGATGCCGCAAAGTGCAGCGGGCTGGCGAATAGAACCGCCGGTATCAGTACCCGTTGCCACCGGCGCTAATCGCGCGGCAACCGCTGCAGCAGATCCCCCAGAAGAACCGCCCGGCGTTCGCGCGATATCCCATGGATTTTTTACCGGGCCGTAAAAGCTAGTTTCATTGGATGAACCCATAGCAAATTCATCCATATTGGTTTTACCCAACAGTACACAGCCCGCCGCACTCAACTGCGCCACGCTGGTGGCGTCGTAGGGAGCAATAAAATTATCCAGCATTTTTGAACCGCAGCTGGTTTTAATCCCTTGCGTACAAAAAATATCTTTTTGCGCGATGGGAATTCCGGTCAGCGGCCCGCCTTTGCCATCCGCTATTTTTTTATCCGCGGAAATGGCCTGTTGCAAAGCGTATTCTTCAGTGACCGTGATAAAGCTATTAAGCTTTTTGTCGTATTGTTTAATCCGATTTAAAAAAAGCTGCGTTAATTCTTTGCTGGAAATTTTTTTATTTTTTAAAGCGCTGCCAAGCTCGGCTATAGTACTATCATGCATAACTTACTCTGCTTCTTCTGAATTTTCGATGACTTGTGGAACCAGAAACAAACCCATATAACTTTGCGGCGCATTTTTCAAAAAAAGTTCGCGCTGATTGGTTTCCGTCACCCCATCTTCACGCAGCGGCTGCACGATGTCCAGCGAATGAGCCATTGATTCAACGCCAGAAACCTCTACCTCATTCATCTTTTTAACGAGAACTAGGATATTATCTAAATCTGTTTTCAACTGTACTATCTGTTGTTCTTGAACATTTAAGCGCGCTAAGTTCGCTACTTTTTTTATATCTTCTGGGGATAGGCTCATGTTTTATTTCTCTTAAATTATAAGTTTATCATATGAATCGCCATCGTGGTGACCGGCTTATCAATCACAAATTTTACTTCATCAAAGGTCGGCGCGCGATTTTGAAATCTTGGGTTATTGGAAAAACCGATGCCTTCGGTCGGCTTGCCCACAAAACTCTTTTTCAATTTACCACTTAAATCCACGTCATGGAACAACTTAATCCCGTAGGTCCCATAAGGTACTTTTTCCACTTTCCAAACTGTCTGCCCTCCCTTGATCGGCAAAGCCTCTGCTATAAAAGCCAGCTCTTTAGCTTGCGCGGTATTTTGATAAGCTTGCGGAGAGTTATACATCGCAATACGCACCACCCCACTATCACTTTTTAAACCCTCAACATGTACAATGAGCGTTCCCTCATTCGCCGCAAAGGTTAACTGAGTAAATAATATGATTACAGCAGACAATACCGCCGTAAAAATCCCTTTTAATTTCATAAAATCTCCAAAAAAGTTTAAAAACTGCATTATCTGCTTGGGATAGAGTAAAAGTCAAGACAGCATGATCATTACTTTAATATTTTGTTAATAATTGAAAGGCAAAATTGTAGGAATTAAATACCCTGAAATGTAATGTTGATGCAAGCTGAAAATAAAGAAACTGAAATTTATCCGGTAACTCTTGGAAAAGAAGAAAAATTTGACCCTGAGTTAGTTTGGCAAAAATTTTTTACTAAATTTGAAATTAAAAATGAAAAATCACCCCCTGTAGAGCCTCTTTCTCAAGAGGTAAAACCATTTCATAAAGAAAATGAAACCAAAATTACTAAGATACAGAGATTTTGGAGGAATAGGACCGATACCTATCACAAGATTTTAATATTATCTGAATTTCCTAACACAACTTTAGAGCCAGGGGTTTTATACCTTACATACCTCAAATCAGAAAACTCTCTTCATATTAGCGTTCATTCTTTTTGGAAACAAAAAAAATTACTCACTGGATCGCAAACCAAAGAGCTAAACCAACTTCTAGGCGAGATCAAGTCATTACCCTACTCAATTGTTGATCAGGAAAGAATCCAAACAGTTACAGAAATATGTGATTATTTCCGTCACAATGGTAGATTATTAGCTGTTAATACTCAGGGTCACGGCTCACCTGAATTCAAAGAATTTATAAACCGCCAGCGGGTTGAAAGGTCATTACACCACCCAAAATTAACTGTCTTACATAAAGCTCTTCAGCAAGGAAATTGGAACCATAAGATCTTCAAAGATAAACAACTTTCTATGATCGCCGTATCACTTTTCTTCTATGGAAAAATTACTGAGCAACAAAATGCAACTATTTTGCAATTGGCTCAGCTTTCTTTCGAGATGCATGACCTTTGTTTGATGTCATCAGAAATGGCAAAGGATAATACTAAAATTGCGTATAAAAAAATATGTATTGGAAAAAGTGATAATAGCACCTTGCAATACGCTGTTCGATTTGATGAAAAAACAGTCCACAGAGGCTTTATTTCTAAAGACCAATTAGCTGAATTATCACCTTTATTAGAAAAGAAAGAATTTAAGCAAGCTGAAGTTGATATATGCAAGGGTTTCTTGCCCAAAATTCTGCAAATTACATCAGAACAAGGTCATATCTTTTTAGACGATGGAAATAAAGATTTAAAAATTCATCCAATATTTGATAAAAAATCACAATTTACTGAGGAAACGCGACAAAGACTCATACCAGCATTAAGTCAATATAAATATGCAAACCTAAATAAGCAACAGTTGGAAGAATTGCGATTATTAGCCTTAAAATTACCCAAATCCGAACAATATTGGTACTCCACGAATGGCCAAAAATATGCAAATGCAATTAAAAACCAAAATCATTGTTTAGGTTTAAATCTTATTCATTTAGATGCGATTTATTACTTTTTTTATCAAGGTCATCCAAAAATTGCTCATTTAACTACCGGATTTCGAGACGCCTACGGAATAGTTCAATTCGGTGAAAATTACATTAGAGCAACAATCACACTGGGTGAAAAAACAAAAAACGATATAAAAGAAGGTCTCAAAAAGAAAACACGATATTCCGCAATCCAATATAAAGGAACAGTTTCTTATACAAATATTCATGGTATGGATGCAGCCGCGCATTGGGGAACTGGGCATGATTTTTTCCATTCTTTTTCTATGTCGACTATGCCAGTACAATTACAAAATGGCTTAATATTATTAGCTGATACCATCGTTGAGGTTGTTAAATGTGATTTAGAAAATAAGGAAGGAGAAACCTGGTCTAAGGAAATATGGGACTACATTGATGGAGAATTTTTACTTATTTTTGAAGTACTAAAAGAAAATTTATATGATTTAGAAAAAATTAGAAAAAACAAATTAGAATCTTCAGATATTACAAAATTATTTTGCGATTTGTTATTTGGTTCAGGCTCTGGAGATTTTCGCAACTATGTACTACCCAAAAAAAATGAAAGCTTAGAAACTTTCGATGAACTATCCGACCCAAATAGAAATGTAGCTCCTATTGGCATAATCTTCATTTTAGATTGTATTAAAAATCCAGAAAAATGGAAAAAAGAAAAAATTGATTTAAATTTATTGCCTGATCACGATGTCTATAAAAGTTTTTATGTTAAGATAAAAGAATTATATGAAAAAAATATTCTTTCAGATAACAAAAAGCTCGCCATATTTCAAATTTTATTATTCCAAAATCTAAAAAACAAAGATACCTCTCTCAATCCTATGGAAATCTTAAAATTTATCTCCGACAATAAAGAATTATTTTCTACTCAAATAAAATTCAAAAGAATTACTGCAGCAGAAACGAAGGAATCCCCATCAGAAACTCATAAAAAAAATACAATTTTTATGTCGTATAATGGAGAAAGAATACATATAGCCCCTGAAAAAAACGATCACATAGTAGGAAAAATTATTACTCAAATGAAAATCAGAGGCCTTTCCGCTCAAAATCTGATAGATATTTTTTCATTATCTGTAACACAAGTTAATGAACAAGAAAAAATACCCACTTATAACCCTTTTCGCTATAATTTATTTGCTTCTGCAGCTATTTTAGAAAAATATCAAAGCAAAATTGATTGTTGTATCTTATCATTGAATAATGCAGCGCCTTACGGGTCCTATCAAGTTTTTAAATATATTGCTCATTTTTTAAATGCCGAATCAGAAACTTCTTATGAAATTGCATTTAAAGAAATTTTTGAAAGCAATTTAAAGAATTTAGTTATTGATAAAAATTTCAAACAAGACAAATTAACTATCCCAGAAATTTTAAACATATTAAAAGAAAACGACTCCCATTTATGTTCGACAAGCTATGGAAAGTAAAAAATTAAAAAGCCCACTGAATTTGAAAGTGCTTGCCGCAGAAGGCTAAGCCTCAGTCAGAACCATGACCATTCGACAACCATTGTTCGATAATCCGTCGGTATAAACCTCGCACTTCTCGATTTGGAATAACCAAAGTGTAATAGCCTCCAGTTTCTGTACGTCGCACGCGAGTTACTTTCAAATAACCCGACATTAACAATAAACTCCACGCGGCGGCTTTATTCTTTTTTTTGTAGTAATTGCATTGAGCAATGTTATATCCCTAAATCCTCGAATAAGTCTGCATGGGTTTTATACCGCTTCAAACGTTTTCCCTTTTGAGTATCTTGAAATGTTTTCAACGTTACTTTATTAGGGATACGAATATCAAATGGTATTTCCTTTCTATCGGCTACGAAAATCAAATCCAACATGATTAGACGCATAGGGTTTGCCAAGTTCAAACGATAAATATCGGGATTATTTGTTTAAGCAAACAATCCCGACCGTCTGTCTACCTCTCTCAGTTTATTTTCCGCAGTTTCATCAATTGCCGATGGGCTAGATCGGCTAAATCATCTAGCAAAGACAAATATTGACGTTGCGATTCGGACGGCACTGACGAAATGTCAAAGTCCGTCGTCACGATAATCTGCAACATCGCTTTGGCTTTTTCTAGACAATCTTCAATGATTTCCGAAGTGTTTAAACCTCGATGCGATGACAAGACGACATCCGAAGAATCGGATACAATGCTTTCAACCATATCAACTCCAGTGTTGGTTTGGCCAGTCTCGCCGCGGTGTTGTACCACTGCGTCGGGACGCTACAAAAAGTCTCCATCTGTTAGAACCTTCACAGGCGGCAGATGGAGACTCCTACCGAGACAATGCGAACCGCACTGTCTTGACGTAATACCTTATCAGAACTTTTTGTACGAAGCAAACTTTTTTGCGTAGTTTTATTTAAACCAAAATGTATAATTTTTTTGTTTATACATATGGTTATTTTATTCTTGATTATTCCATTCTTGCCAAGATTGATAATTTGATAGATGATTCATCCGTCTTAAGATATATTTTCAGGGAGAAATACGCTTGTCAGCAACTAAAGCTAAAATCAATTCATATCCAGCAACGCATGATGATTTTTTCATCAAGTCTATGTCCAATCCCCAAGTTGCCAAAGAACTTCTTCAGCAGTATTTGCCTCGTGATTTATTGGAGGCTATGGATCTGGGCGCTATCGAAGTTTGCAAAGATAAATTCTATCGTGTCGATCTCAAAGGCCAAGTCACCGATATGCTCTATCGAGTTCCACTCAAGGATTCTACTCAACTGGCCTATATTGCTGTCTTAGTGGAACATCAATCAAAACCACGAAAAAATATGCCCCTACGAGTTTTATGTTACGAAGCGGGAATTATGCAACAGCACTGGGAACAATATAAAGTTGTGCCATTAGTATACACGATCGTATACTACAATGGCCGATCTCGTTGGTATTATCCTCGTGATATCAAAGCCTTAATCCAGGCACCAGCAGATTTAATTGATCGCTATGCACTTCAACCCTTCCAGCTTATCGAGCTCAATCAAATTCCTGATGAAGAATTGCGAAGTTCGTTGTGGGCAGGAACAATGAGCCTAGCGATGAAGCATATTTTCGACCGCGATGTTATACCAGCGTTGCGAAGCTTTATAGATCTACTGAAAGCGCTGAAGGATCAGCACGGAGGAGATGAACTTATCCTGAGTTTATTGTATTATTTGTATCAACGAGGCGACAGCGATACAAGCCAATTTCAGGAACTGATCGCTACGGAGTTGCCTAAAGACATAGGAGAGAAGACGATGACTTTAGCAGAAAGACACACACAAATGGGCATCCAACAAGGTATTCAACAAGGAAGCCGTGAGGAGAAGATACATATTGCGCACAATCTGCTCCGCGAGGGAGTTGAGCCTGCTTTGGTAGCAAAAACCACAGGTCTTGACCCTTACACGATTATAAATATCATTGCAGAACTGCAATCTGAGAAGGTTTAGCTAGGAAATAATTATGAAATGGGAAACGGTTATCGGTTTAGAAGTACACACGCAGTTAGCGACCAAATCCAAAATATTTTCCGGCGCTTCCACCCAGTTTGGCGCTGAACCCAATACGCAAGCCTGCGCCGTCGATTTGGGATTGCCCGGGGTATTGCCTGTGCTGAATAAAGAAGCTGTTAAATTGGCGATCCGCTTTGGCTTAAGTATCGGCGCGACCATTCCACCGCGTTCCATTTTTGCCCGCAAAAACTATTTTTATCCAGATTTACCGAAAGGCTATCAAATTAGTCAGTTTGATTTACCGATTGTCAGCGGGGGCGCGCTCAATATTGTTTTAGAAGATGGCGCTGAAAAAACCATTCATTTGACGCGCGCACATCTGGAAGAGGACGCCGGGAAATCGATTCACGAAGGTTTGTCCGGAGTTTCGGGTATCGATTATAACCGCGCCGGGTCGGCTTTGTTGGAAATCGTTTCTGAACCGGAAATGTTTTCTGCAAAAGAAGCTGTCGCTTATTTGAAAACTTTGCACAATTTGGTGCGCTATTTGGGAATCAGCGAAGCGAATATGCAAGAAGGCATGTTTCGTTGTGATGTGAATATCTCTTTACGGCCCGCCGGATCAAAAAAATTTGGTACACGCACGGAATTGAAAAATTTAAATTCCTTTCGTTTTATCGAGCAAGCGATTTTATATGAAATTAAACGGCAAGCCGAAATTCTCGAAAAAGGCGGTGTGATTATCCAGGAAACTCGTCAATTTGACGCCGATGCTGGCGTGACACGTTCGCTGCGCAGCAAAGAAGAAGCACATGATTACCGTTATTTTCCAGACCCGGATTTATTACCGATCGAAGTTTCTGCAGAATGGCTAGCCTCCATTCGCGCTGATTTACCCGAATTACCTTGGGAAAAACGTCAACGCTTTCAAAATCAATACCAGCTCAATGCTTATGACGCCAGTTTATTGTCGTTATCACCTGAAAGCGCTGAATATTTTGAAAAAGCTATAAAGGCAAGTCAGGCTTCACCTAAAATCATTGCGAACTGGGTGATGGGTGAATTGGCCGCAGCTTTGAATAAAGAAAATATCGCTCTAAATAAATCCCCGGTTTCTGCAGAAAAATTAGGGAAATTATTAACTCGCGTGTCTGATAGTACCATTTCAAATAACATTGCCAAACAAGTTTTCGCCGAAATGTGGCAAAACGACGTTGATCCAGACGCCATTATTGAACAAAAAGGCTTAAAACAAATCTCCGACAGCGGCGCTCTGGAAAAAATAATCGATGAAATCATCCAAAACAACCCTGAACAAACTGCTCAATACCGCGCCGGCAAAGACAAACTATTCGCATTTTTTGTCGGAAAAGTGATGCAAGCCACCAAAGGCAAAGCCAACCCACAGCAAGTAAATGATTTGCTAAAGAAAAAATTGAGCTAGCAATTTTTTTGCTACCCATTGGAAAAAATTTGACATTTCATGACAAAAAAAAAATTAAATCAACAACCGCTGTTAATGCTATAAATCATTGGCAATATGTTGAACCTTTTGCTAAAGTTCCTGAAAAAAGATCTGAATATCTAAAACAACGCACTTTATTAGATGAACTGATTAACTTAAGTTTTCAAAAAAAGATAAACATCTTAATAATTTAATACAATTAATCGCACGAAATCTAAAAATTTATGAAGACAATCTTTTTTCCTTAAAACGCACCACCGCTGTTGATATTATAAAATTCCTCATGGAAGAGCATCAATTAACCCAAAAAGATCTACCCGAAATCGGCAGCCAATCACTTGTTTCAAAATTTTTAGCTGGAAAAAGAAAACTAACCAGCAAACAAATCGCTAAACTAGCCAATCGTTTTCAAATCTCACCTGCTGTATTTTACCAATAGATCATCTTCTTCGTTTACTAAATTAAATATCAAAAAAAACAATACCGAAAAGCACCAAACTCCCATTAGGTTGTTGAGCGAGCCCGTTGCGGCCAGGCGGCAACGGGCTCGCTCAACAACCAGCGGGATCGGGATAATTTGCTAGTTTATGAACTCGAGTTAAATTTATGGGACAGCAATCGGCTGTATAGTGCTTGAAAAAAAGTTGATTCCAGCGTTGCGGCAACGGGTAAGCACCAGTAGTTTTCATCGGCAAAATCCAAACATTTCACGGCGTCTTTCTCGGTCATGATGATCAAACTGTCGGGACCAAAATCCAAATCTTTTTTTCGGAAAACATGATGATCTGGAAAAGGATGGGGAATAAAAACAATACCTAATTTTTGCAAAGTAGAAAAAAACCGTTGTGGCTGGCCAATGCCGGCAACCGCATGCACCGTTTTCTTGATTTGATTGAGATCTAAAAAACATTGTGGATCACGCAATTGATAAATGGGCGCAGGTTTTAACTCCATAAGATATTCCCCTGCGCACTTCGCACCATTATTAATAACAAAATCCACTTTTTTTAAGCGGCGGATAGGTTCACGCAAAGGCCCGGCAGGTAAACAAAAACCATTGCCAAAACGGTATGCACCATCCACTATGGCAATTTCAACGGCCCTTCCCAAAGCTAAATGCTGTAATCCATCATCGCTAACCACCACATCACAAGATTGATGCGCCAATAATTGTTTAACATCTGCAACCCGCTTGGGACCGACAACCATGGGAACCTGGGTTTTTCTTTTTATCAGTAAAGGCTCATCACCAACTAAATGCGGATCACTCTCTTCTGTAACTTGCTGCGGCCACACGATGCTGCGGCCACCATAACCCCGACTGACAACGCCGGGTTTCCAGCCGTTGTCTTTCAGCCATTCTACCAGCGCTATCACTAAAGGCGTTTTACCTGTGCCGCCCACGGTAATATTGCCGACAACAATCACCGGAACTGGAAAAATAGTTTGTTTTAACCAGCCTTTTTTATAAAAAAAATAGCGGCAATAGATAATGCAGCGAAAAATTAAACTGAGCGGCCAGAGCAAATAACTCAGCAGATGGCCAGGCTCATACCAAATTCGTGTTAACATTTTCTACAGGCTTTTCCTTAAATTGCAGACGATGCAAAGCAGCGTATGCACCATTTTGTTTTAAAAGATCCTGATGCGAGCCCTGCTCCACCAAGCGACCTTGATCTAAAACCAAAATCCAATCTGCATTTTCAATAGTCGATAAGCGATGGGCAATTACAATCGTTGTGCACTGACTCATCAAATGCTCTAACGCCAATTGAATTTGCCGTTCGGAATGCGTATCCAAAGAAGCTGTGGCCTCATCCAAAATCAAAACCGGCGCTTTTTTCAATAAAGCGCGGGCAATCGCAATACGTTGACGCTGACCGCCGGATAACAACACCCCATTTTCTCCAATAACCGCATCTAATCCGCCAGAAATGGCTTGAATAAAATCCCAAGCATAAGCGGCCTTGGCCGCTGCTTCCAATTCAGCGCGCGTGACCGTGCTTTTGCAACCATAGGCCAAATTATTTGCGATGGTGTCATTAAATAAAATCGATTGCTGTGAAACCAAGGCCATATGTTGACGTAAATTTTTTAATTCGTAATCACGAATATCTACACCATCCAATAAAATTTTTCCGGATTGCGCGAGATAAAATCTGGGCAGAAGGTTAATCAATGAAGATTTTCCCGCGCCGGAATGTCCAACTGATCGCTACAGTTTTTCCAGGTTCAATATGAAAACTGATACCTTGCAACACCGGTGTGCTTTGATACGAAAAAGAAACCTGTGAAAAAACAATATCGCCCTCTACCTGCTCTTTGCAATACGCGCCTTTATCTTCTTCAATTTCTTCATCTAAAACTTTAAAAATACTTTCCGCCCCCGCCACCCCTTTTTGCAAAACACTGTGCACGGTGGTTAACCGGCGCATAGGGCGTAACAGCATAATCACCGAAGAAATAACCGTACCAAATGCGCCTGCGGTGATATGCAAAGAAGGCATGGTGGCAAAAATTAAAACGACGGCAATCAGCACCGACATAAGAATTTGCACAATGGCGGTCCCCATGCTGTTGGCGACTGCGATTTTTAATTCACGTTGCTGGTTGGCTCTGGTAGCACGAAAAAATTTTTCCCGTTCAGCTGCTTCTCCGCCGTACAATTTGACAATGGATTGTGCATGAATGACTTCATCCGCTAGACGGGTGACATCACCCACCGATTTTTGCACGGTGGTGCTGATTCTCTTTAAACGCGCTCCGTTACGTTTCACCACCCAAGCAATCAATGGCAATATAATTAAAAACAATAAAAATAATTGCCAACTGACGCTGATAATGACAGCGATCAATCCAATCAACAAAGTAGATTCCTGCAGGATGGTGAGCAATGCGGTGGAGCTGGCTTGTGCAACTTGTTCAACATTATAGATTAATGTAGAGAGTAATTGCCCTGAACTATTGCGATCATAAAAACGATGCGGCAATTTCATAAAATGCACAAACAATTGCCGGCGAAAATCCATCACCACTTGGCGCGACACGCGTGTGACACAATAAGCGGATAAGAAAACAAAAATGCCGCGGAATAAAAAAATTAGGATGACTAAAATAGGCAAGACTCGAATAAAATGTACATCGCGATTGACAAAGCCCTTGTCGATGATGGGTTTGATTAACCAAGCAAATCCTGCGTCGACCAAAGACATGGCCGCGGTGGCAATAACCCCCATTAAAAAACATAACCAATATTTTTGGGTGGCTTTCAACAAGCGCCGGTAAGTGCGCATCCCATTTTCAGGCTTTTGACTCATAGAACGGCGATTATAGCATTACTTTTGCCAAAAATAACGCTGTGGATTGGCCAGTTCAATGACTACGGGCTTATTGGGAGATAGTTTTATACGGATAGCGCCGTTTTCTGCGGTTAAATAAATTCCTGAAGATAACTGTTGATAGCGCGCAAGCACACTGGGTGCTGGGAAATGGAAACGGTTGAGGAACCCTAAAGAAAATAGCGCAAATTCCGGCTGTACAGCGTTTAAAAAAGCTGATGAAGAAGATGTACGGCTGCCATGATGCGGGGCGACAAGGACATTGGCTTGAAGTTGTTTTCCGTATTGGTTCACCAACCATTGTTCAGTTTTGGATTCGATATCACCCACCAAAAGAATTGCTGCGCCAGACCGCCCTATTTGCAAAATACATGAACTGTTGTTGCCTTGATAGGGCAGATTTAAAGGCGGACCTAACATTTTAAATGGCACATCATCCCACTGCCAGGCTTGTCCCGCCAGGCAAAATTCAGCTTTGGTATTGGGGAACATCGATGGAATGCTGGTTAGAAATCGTTGCAAAGGCCAGTGATTCAACAAATACGACGCGCCGCCGCTGTGATCATTGTCGCCATGACTGACCACCAAAGTGTTGATCGTTTTTGCCCCCAAAAGTTGTAAATATGGCGTAATAATTTCTTCGCCGGCGTCAAAACCATCTTTAATATGCGGGCCAGTATCATAAATTAAAATATGTTGCGACGTTTGCACAATCACTGCCAATCCTTGCCCAACATCTAGTACGGTTAACCAAATTTCTCCAGATTTCGGAGCAGGCAGCGGCCAAAAAAATAACGGTAGAAATCCTAAAATCCCTAACCAACGAAAAGAAATGGTGGGCGGCGCTAAAATCCAAGCAACACCCAGCAGCACGATCAACAAAATCCAAATTTGCGTTAACGGATAGTGTGCAATCGAAAACGGAAAACTACTCAGCCAACTCAAATAATGCCATAACGGCAGTAACAAAAATGCGGCAGATTTGAATAACCACTGACTGATCGGCAGATCAATCGGGTTGCATAATGCAGCTAATAAACACAAGGGCAAAATGAGCCAGCCAACCCAAGGCACCGCAAATAAATTCGCAATCAAAGACACCCAAGAAAATTGCTGGAAAAAATATAATGTCAGCGGCAATAAACCCAAATACAGCGCGGATTGCAAACGCAACCATTGCCGCCATTTTGGTTTCTGCCGCCAGTCTGCGGATAAGGCATAGGTTATCCAAAACACAGCGGAAAAACTTAACCAAAAACCAGCCGTAAATAACACGCCTGGGGCAATGACAATCACAAATAAAAAAGCCAAAAGCAGCCGCCGCCACATGCTCCATTCTTGATAAAATAATTGATTGCACATGACGAGCGCGATCATCACCAGCGCGCGTTGCGCAGGCACACCGAATCCCGCTAATTCACTATAAAAACCGGCAAAAATTAACGCCGCCCATGCTCCTGCTTGTTGTGCAGGATAGCGAATCACGAATTTATAACAGCGCCGCCATAAAAAATTTATCAAAAAATACATACCGGCCACCATCATGCCGATATGCAAACCGGCAATGACGACTAAATGTACCGTGCCGGTATTACGCAAAACCGTCCAGCTATCTGCAGACAATCCTTGTTCCACCCCAATGGTTAATGCTGTAATGATAGAAGCAGCCGTTGGATCAGCAACAGCAGCGGTAATTTCTTGTTGCAATTGTTGGCGCCACTTCGGCAAAAATGCTGAAATTTTAGGCGATGAAATCTTGCTGGCTGATTTTTTAGTCATGATGTAACCGATCCCATGAATATTTTTAATCCATAGATTGCGCAATCGATCAAACGGCCCAAAATTGGCAAGCCCATGCGGCGGCTTAATATGCACGAAAAACCGCCATTGATCGTGCACCTCAAGCGGCGGATGTGGCTTTTGCCAACTCAGCAAAAAGTATTTATTTTGGTGATGATGATCGATTTGCGTTGTTTTAAATTCAAAATCCGTATAATAAAGATGATCCACCGGCAAAGTGCTAATTTCGCCCACAATTTCAACCTCCATGACTTGATGGACTCGATGTTTTTGCCACTGCAGCGATAAAGCATCGTTCCAGGTCACCCCTAAAATAAAACAAAACATGGGCCACAATATTTTTCTAAAATGAGTTTTATAAACAAAGATTAAGCAAATTAAAAATAAAACGGTTAACCCAACGAGGACGCCGAGCGGCAAAAGCTGCCTAAAGAAGCCGACAACCGCCAACCCTAAAGCAAAACTGATGATATTTAATCCCATCGAGAAAATTTAACGGGATTATCTGCTGTTGGGAATACCGTAATTTTGGAAAGTTATTTTAAGTGTGCGTGTCACCCATAACAGAGTTTGAAAACAAAAATAAAATACCCCGGGCTGACGCGCGGGGGTATTTTCTCTGTTTGATTTCCCCATCGCGTAATGTTACGGGCTTACGCCCGCAGTTTGCGGATATCAATTACTTAATTAATACCGTCGGATTTGACACTCTCATGAACGCGTGACAACTTTATTTACTACTAGTCAAACTTCTTGTTTTGTGACGTATTCCTAAGCGATCTAGTTCGACACATAATTTTTCGATATTTTCCGGCAATTTTATTGATGGAACCTTAACCGTATCATTAAACACCGATGTTAAGGATATGTCTATACGACTAGAGTTTTCCGATAGATATTTATCTCGCATAGCATTGAAGTTGCTTTTGAGCCTATCCGCATCATCTTTCGACTGTATTGACTTAGTAGCTTCTTCAAGCGCCATCATGAATAGCTCAAAGTCAGGTTTAATAATGTAACTGGATTCCTTTAGCATATTTAACCAAGCACAAAACCTGTTATCCTCCATTTTATATCTATTAAAATCAGTTTCGAAATCAGCTTGACTTTTCTTTGTTGTTAGATCTTCAACGGAGAATGTTACTGATTTTCCAAATAAACTTGAGCGATTTATTTTAGATCCGGATTTAATTTCCACTGAACGTACTAATGTATATTTTTCAGTGCTAAAATTAAACTTGTAACGATCTATTTTGCTCCATAAATAATTGATTTCCCGCAAGAGGCTTTCCTCTTTGGAGAGTTTTACACCTTTGAATTCCCGTTCAGTAGAGTTTCTGTTCTGAGTAACGCTGCCATATTCATTTTCTAAGTATTTTAGGATCTTATTTAAATTATCTCGGTATTTTTCAAGTTCATCCCGAGCTTTCTCTTTAATCTTCATTCTTTCTTCTAAGGCGGCTGCGATTAGAGATCGAACATGGAGAACATTTTGAATCTGTAAAGCTTGTGGATTTTGTATTTGGGTCTGAACTTGATTGATGATTGGTACAATAGGTATATCTAATGGAGTAAGTGATTTTGTTTCCAATTGAACTTCATGGATCTTTGATTCAGCTTCGTTAGTTTTGCGTTGCTTTTTTGTTACTTCCGCGAATGCTTGTTGAATTTGTAGCCTTGTGGGAGACGCGATATGCTGTAAGGCATCTCCTACGTTTAATAATATTTTTCGATTAGAGCTATTATCTTTAAAATTTTCCTTGTATTCATCAAATATTTCCCCCCGTATTTCAGGATCCATAATTCTTTCTGTAAGCTGTAGTACAAAACCAACATCTTCAGCAGGGTCATTTATGCAATTATTCTGCTTGACGATTTTTCTTCTGAGAGCTATCCATTCCTTTGAAGAAAGATTACTTTTTTTCCGTGTGAACCCATCTACGAATCTGTTCTCGCGTTTTCTTTTGTACCTCATAGAATATTCCTTCTTAAATCAACAAAAAACTCTAAGCGGAAATATAATTATGAAATATTAAAGAAATATTAAAAAAATATCAAATGAATAAAATTTTTTATCTTTTTTCTGAGCTGGTCAATTTTCGAGAAAACAAGACCTGGACAATCAGTGTCACCCATAACAGGTTTTCAAAAAAATTCACTAAATTAACAATGGATTAGTAAACTCTGTCGGAAGTGAAACCGCCTAATCCAGACTTGTCTAAAGTTCTTTTTTCGATAAAAGATCACTGAAATCGATAATGTTTGCAAAAAAATTTGCGTTAAGTACTTGTTCAGAAACTCCATTAACGTGAATTAATACAGGTCGTATAGAAAATCCCTTAGCAATCACTAATTTTGAAATTTTTTCTTGCATTTCATTAATTACTGGGCTACCAATTTCAGTTTTGCTAAATTTGATTTCACATACGTATAAAGTATTAAACCGAGTTTGCACTAGATAATCGATTTGGCATTTTGCATGTTGTTTAGTTGCTGTCTGTAAATAGGAATTGCTCATAACAATTTCTGTAGGCGGTATGTTTAATAATCGATGCAAGGTTTTGCGATTATTGATCACCAAATTTTCAAATTGTAATCCTAAAATGGACTCCCAGTTATTGGGTAAGGCTGGCATTTCATCTATTTCAATCAGACGCCGGTTCGGTAAGATATATTTTAAATAAAATCTTAAATAATTATCGCTTAAGCGATAGCGACTAATTTTTCCAGTCTTAATTTGTTTAATATTCCAGCTATAGTCTCTGCTGACAAAACCATCTTGAGTAAGATCAGATAAAAGATTGCTTAAATCTCCGCCTTTTTCCCGGTTTAGGGCTTTGGCAATTTCATCTATAGTTGTTTTTCCATCTGCCAGACAATGAATGATTTCTTTGTATCTTTGACTACGTTTCTGAAATAAATCAGCAAATATGTCTTCGAATTCGCTAAATAAAACTCCTTCGCGTTGGTAACATAATCGATAAATATTTTCTTCTGCTGTTAATTCGGGATGAATTTCTTCAAGGTAGCGCGGGACACCCCCAGTGACAGCTGGCGGCCAATGAATTTATCCATAATGATAGTCTAGTCCATTCTGCACACCAAATCAATAAAACCTATTTTGGTGGTTATAATTTTAATTTTTTTTGCACACTAAAATTGATTTTACTGATTTGGCTCATGCCAAGGCTGGTGCAATGAGTAAAATAACAAACGGAGCTCCATAGCGTACCAGCCACCGCCATAAGCGATAGACAATGGGCTTAAATTGTAATTCCGATTGCGCAATAGAAGCTTTAAGCACCCAACCGGCAAAAATGGCAATGCAAAATACTGAAATTAGGGTAAGGACGGCGACTATATTTCTAAGAATATGGTTGAAATCCATTGCGCCGAAAAATTTAACCTGAAATAAAGTAGTGTGTAAGAAAACTTCTAGGGTACCCATCAACAAAACAGCTACCGCCACCCAAGTGGATGCAGAAAAACGGCGCAATCCCAAGCGCTCAATTAGGGTGACCGTTAAAGTTTCAGCCATGGCAACCATGCTAGTCCATGACGCCAGAGCTGCAGCCAAGAAAAAGAAAACAGCCACAATTAAACCATGCGGCACATGACTAAAAACAAAAATGATACTGTGATTATTTAATTCCATGCTCGTTGCCGATGAAACACTAAAGATCAGTGGCGAAATGGTAAAATACGCTAAAAAAGCCGTGAGCAAGTCAACCGCTAGAATAATCAACGTGGATTTACCTAAGCGCACAGAATAAGGCAAATAAGAACCATAGACCACCATACTACCCATGCCAATTTTCAATTTTAAGAAAGCAAAGGCTAAGGCAGTAAAGAAAATGGTAAAGACCGGCGCCGTTGGAGTTATATCGGTTAATTTGCGCCAAGCGGCAGCAAAATTACCGGTTGTTATGGTGTAAATCGCTAAAATCAGCATAATGATCAAGTAAATAGGCACGGTGATGTGGGAAATACCTTCCAAACCTCGATTAATGCCGCGACCTACCACCAACATGATTAAAACTAAAAAAACCAGCAAACAAATCTCAAGTTCAAAAAAATGCGTGGCTAAAATATCTTGCGCCAACGTTTGCGCAATGGGCGAAATATTTTGTGCATACAGTAAGCCAATGCTTTTAAAAAAATAGCCCACCGGAAAAGCAGCCGTTACCACATAGTAGGATAAGGCTAAAAAAGCCACTAAAACGCTCAGCCAACCCAACCAACGCCAGGAGGATTGACTGGCGGATTCAAAGGCAAGAATTTCATAAGTACCCACCGGATTTTGTTTGCCGCGGCGGCCCATAAACAGTTCTGCCATTAACAATGGTAATGCAATGGCGAATTCAATCAGTAAAAAAAATAAAACAAATAAGCCGCCGTATTGGTGAACAAAAAATGGGAATTGAAAAAAATTGCCAATCCCGACAATCGCACCAATCATCACTAATAAATAATTTTGACGCGAGCTCCAATGGGCCCTGCCGGAAATTTCAGTCTGTTTCATAAATTACTCTATCATCGTCAGTGTGCTGTGCATTTCGGTTCGCTCAGTTAAAGTTTTCCCTAAATTTTGTAACGTTTGGGTTAAGCGTTCCCGATCATCATGGGTGATATTTTCTTGTTTTAAAAAACCGCTAATTTGTTGCTGGTCTGCCGCCAACCGATAAATCACATTGGCCAATTCATCTTTTTTGTAAGACCTGAAATCTTTTTGACTTTCTTGTGCATTTTGGCTTTCGATTCGTTGACACAGTGTTTCGATAGCAAGTGATATAGACGCACGTTTGTTCGTGACCAACCCCCGTGAAAACAGCCCCATACGGTTGATACTAGCACCTTCTGTTTTTTTAGCAACTATTTTTTCCGGATGCTCGAGTAGCTTGTGCGAAGCAAATTTTCCAAACTCCGCACTATCCGCTAATTCTGCTCCTGCTAAGTAGCTGAAATTATTAGTGCCTTGCAGCAGGCGATTGTTATAAACTTTCGGCGTACCACCCGCAGTATCATTGATGCAAGAAAACATACTGCCATTTGACATCCAATCCGCGCTCATTTGCGAGAGCAAATGCAACTCTTCAATATGGGGGTTTGGACTGAGAACAGCCATCATAACGCGGATAATAGCCGTACGATCGTTAGCGCTTTTACATCCAGCGCTGCTCATTATGCCGGTCATACGTTCAGTCAGTAAAAAATAAGCGTTAAAAATAGCGGCCGATTTTGGCTCTAAATATTGACCGCTAAAATACAAATCATCCATTTTGGCTTTTAAAATATAGACATTGACTGCTTGAAGTTCGTTGTCTTTTAATTTTTCCAGTTGTTGTTTACCCGCTGGACTTTGCAAATATGCCAGTGCTTCGGACATTTTAGCTTTCTGGTTATGCCACGCGCGTTTTTGTATTTCTTCTAATGGCTTGCGCCATGCTTTATCTAAAATTTGGTTTTCTTTTTTGATGCCTTTGCGCAAATCAGTCAGTATTTCTCGCATAACTTTGCGTTCTTCACTGCCATCCTGAGTTTTTTTATAAAGATGCCAATTTTCCCGGAAACGCTTGTTCAGTATGCGTAATTGCTTCTCTGAACTCAGCATTTTATCTTTATTCATTTCCATTTCTTCAGACAAACTAGCTTGACTACTAAAACGTAAATAGTTCAGCATTTTTTGAAAACTTTGATCTTGGGTCACAATTTCTAAGGGATATTCGCGCACCGCTTGTGTGAGCCGCTGATAAGATTTGCGATTTTCACGGGCTAAAGTTTTCTGCGCCTTCGCAAAGACACGAAAATTTTGCAGCATATTCATACCAACATTCATCACAGAAGCATTAACATGAACTTTAGTTGGCTTTCCTGCGCCTAAATCAAAGGTTAATGCTACACCATCCAACGCTTGTAGCGCGCGTTTGATGTGCAAATAACTTTGCAATTGTTTTTGTTGATCGCCAGCCAAAGTGGTTAGCAACAAATAATTAAAGTCTATCTCCATCGGTTGTTCAGCTTCTTGTGCCGATCGGCCAAATTGACGGACCAGGGCCATGCGCTTAATAACTTCGATCGCTTTGCTGTAAGTATCCATCCAACCATCAATGGAAGAAGCGCCTTCGGTGAGTTTAAGCGGCGCTATCGAGGCATGCTTGATGAAAGAGTGAGTGACAGAACATTGGCTGTTTTTTTCATCGAAATAACCGTCGCAGACCCAACTCAGATTAGCGGCGGCGTCACCCAATTTTCTGCGATGGGAGGCAACACGCCCGCCTTCATCAAAAGAAAAATGCTGAGAATCATGGTTAAAAGTAAGGATACTGCGGCAATCTGCGCGATTTTGAGCGGATTCCTGCATAATAGATTTTGTAAAGGCAATCAAGTTATTTTGAGTATTCTCAACTTCATATTGCAGACAATATTTTGCAAATAACTGATCTAATGCATCACTGATAACATTTTGAACCTCTTTTTTTACCAACTGTGTCAGTAAATTTATATCACCCGCGGCTGACGCAATCAATTGAGTTAATTTTTCTGGCGAAACACCGGAATAATTTAATTCTATTTTATACAAATGAGCAGCCGCCGCACACAATGATTGCGCTCTAGTTTGCAATAGATGGCGAATAGGCGGCACACGAATAAAATCTTCTTTAAAAAGATGGATGGTTAATCCCGCATTTAATCCGTTAGGAAATTTTTCGCAAATTTCTATGGGTAATTGTTCTCTCGAAAAATTAAATGAAGCAATACCTTGAGAATCGTAATTTATTTTTCCTTCACGCAATTGTTCTTGCGCTAATTGATAAAGTTGTTTGACGCCATCGGAAACTTTGTGTTCAGTGGATTTAATCTCATGCCGCGTACGTTCATGAGCAATCGTTAATGGATGTTTTTTCGGAGAATCTGCAACTTCCAACATAGGTAGTTGCTTTAATAAATCCGGATGGTATTGGCGAACTTTTTGATGAATTTCATTCATCGCTTGGATCAGAATATCTTGATCATCTTTTTGCGTGAGATCATAATTATCGTCGGACAAGGCATAATTGAGAAAATCTTCCAAAGCTTTTAGTTCAGGCAAATTTTGTTCTTTTATCCAATTCAATAAAGCATTCGCTTCAGTGACGATTTGCACAAATTTTTCGTTGCTATCCAGACTTTGATATTTATGATAAATCGGATTATCTGCCAGTGTTGTTTTTATATCGAAGCTTGGATTTTTTAATTTTAAATTTAATGCAAAATGTTTTAGCGATAGTTGCCTGGACAACAACCGGAAATATAAAAATTGCTTAGTTTTGTCGATTTTTTGCTGAGTTGTGCCAGAACGCAGGTCTAGTTCCTGCCGGGTAGTGTCTAACTTACGAGCAAAGTCTTTTATAAAGGTTTTTTCGCCATAATAGTGGATGGTATAATCAATGGCTTTTTCCAAAATATCGAATAATTTTTCAGGATTGAAGTCGGCAACCGCTTCGATGCCTTGAATAAATTCTTTAGACTCGCGAACTTCCTGCGGAAAAGCCAGCAAATAACAAGCGTCATATTTGCGTCCCTGGGTAAGGTAGGGTAATACGGCTTTTGGAAACTGGCCGGATTGTTCTTGAGTTTTAAAAGCTCCTTTTTTCTTAAATAAGCGGCGAAATGCACCGCCAAAATCTAAAGTGACCAATTCTTTTTTCTGGCCCACTTTAGCAACCCCCACATTTTCTGTGTGGATTTGATAGTTGCCCACTAAAAGAGACGACATGATGCCTTTGGCTAAATTCGCAACATCCAATTTTTCTTCTTGAACCAATCGATTAAATCCAGTCTGAAAGTGAGGGTTGCCTAACACCGGATTATTAATATTCTGTCCACCAAAAGTACCCTTTCCACGTTTTCCCGCGGGCTGACTGATGACTTGATGAGATTTTTTGTGGATATCCGTGAATTCGTGAAAAAATAAAGAACCCACATAGACTTCATCCGGGTTAGCCAGGGTATCTTTACCCGGTAAATCATTTGGCTTTGCTAAAATAATGCTGGCCGCAATGTTTCCGGCCAAACCATTCATAATGTGTCCGGCTAAAACCTCAGACATATTTTCGCGTTGATTCGCTAAGCCATGGTCGGTGGCTTGCTTAAAGAAAATTAATTGGGTATGGATTTTTCCATCCGCTGTTTGAAAGCATCTTAAATAATTGCCGCCATACCGCCCAGGATCATTAGCGCCACCCATTTTTCCGGAAACATAAAGACAATCCGCAATCTTGGTGTTGTTCTCAAAAGCATTGCGCAAATCTAATAAACTTGGATTATCCCCGGTTAGCTTAACGATGGGCGCATTAAATAAATCACCAATATAGCCCGGGGGTGATTTAAAGAAAGGTTCTACCCATTTCCTTAATTTGGCGTCGTGTCCTTCGGCAGCGGGATCTAACTGGTTAAAATTTCCTTGAAGTTTTACAAAAGCTGTGTTTAAAGCCTCGGTTAATATCGATTTTTTACTCTGATCAAACAATTTTTTATTATGAACAACTTGTGATTTAAAATTTTTATTAATTGTTTTTAGTTGATCATCTAATTTGCGGATTTCTTTTTTGATGCGCTTTCTAATTTTCGAATTTTTTGCAGTTTTTAACGCGGCTTTGTGGAAATCGATGGCTTCATAAATATTTTTTTTGCTTTCAATCCATTGATTTTGTAATATTTGAATGGTTTCCGCTTGTTTAGCATATTCCGCATATGCTTTTTTAATCTCGGATGCATTGCCGTTTTTAGCAAATAATTCGTTGTAAGACTCGATAAACGCTTTCTGATTTTCTAAACTGGTTTTTTGTATGATAGAAAGCAGTGATTGAATTCCTTGTTGGCTGTCTTTAGCAGTTAACTGCTGCAACAAAATCTGTCCTACCGTCTTTTCTATCCCAGGTTCAGCAATGATTTTTTCTAAGCTTTTATCTTTTTCATTGATGTTATGCATATTTATCTAAATAAATTATTTTATAGACAAATTTTATCAACTCTAACTTAACGTAATATTAATACCTGGTCATTACGCGACTTATAGGGTAAGCAGCAAATCAGCAGCGCTTAAATGGCTGGTATTAATCACCAGCAACGCGTTAAATATTTTGTAACTATTCACCTTGTAGAGGGGAACGTCCACTTTTGCCTGCTCGCTCGATTCGCTGGCGCTACCCTCCTGCCATCTGCTGAAAATCGACGTAGAGGGTATGGAAAACGAAGTGCTGCAGGGCGCCCGCGAGACGCTCGCCCGCCATCGCCCCCTCCTTTATATCGAGAACGATCGCACAGAAAAATCCGCCGCCTTAATTGCGCTCTTGTTCGAGCTCGACTATCGTTTGTTCTGGCATTTTGCCGCCGCTCTTTCATGCAAACAATTTCTCCGGCCACGCCGAGGACATCTTCCCGGGGATCGTATCGATCAACATGTTCGGAATTCCACGCTCGGTGAAGCTGTCGCTTCAAGGTTTCCGTGAGATCAACTCGCCCGATGATCAATGGCATGGATAGCTGCACAAAACGTATAGCTTATGACAACTTTATTTATTACTCGTGTTAATAGTCACCTTAATATCATTACGGTTGCTTGGATCATATTCGATAGTACAATTTTCTGTACAAGGCTGAGAATTATCCTTTATATCAACTTGTGGGACTGGCAAATATTTAGAGTAGGTAAATGTAGCATCGTAACAATGACCTAACGCTTGTTGCGAGTTACTTTTGCAATCAGGATTATTAGGGTCCGCCGATAAAGTAAACTCTGCTTGATTTAAATCCTCCGGATCGCTATCTGGGTAAAAATTCCCTGTAATAGTTACGTCTTCATCAGATGGAATTGTAGATGACTCAGGAAAAAAGCTATTGCCAGAATGCTTAAACTTAATTTTGTACGTAACGTCCAGTTGATTATTAATGCTTACTGTAGCGTATTCCGCACCTTGCCCATAAGCTAGCGACAATGAAGATAAAGCCAAAAACCCGACAGCTAACGATTTAAATAAATTTTTATGCATAACCCTCGCCTTTTTTAATTAATGAATTATTAAATTTATCTTTTTACAATACAATAAATTTTTGTTTTGTCAACTCTCTTGTTACAGGTTTTTAGAAAAATTCCTTAAATTAACCATAAATTAGCAAATCCACGTCATCAGTGACACCATCTGGCGTACCTGACGTTTCTCTGGTTGATGGGGGTAGAAAGGTATAAAAATTATTGACCAGATTGGAACTTGCATTACTTTTAAGGAGCACTCTAGGGGCGTTAATCGCATCTTTAAGGGAAATATCCGAATCTTTAAAATTTAATAAATCTTCTACCGTGTTAGCAAGACCATTGATCATCGCTTTTTCAGCTCGTTCTACAGCTTGATGTATTTTATGAACCTTGGCTTTTGCACCATATTTAGAGTCTTTTTCTAATTGAGAAGCATAAGTCATCGCATTGTCTAACAAAAACAACATCCGAATTTGCTGAGTCAATTTGGGATCTGGTACTTTAGCCCCCGCCTTGATCAGTATACAGACCATAGCCTGATTGAACAAAAATGCGGCCTGATACAAAGCAGTCATCCCTTGCCATTGAACATTAACATTTAGATCTTTGTATTCACATAAATGCTTTAATATTTTTTCAGATTGATGCACGGCGGCTATTATGTAGGGTTTACCTTCTATATTAAGATTATTGGGATTGGTAATTTTGGCGCCCGATTCTATTAAATTAATGGCAATGGTTAGATTGCCGTGATAAAGCGCTATATTCAAAGTGGTTTCGTCACCATCACAATGCGTGATAGATTGCTCAATCGTATTGCCTTCTACGATCAACCGCGCATCCTCTTGAGATCTATTTTTAAAATAATCAAAATCAAGAAATGAACTTTTATGCTCCTGATCCGTTAAATAAATACCGTTTTGATATACGTGAGAATGCGATAAAAAGTCATCCTTTGAAATTTTCTTATAATGTATATCTTTTAAATATTTAACGTTAAAATTGGTTGATAAGATTGTTGGAACAAAAAGAGAAAAGTCAGTTTTTTCAGATTCAGAAAATTTTTCCTCTAATTGAAATAAGGCCTCATTTAGAAAAATAATTCTGTAAATTTTAAAAATTTGAATTATCGTGGGATCGTTTTCTATATAGTGGTAATGGCTTTTTATAAAAAGATAGCATTGTAAAAAATTATCAGCTGGATCTAATAGTTTATCCATATAAAATTTTTCTTCGCTGTTTTTTATAGTTTTAAAAAACTGAAAATCAATATCAATACCCAATTTTGAAAAAATGTAATCATATTTTATTAAATTCAGAATAACTATCACACCAAATACAGATGGAAAATTAGGTTCTTGAAAAAATGGTGTAACGTAATTTACAATTTTAAAGTCTTGCACTTCGTAACTCAGAAACGCAAAGAATAAATAACCCAATTCTCCTGCTTTAAAAGCATTCTCTTTAAAACGCTCAGGCGTCCATTTATTTTTTCTGGAAAAAAAAAGATAGCCTCCCTCTATGACATACCAAGATTCTCTTGACAGGCCTGATTTAATATCTTTTTTTATTTCAAATTCAAATAACTTGACTGAAATAAGCAGCGCCCTGAATATGGGCAAAGGAATGGCTGACCCATCCAGACGATGGGCATTATCATGACACCATAAAATATCAAAAGTAACATCTTTAAAATTGTGAGCTTCTCTACCGGTTTGTGTTTCAGAATGCTTAAGTGGAGCGGGGCGAGCACGGTAAAAATACAAATAGTCAAAAATATCAGAGGGGGATAGAACACCACAAGTAGGCAAGAGATGTATGGCGTTGACTGCTCCAAATCTAACAATATTCAGAGCATTATCCATCCCCGCACTTAAAAAGATCAAGCAGGGTTTTCCCGTTTGATCATCAACGTAGAAAATGCCTTGCCCATCGATCATCTGAGCAGAAAAATTTAATCTTAATAATTTGCTTTTTTCTTCGATAGATTGTTTATAATAAACTCCTTTATGTTCTTTTATAAAATTTTCAGCGCTTAATTTGTAGTAATACAGTTCTGATTTTGGTAAAAATTTTAATAACGCTACTAATTTTTGCTTATCCTCATCACTGAGGATTTTAAAAAAAGAATAGTTAACAAAACTATCCAGAAAATAGTTAAAACTCTCAGAAAGTTCTTTTTTTTCATTTAAAGCAGGTAAAATAGCCAAAATTTCGAAAGTCCATTGAGAGCGCTGTAGTAGAGTTGTCGCTTGCTCTAAGGTAATAGAATTTGACCAATATAAAGAAACAGCCATGTTACGCAAATCGGAGGCTTTAAAAATAGGTGCTGAAAACTTACCTTCAGTCAATGCAGATTTTAATGCATTTAATTTAAGCTCAGCAACAGGGCCAAAAAAATCACCTTTACCGTTTACCAGCCTTTCTACGGCTACTTTTTTATTCGTTTCTGAGTACCCTTTACGAAACCTATCCCAAGTGTCCTTACCGTTAAATTTCATTTTAATAGCTCTTGTTATTTTCTACAGTATAAATATGGATTATTAAAATTATCTTAAATTTATATTAACGATAAAAAACCGATTTAAAGTGAATTAAAAATAATCAATTACTTAGCAAAATACGATCAGGGTTGCTATTTTGTATCATCTTTCATCCTCCTTAGGGCGTTGTTCTTAACAAAAATTTTAACCGCCAGCTTGTAAAATTGCTGGCGGTTAAAACTTTAGGAGTAATATCTACACTAAACAGCTAATGATTTTGAGCAAATTGGCAATGATTTCTAAAGATAGCGGTTTGTGATAACAAACATTCATGCCGGCTGCTAAACATTCTTTTTCTACGGTTTCATCTAAATGCGAGGATTGCGCAACGATATAAGCCGGCGGCAAATTATGTTTCTCTTCCAAATTTCGAATCATTTTGGTTACGGCACAACCATCTTTTTTGGGCAAAGAGATATCCATCAGTATTAATCGATAATGATAAATTTTAATTTTTTTGATCGCTTGTTCCCCATCGATCGCGATATCGAATGCTTCGCCTAATTTTACTAAAATATTTTCCAATGCCATACGTGCCATGGGATTATCTTCGACAATCAAAATATTTTCCTGTTTATTTTTCCCACCACCGCCATTCGGTGGCGAGCCCGCATAACTCAGAGGCCGGATTCCACGCCTGCACGTGGGATGACATTGGGTTTGGATGATGTTTTCTGAAATTAATGACAAATGTTCTTTCCTCATAAATTTTATCCTTTTAAATGGACCCCAAAAAGCCACCCACCAGCACACGGGCGGGTCCTTGACCCATGCACTGGCTCACGACCGGGGAATCACTTACAACCTGCCGCTTTTTCCATAGGCAGCAGCAAACCGCACCTGCTTGGTGCAGCAAAATACGCTGGCAAAATGGAAATTCGCACCGCCGGAATTGGCGATTCAAAAGAACGACAAAATTTGATAAGCTATCACTAGCCATTAAAGTATCTCCGTAAAAGAACGAACTTTGGTGGTGAGTTCCGGCAAGTGCTCGATACACTTGTCCGGGACGCTGGTAGTTTAAACCCAATTTAAAACGAAATGCAATACCGTGATTTTCGAGCGTTCACTCCCCATCACCTATCCCATGGCATAGCAGATTTTTAAAAAATCCATTAAATTAACAACAGAATGATCTTCTATCAATTTTGCAGCATATCTAGCTTGCGCTTTATTGTCATTCGTCAATAGCCGCACTAACAAATTCGTATCAAGACTGATCATTTTTTCGTTCTCTTTATCTGTTTCCTTGCCCCCTTGATAACCCCTCTTTCCATATCTTTAAAAGATTTTTGCTTGCCTTCCGGTCGTCTAAACTTTTCTTGACAAAAATTTTATTTTAATGTCTAATAATTGAACCAATAGTAATTTAAGTACATACTTTAAGATGATTCTTATAATTTCCCCTATCTAACTTGAGATTACATATGTTTAATACCATAAATACAGAAAAACCACCTAATTCTACTATTTTAACAAACTCTTCAAACAACCTGGATTTGCCGAGCTTAAACCGAGATTCGATAAACGAACCTGCTCCGCTTTCTAATTTAATGACTTCTGGAATATATGCCCCTCATTAGCCATGCCAAGGATAAGCATAGCTGTCTAGACTGTCGAAAAAGTTATACAAGAAAACCGAACCTAACAGCACACATTGAAAAAGTACACTTCAACATCCTAAAACTTGCTTGTAAAGTGCCTTTGTGTGATAAGAAATTTAACAAGAAATGGGCTTTGGACAGACATACTCAGGCTCATACGAATAAAAAACCTTATGTTTGTCAAGTGTGTGAGAAGGGATATGCAGACAATTTCAATTTAAAAATCCACACAGCAAAACAACACCCTGAGTTTCATACCCTACAAGGCACGATGAGAGCTAATAAAAGAAAATTTGATGAAAGCGATAGAAACATAAACATACCTATTCCGACAGAAACTATTTCGACACCACCTATCAACTCATCAGCCATGTCATTCGCAATCCCTCCTCTTGTTTTTTCCCCGCCAGAACTGAACGAGAGTCAGAATCTGAAAACATTATTTCCCTTTGGGTTTATGCCTTCTAATTTCCAAAACGAGCCTCCTCTTGCTTTTACAAACAATCCGCAACAAATCAATCCTGAGGAACCCCCTATTCAACCCGCAACTGTTTCGATACCAGTTTTTCATTCACCTGGCACGTTATTTGTAACTCCACCTCTGGTTTTTACTTCATTACCAGGATTTAATCAAACAACGTATCCACAAATGCTATTCCCTTCTGGATTTATCCACCCTTTTTTTCCTATTCCTCAAAATAATTCTCAGCCTTATTTTACGAGTGGTTCTCACCAAAACAAGAACAATACCATAATTACTTCAACACCAGCTGACGATTTATCCTCTCCTCTTGATCTGCTCGCTATGGTAGCAGATAAAGAGAAAAAGTATGAGAATACAGATATTAAAAGTAACAAACTCTTTCCTTGTCCAGGATTTAAATGCGACAAGGAGTATGCATCTCATCGTAGTTTAAAAACACATATGCAAAATAAACATCCCGGACTATCAGCGTTTTTCACTGAAAATTTTCCTTCTAAATCTAAAATTTCTGCTGGCAAAGCGTCTAAACCTAAAAAAAGTTTGGCAAAGAAATCCCATGTTTCATATTTCGGAAATAGAGATAATTTCTTTCAAAACAGCAGTAGCACTTTCTCCCAAGGACGATCAGCTTTAAATCAACCCAGCACGTCGGTTTCAAGTCTATCACCCAATTCACAATCGTCTGGGAGCAAATAATCTCAATCAATAACTCTAAATACACCGTGCTCGTATGCTATACCCAAAGCGTTTGAATTTCCGGTTTTATTCGCCCAGATTGGGGTTAGATTTAAACGAATGAGCTTTAAAAAAATGCGCGCATAGTTGTTCTATGTAAGCGTTTTTTTAAAGCTCATTCGTTTAAAGATAGCCCCAAGATGGGATGAATAAAACCGGAAATTCAAACGCTTTGGGTATAGATTAGATCAAATTGAACGACTATATCTTGACTTAAGTTCTTTTTTTTGGTAATTCTCAAGTTAGGCCATTACCTGGAGATAAAACCCATGAAGCAAACGATAATCCCAGCAACTAAGATACCAAAACAATTGGAAGACTTGATTTTTGATAATAAATATTGGCTAAGTAAAGGCTGTATTCCGATTGGGATTCTAAAAATGCAAGAACTGTTTCGGCGTAAATATGCGGATATGGAAGAAATATGTATTACCGCATTAAAAGATATTGTTTTTAATCGCCCAGAAAAAAAATCTAAAGTGTTTTATTTCTTCTCCTATAAACGTAATCCTATTACCTGCAAATTTTATGAGGCCATAAGTTGTGCTCAGTCATTGAGAAATTTAGTCGCATCAAAAAAATTTAAAGAAATTTTGGAGGATAGAACCACTTTTAATGATAAACTGGCATATCCTAAAATCAGCTTTCTCTGCTGATGAATGGATACTCAAATTGAATGAGATCATATGGCCCATCAAAAAATTTTGGAAATTTTGACCAAACATAGGGGATTTTATAGCCTCGATGAACAAATTAGCGCCATAGTGGGAAAATCCGATATTAATGCCGGTCTTTGTCATATTTTTATTCCCCATACGAGTGCTTCTCTGCTGGTTATGGAAAATTGGGATTCGACTGTATTAAAAGATTTAGAAGCCTTCATGTCCCGTTTAGTGCTGGATGGAGATAGCATTTTTCAGCATACAGTTGAAGGAATAGATGACATGCCCGCTCACGTGCGAACCGCATTGACTCAAACTGCTGTTTCAGTGCCGATTATCGACGGTAAATTGGCCTTAGGAACATGGCAAGGGATTTTTCTATGGGAACACCGGTTAAAACCACATCGTCGGAAAATTATAATAACATTGATTAAAATTTGAATGCCGAGAAGTGCGGGTGTCCATGACGCCTTTTTTAACAAGTCGTTATTTTTGAACTTTTTTTCAAAAACTGTTATGAGTGGCATGCATAAAATTCGTGCGCGGGGATAATAACCTGCCCTTTGCTGGATAAGCGAGTCCTCTCCACAAATGATCATTCCCTTCAGACTCATTTGTATTAGAATCAATACCCTCGTTCAGACTCATCTTGTATTGGACAAGACTTGTCAGAAGTGTCATCGCTGCTATTTCGTGAGTGGCGCCATCTTGGCGTGGCTTGGCGTAATTTTTTTAAGCAGCAGCATAAATCACTTTAATATGTGGGATCGGATGCTTTTTACTACGATCTTTATGTGGTTTAATGACTATTTCAATATCTTGATTAAGCATCGCGAAAAATCGAAACAATCTTTCAATAGAAAATCCCGAAAGTCTTCCCTTTAAAAGGGCAGATATTTTTGGTTGATCAATGCCCAACCGTTCTGCAGCTTTGCTTTGGGTCAGCTTTTTTTCTTTAATTAATTGACTAATTTCATAAGCTAATTTTGCTTTTACCAAATATTCTTCTGAATTAGGCAAATCCAGATCAGCAAAGATATTGCCACTAGATACTGAAATAGAAATTTCAGATTCTTTTCTTTTCATTTTTTAACCCCCTCACTCTCTTTAATCTTTCTTCAAAAATAACCAGTGCTTCTCTCGGTGTTTTAATATTTCTTTTTGATTTTTTTTGAAAAGCATGTAGTACATATATTTTATCATTCAAATTAACGATATAGATCGCTCTATAAGCGTTTGTATCATAATCACTAACAATCTCATATACCCCAGAACCATACCCTTTAAATAATTTAGCCGATTCATGAGTTTCACCATTCTGAGCAATAAACAAAGCATACCCGATCTCTTTACGTACTTCTTCGGGAAATTCCAGCAAGTCTTTTTTGCTACTGCCTACCTATTCTAATGATTTAAGCATTGATCCATTCTCCACAATTCACAGAACCATCCATGCTTTAAATCTAGGCTTTCCATTTTCTAATATGCTAAATCTAGCATATTTTCATATATACGTCTACATTGCCTTGATCCGCGGCCTCGTAGACTATTTCCTTTAAACTAGCTGATTAAATCAGGTAAAGATATTAAAAAAGGCCGCCGACGACCTCGACGCACTTTTGGCAGATGATGGCAGAAAATGCCCTTATTAGCCGCACGACATTAGATTTATAACCAATAATAGGTTCAGGTCGGTGTCGGTGTCACCCATAACAGATTTTCAGAAAAATTTACTAAATTAACAATGAATTAGCAAACTCTGTCGGAAGTGACACCGCCTACTTTGTGAAGGGATTAATTATTTTTAATCCTTTGATTAGATGTCCATCATGCAAATCTTCTGAGTAAAGTTGATTACAACCAGCTTGGATAGCAGCAGCGATAATGAGAGAATCGTAGAATGAGTATTCATTATTATTAGAAATTTTAAGTGCACTTTTATAAAGTTCAGCAGACGGAAATATTGCGCATAATTTCATTAAAACAATTTCTAAGTATTTAATAGATTCTTCGACAGACATTGGAGTTTTGAATTTTCGAGTGGAAACGTTTAAAAACTCTTGGACCACCTGATAACTGATTATGCCTGAATAGCTCTCTAAAGCTTTTTCAACTAATTCAGTAGCAATTGTCTGTTTTTGAGATACCGCGCTATCAAATGTATAAACAAGCACATTAGTATCTAGAAAATATTTACCGCTCATTCATTTCATCTCTTTTAAACCGTTTGCCGGGTTTAACATATGAAAGATTTTTCATTAAATTCCGGTAGTTCTTTAAAGTATTATTACCTACATATTGTACAAGCCATTCCTGGAAGACAGCATTTAGAGATTTTTTTTCATGCAATGCCTTTACACGAGCCCGATAAATGAGCTCCTCTTCTGCGCTTAGGGTTATATTTCTTCGAGCCATATGGGTTCCTCACAATCTTAATTAACACATAAATAAGTGTACACTAATTAAGTGCAGGTCGCAAAAGTTAAAAAGCATTTTCGACATCTTTTCAGATTTACAAATACCGGCTTCAGTTCAGCGCATGTTAGTGTCGGCGCCAGGCATAACAGAAAATGAGTAAATTGATGCCTACTTTTTAATTTTCTTCAATCCAATTTTCTACTTTAAGTTTATTTATTCTTAAAAATTCCTTCATATTGTTAGTAACAAGGGGTATGTTTAAAGTTAAAGCATGCGCTGCAATCCAAAGGTCATTATTACCAATGATTTTACCTGTTCTTTCTAAATCACAACGAATTTTTCCATAAAATTCACCAGCCTGAAAAGGAATGGGTAACGCCGGTATCAAACTGACTAAGTTTTCTAAGACATCCAAAGCTTTTTCCGGATAATGGCTTTTTTTAGCGCCATAATATAGTTCTCCATAAGTGATTGTCGACATCGCCAAGTCACCAACAGCCAAATCTTTAAATTTTTTCAAAACACTTAACGGCTTTTGTTTAGCTATATAAATACAAATATTTGTGTCCAATAGGTAATTTAAAGACATATTCAATAATCCCTCTCTTGCGGTGGAGTATCTTGTCTTCCTTCTTCAAAAAAATCTTCAGGTAACTCTGTTAATAAATAAAAGGCTTTTTCTAATGTTTCCGGTATTTCACGAATCACAATTTCTCCTTTTCTGCGATAAATTTCTACTCTATCACTTTTCACTTGAAACTCCTTAGGTAAGCGAACTGCTTGAGAATTCCCAGATTTAAATACTTTAGTTATTTTCATATGGCCTCTCTTGTATATACAGTAAGTATATACTAAAAAAGCATTAAAGCAAATTCCCATCGCATTGTGGAAATAATAATGTATCCGTTATTTAGAGAATGGCAATACGGTATTTTTTACATAGCCTTGATCCGCGGCCTCGTAGAATATTCCATTTAAACTAGCTGATTAAATCAGGTAAGGATATTAAAAAAGGCTGACGACATCGGCGCATTTTTGGCAGATGATGGCAGAAAATGCCTTTATTAGCCGCACAACATTAGATTTATAACCAATAATAGGTTCAGGTCGGTGTCACCCATAACAGATTTTCAGAAAAATTCATTAAATTAACAATGGGTTAGTAAATCCATGTCATAAGTGACACCGCCTATTTCCGCCTATTTACCGGCCAATTTTTTATCGACCGTTTCTCGCCGACGGTTGGTTTGCAATCACTTTGCTAAATCTAGCTTTAGGATCATCCAAGTTGTGAATTTTCTTTGCAGCACGTTCAGCTTCCGCTGTGGATGTCTTTGCTCGTTCTGCATTACTATCAGAAGTATATTGGAAGAAACTCACCGAACCTTTTGCACGTGAATATGTTGCGCTGGCTTCTATCTCTTGCAGACGAGTTTTTGATAAATTCTCTATGTTATCCTTAAAATTGTTTATGATGGTTTTGTAACTCCGCATATTATCAGGAATCTTAGCTAAGAGAGAAGTGATTTTTACTTTTATTGTCCCGACTGACTCATTGAGGTCATCCCTAGATAGACTTTTTATCTCGTTTTTGAAGGAAAGCAGCCCTTCGTTCAATATGGAGCTTATTTTATCTGTTGCTATTCTATCAATACGTGTATTTTCGGCATTTATCTGTATCGCTTTAGTTGCACTATTTAAATGTGTAAATGATAACTTTACTCTATACGTCAAATCTAGAACACCTTCAACTGAATGCTCATCTTTTAATTCACGCTCGAACGATGTATGGAGCACAGTTATAGATTTTCGAACAGCAATTATTTCAATCTTCTGCCTCAGTTCCATATCCTCCAGACTCAACTGACCATTATTACTCAATCTATTATAAATTTCCATTTCTGCCTTATCTTTTGCATTTTGTATATCACCCACTAATTTAGATTTTTCTAGATCATTTATAAATCTATTTATAATTTTTGTTCTAATGGTTTTATCCGATTCAGCTTTTACAGTTTTTAAAATTTTAATTTTATCAATTACTTTTTTTCGTAAAACTTCAATAAATTTATAATCTTTGATATGATTTCTAGCATACTTAAAAATTTCTAAACATTCGCTTTCTGTTCCTGCTATATCGAGATATTGTATTATTTCATTTTCTTTAATATTTTCTTTCACCCGTACCAATTCTTTTTGCAATCTTTTAAGCTCTTTTTCTTTACCTTGAATTTCAGATTCTGTCTTTCTAGATTTATTCAAATTTTTAATATCAATTAATGGCTTATTATGATTCCTAAAAATCTCTCTTACTTCTCTGGTGGGGTAAACTGCATTTCCGAAATATCTGTCGTAACTCACCTCCTCTCGTCGCTCATTTAATTTATCCAATTTTTTTAGAATATCTTTCTTTTGTTTTTCTAAATCTTTTTCTTTTTTTAATAGGGGTTCTTCTGGACTTATTTTTATATCTCCATCTATGTTTTTTTCCAAAAGCTGATCGATCGGTCCCCCTGAATTTTCATCTTCAAACTTCCTAGATTTGTCTGTTTCTAAAAGAGTTGTTGTTTCAATTTTGTTATTAAATTTGATCTGTTCTTTGCTTGATACGATCTGAAGAATTTTGGTTAGGTAGGCTTTACGTCTAATCACTTCATCTGGTTGAAAAGTTTGGATTCTTAATAGGTATATTAAATCATTTAACCCACCTATTTCTTCTAACTGTACTTTAGAAATCAGGCCGGTTTTAACTACTTTCTCGTCGGATCGAATAACATATTCTATACAACTGTCATCGCGTTCGCTTTTCCCGATATATATATTTCCATACGAAAATTTTTTATCGTTTGGCATCAAACAAATATCAAAACCATTAAATTCCCCTATTTCTTTTTTAAATAAAATATAATCATTTTTACTAACTAATTTTTGAAGATATATGAGATCAAAACTTTTTTGGAAAAAATCCTTCCTTCTTGATTCCTTTTTTTTATGATCAGAAAATATCAGAGCAGAATGTTCATAAGAAGAACTGAAACCTTTTAAAGCTTCTCGAATAATACTTGGGGATTGATTTTCGAATGAGAATCTTATATGCTTTTTTTGCAGAATTAATTCTAACAGATAATGAATCTTTTTCAGCTTTCCCCAATAATTTATTTTTTCTAATTCTCTCAATCAGCGCGTCTGCTGCTTCATTAAATTTCTTTAATTGAATATATAAATTTTTTGTTACACTATACTGGTTATGATTATCTGAAAATGGCTTTAATTTAAGATTTTTCACCCCACTTTCCAAATTTGTAACTTCTGATCTAATTGCATTTTTAACATGCTCTTTAATCGGTAATTCTTTTTCTTCTAGAACATAATCTGGATTTTTGATGACTTCCAGAGCTATTTTTCTCAATTTTTCAATCGTATCCTCGTTTCCATTTGCCATTTCCTCAAATTCTTCCAAATTTTCATTAATTTCTTCTTCTGACCTTACATCTATGATTTCATTATAAAATCTTTTCAAAAAATTCTGTTGATTTTCATCAATTTTTTCTTCCGCATCAATTCTTTCTTTTGGAAGTTCAGCTTCTGCTAATTCTGATATTTTTTTTGACACAGCATTCATCATCAATCTATATAAAGTCGTTTCATCTTCTCCGGCTATTCTGAAGATTTTTTCCGATGCCTTTGCTGCATCACTGACTATGCTTTTATTTTTTTTTAAAACTTCTTGGATATCATTCATTGATTTCGCAGTGTTCAATTCATTTTCAAATACTTTTAAAATTTCATCTTCTGCTAATTCTGATATTTTTTTTGACACAGCATTCATCATCAATCTATATAAAGTCGTTTCATCTTCTCCGGCTATTCTGAAGATTTTTTCCGATGCCTTTGCTGCATCACTGACTATGCTTTTATTTTTTTTTAAAACTTCTTGGATATCATTCATTGATTTCGCAGTGTTCAATTCATTTTCAAATACTTTTAAAATTTCATCTTCTAAAGATGCACTTTGACGCGACATATTAAACCTCTATATTTCATTTATCATTTTCATTTTCTTCATTTTATCAATTGATTATTAAAGAAATATTAGTTTTTTTCGAGAAAAATAGATTTCTCTTCAGCTATTTTTAATAATTCCGACAAGGAAAAAGCGGGTGTCACTGATGACACTTTTCTGATGACGCCTTTTTATAACTAATTGTTATTTTTGAATTTTTTTTAAAAAACAAGTTATGCTTGACACGCATAAGAATTTATAAAACGCCAGGCCCAAATCTGACTTTTAATTTTAGCTGCGAAATTTGGGCTGATGGGCGAAAAGGCGGGAACATACACAGGTATGTGAGCATTTTGAGCACGATTCGGTTTTTCTACCTGAGGCAAAAGTGGACATTCCTCTTTTCAGGGTGAATAGTTAAAAAAATTATTCAAATTAACAATGGCTTATAAAATTCACCCCGAATACCGCCTAAATTCTGTTAATAGCTATCATATCTAACTTTAAGTTATTGTCTATAGACATTATATTAATCTTGATATTTATAGGCATTAAGATATAATTAAACCCGCTATTACCAATATACTTGAAGGCTTAGTATGAATTGTTTGAAGTGCTTATCGCCAATGGAATCTGAGAATTCGCATTACGGCTTGCATTCGACTTGTTTTACTGCATGGTTTAACAGTAGCCTAAAATTCTTAAGCTTAACTCGGCGGCATTATTCTAGCGGAATCCCCGAACCTCAAAATACAAGTTTTTTCCATGGGAGATTTAAAAAATACTCAGCAGAATTAGCTGGAACTTCCTATATATTAAAAATGAGAGAGGCTGATGCTCCAGAGCTGCCCGAAGTGGAGTATCTCTGTAATCAAATTGGCAAATCTTTGGGGGTTCCTGTTGCTGAATTTTTTATAGTAACTTTTGAAGAGGGTAAAGTTTTTGTAACAAAAAATTTTATAAAACCTGGTTTACTTCTTGATTTACAGCATGTCCATCATTTTAGATCTGATACCGAGCACACCTGTGAAGACCTTATTCGAATAATAATTGAAAAGACCCAGCGACCATATGATGTAGGTGTTTTGATAAAAGTATTATTGTTTGACGCTCTCATTGGTAATCATGATCGCCATGGCAGAAATATTGCCTTTATCATTAATTCTGGTGGTTTATCTCTCTCTCCAATTTATGACAATGTTTCTTATTTAGGGCTCGAGACTGGTGATATGTTGAAGTGTGATTTTAACCCTACAGGAAAAATTAGCACAAAAGAGACATTAGAGCCTAGCATGTCTCATTATGTTAGAGAATTAGGTCGATTGGGTTATTTAGACCATTGCAAAAAATTTTATAATGCAATTAAACTGCCTCGACTCAATAAATTGATTGAAGAAAGCTTTTGTAGTGCCTTGATGAAAGAAGCGATGACCCGATTAGTTTTGAAACGTTATATAGAGTTAGAAAATGAAATCAAAGCTTGAATTGGATCGAAATCGACTCTTAATTTTTCATGAAGGTAGAAAAAGAAGAGTATTTGTTGGTGAACTCATCTACAATGAAAAAGAAAATCAATTCGAGCTAACTTATGATAAAAATTACGCGTGCTCTAAAAAAGCGATACCTATTGGACAGGGCCTAGATCTTTTTAAAAAACGGCATATCTCTGATAAAGGCGTTTTATTTCCATCTTTAGCAGATAGAATTCCATCAAAATTTAATCCTGCTTACGCGGACTATTGTAAATCGCAGGGAATATCTGTTGATGAAGCGAATCCCATTATTTTGTTAGGCTCTATTGGCAAACGAGGCCCCTCAAGTTTTATTTTTGAGCCAGTTTATAAGATGGAATTTTTCGTAGCGAGTATTTTAAAGTTTCGTGAACAACTCAAAATAAGCCGACACGATTTCTCATTGGCTTTAGGTATTAGCGAAACAACCTTACAAAAAGTGGAATCACAAAAAAGTCATGACCCGAATGTACTAAAACTGCTAAAAATCTATTTCGAGTTTCCAGAAGTTGCGCTTTGGCAGCTTAAACAAACTGGTAACAGAGTAAAAGTTGAAGCCTTAATGAAATTAATTAAGTATTTTTCAACGGAAAGCGGGCGGAAAGCGGGTGTCACTGATGACGGGTTTTTGTAAGTGCTTGTTTATCTTTGAACTTTCTTTTATAAACTGTTATGCCTGATAATCATCTAGCCCCCTCGCACAGGGTAAGCGTTTGGTAAACGCCATATCCGATTTAAATTAAAGTTGGATAAATTGCGGAAGTAGTTGGCGATAATCTTCATCAGTGGTGCATAAGCGGATGCGATGAAGCATGGCAACAAAATAGCGATAAGGCTCGATCCCATTAGCCTTGCAAGTTTCCAGCAGCGAATACAAAATAGCGCCCGCCTGAGCGCCTCGGGGACTGCCGCAAAATAACCAGTTTTTCCTACCAATGGCAAAAGGTCGTATGGCATTCTCCACTAAATTATTATCGATCTCGATTCGACCATCTTTCAGGTAATGATTCAGTTCTTTCCAGTTGTTCAGGGCGTATTGAATCGCCTGGCCTAACTTCTGTCGCGGCGGGACCTTGGGTAGATACTCTTCCAACCATTGCTTAAATTCAGCCAAGATGGGTGGCGCTTGTTTTTCTCTCAGCTCATATCTGCCTTGGGCAGAAAGATCGGCTTCCCGCGCTCGCTTTTCAAGCGCATATAACCTTCTAAAAAATTCCAGTGCTTTGGCAGCTAAACCCGGTTTCTTCGATAATTTAGCGCAATCAGCAAAATAACGTCGAGCATGCGCAAAGCATTTCACGGAACAAATATCTTCAGTCTTCTCTACCCAGTGATAACCCGAGTAAGCATCGCTCTGCAAATAGCCTTTAAATCCACTTAAAAACTCTCGGGCATGGTAACCGCCCCGTGTTTCTTCATACATAAAGACTAAACTCGGTTTATCCCGGTCACCGCCTCGATAAACCCACATATAGGATTTATTCGTATTAGATCGACCCACTTCTTCTAAGACCTGTAAGGTCGTTTCATCCGCTTGGATGTAACCACTTTGGAGGATCAACTGCCGTGAGCAGCGCACCAGCGGCGCGCAAAGTTCAGCCGTTTTGAGTACCCAGGCACACAGGCTACTGCGCACAAGGTCTACCTCCAAGCGCTGCCAGATCGCTTCCTGCCGGTATAGCGGGACGTGGTCTGTGTATTTGGTCACGATCGTGTGGGCGATCAGTTCGGGCGTGGCGATACTTTTAGGCAACAATAACACCGGCATAGCGGCAATCTTTACGTTCTCTTGACAAGGCTTGCAGGCATATTTAGGCCGCACATGTTGAACCACGGACAATGTCGCCGGTATATATTTAAGTTGCTCGCTCATCTCTTCTCCAATCTGGACTAAGTGAGCGCCACAAGCACAAATTTTTTCGGATTCTGGAATATCGTACACGATCCGCTCCCTTGGAAAATCTTTCGGGAGGGATCGGCGCACCGGACGATTTTTAGGTTCCTTATTTTTAGTTTCGGTCGACTCTTCGATTTGGGCTTTCAGTTCATCGGTCAGTTCAACACCCGCTTCATCAAACATATCGGGTTGCCATATATTTTTTTCGGATGAAGGGGCAAAACGTTGTTGCCGGGCAAGGCGCAGGTCTTCTATCAAGCGAGCATATTTTTCTTTATAGCTCGTTAATTCAATCTGCAAATCAATAACAATTTTTTGCAATAATTCCAGAGAATCTGGCAATTTTTTAATATCTATTTTCACAGTGCTATCCTAACAAATTTCAACGTAAATTTCAGCTATTTTTTTCACTTTTTTTATTTTTTTAAATATAATTTTCGAACTTTGCTTCACTCACTTCCAACCTGGAAAATTTATCACTGGCCAACAGCCAGTGGAAATGTTCCGGGGTCATTTCTATTTGTCCGTCTTGATTCCTGGGGAAAACAAATCGGCCTTTTTCCAATCGCCGATACCACAAAGTAAAACAATTAGGCTGATAGTATAGGGCTTTAATTTTATTGCCGCTGCGGCTACGAAACAAAAAGAGATGACCACAAGCGGGATTCATCTTTAAAACATCGGCAATCAATATACACAGTGTATCGATGGATTTTCGCATGTCGACGGGGGATAGATAAAAATAAATCTTCACATCGTTTGGAATCAGCATGATCGTATTACCTCCATCCAGCGTTTCAGTTGACTGTATTCGCTATAAGGCAATAGCAACTGGAGTCCATTAGGCAGTAACACTTTGAGTTCATTATTCCTTGACGCCATCGGTTCTGGACGCAAATGAACGGGAATAACATCACCCATACCCGCTAACTTTTTCTGCTGCCTTTTCTTCAAAGCTAAACAATGATAACTAAACTGCGACAATACAATTTGATTGCGTTCGCAAAACTCCCGGCGGGACAAGCCACTTTGAGCCTGTGCTTCAATTAATTTTTGCCAATGTATCTGGCGCTCTGATTCTAACTTCATCACTATATCTCCTTAAATTTAATTTCAAAAATATAGTTTCGACGAAATTTTTAAACTTTAAAAGATGGAATTCCCTAAACGTTT
>CAVPCA010000006.1:0-60371 GCA_963702315.1 uncultured Pseudomonadota bacterium
TTCCAATTAGCCTTAAGTATTACTTGACATATTGCGGTACATCTGAGCAGCTACAGTGAACTGCTGGTAACCGATCCAAAGGGTTTTAATTCCCGGAGGCTTCCCCTGCTTTGTGAGCTTATAGCCGCCCAAACGAGCAATTCTTAAAATCACTTCGGATAATACCGGGCATTCATTCGGTATTTTTTCCTTAAAATAAACATATATCGCTTTCCATTCAAATTCTTCAAAAAGCTGATCTGCTTTGATAGAGGCCTCACTGCGCCCCACATAAATCAACCAATATAATCGACAGGCTGAAATACAGGCCATCGCCAACAAATTTTCTATCGTTTCACGCGACTGATGTAAATAAATCTCATCTACCTGATAGCCCGTTTTCAGCACTTTATGAAAATCTTCGATATGCCATCTTGAGCGGTATATTTTCACAATTTCCTGGATTTGTTCTTCAGTATCACACGCTAAATTCGTTAATAAAACCCATTCATGTTCCTCGTTATAGGCCTGAATGACACCGATATCAATCGCTCCTAACTTTTTTGCATTTTCGCCCAGACCTATCGGGGGCACCGGTAACTTAATTTTTATCGCTTTTAATGACAATTTCAGAACCTTCACTTCTCGTGTTTCTACTTCCTGAATTTCCACCTCCCATTCTCCTTTTACAGGGGCTGCTTTGAGTAAATCCCCTATCTTCTTGTCTCGCTTTTTATGGGCTTCTCCTGTATAACGGTTATGCTTACCTCGAATCACAAATTCTTCATTCCCTTTCACGAGCGGGTGCAGAAACTCATAAAAATCTCCTTCTCGATCCGCTACTGTAATGATTCGTTTGGAATGATTCCCTAACCGCTTTTTCATTCGATCTAATGTTTCGAGCCATACCCGACTGGCTTTATCTTCTATTTCTCGCTTTTGGCTCACCATTTCGGTGTTGAACTCATCATAATGAAACCATTGCACGTCCATTAATCCTAGCGCCTCATTCTCATCTGTCACACACAGTATACTGTGTTGAATCAATCCATATTGATGAGCTGCCCCGGATTTAGCTATCCTTCCTAATTCTGTTTTAGCGGGGTGATGCGTATAGTTGAGTCTCATTTGATCTTGAATCGCTAAAATATAGCGGGAATGATTGGCCTGGATTCGTTCTGCCGTACGCTGATAATGAGGGCTTAACAATTTATCTTTCTTAATTTTGGGATTACTAAAAAAAATCGTAAGCCTGGCGGGCTTCTTTTTGATCTATAAAAACACGACGAATACAACTTCCTAATCGATTTTGGAGCCTTTCTAAAATTTTCATAGCCCGAGCTTCTAAACGTTTATCTTTTAAGCATAATCCTTTCATTTCTCTTGAAAAAAACTCCGCCGTCGTCCCGTCTCCTAGTGATAACATCGCTCTCTCCTTGTTGTGATTCTTTTCAAAAAGGAATTTCTTCCCCCACTCAGCCTTATTCTCAAATTATTCAGGAGTTGTCAAGCTCCTTTTCTCAATACTTAGGGCTAATTGGAAGAGCATACACAGGTATGTGAGCATTTTGAGCACGATTTTTCGTCAAACTTGAGCCAAAATTGAACGTTACCTGGTTTTCATGAGGCGGCCCTGCTGGCTTTTAAACCTTAACTTGACAGAATTATCACCGCCAAGCAGAATGGTTGTTTAAATAACTGTCCTTGGGGTGTCGCCAAGCGGTAAGGCACGGGGTTTTGATCCCCGCATACCTAGGTTCGAATCCTAGCACCCCAGTTTTGCTGAAGGATATATGCTTGAAAATCCGCAGAATCTTGTTTCTCCACAATTGAAAGATAGGAAAAAAGTGGACTTAAAAATATTTACGGGTAACGCCAACCCTTCCCTGGCAGCTAAAGTCAGCGCCCATTTGAATAAACCGCTGGGCAGAATCAATGTGGGCCGTTTTAGCGACAATGAAACCCATATTGAAATTCTGGAAAATGTGCGCGGACGCGACATCTTTATCTTGCAATCTACCTGTGCACCGGTTAATGACAACATTATGGAATTGATGCTGATGGCAGACGCTTTTCGTCGCGCTTCGGCCAACAACATTGTTGCTGTCATTCCCTACTTTGGGTATTCCCGCCAAGATCGCCGTGTACGCTCTTCCCGGGTGCCGATTTCTGCCAAGGTGATCGCTGACATGTTGGCTTCCGTCGGCATTTCGCGAGTGATTACCGTCGATCTGCATGCTGATCAGATTCAAGGTTTCTTTTATATGCCTGTGGACAATATTTATTCCAGCCGTGAGCTTTTAGAAAACGATTCCCTCAAGCGGGATCCTCAAAAATTAACCGTGGTTTCTCCAGACGTGGGTGGTGTAGTGCGAGCCAGAGCGATTGCCAAACAATTAAATTGTGAACTCGCGATTATCGATAAACGCCGGCCGATGCCTAACCAAACGCAAGTGTTAAACGTCATCGGTGACGTCAACAATCGCAATTGTGTGATTATTGACGATATTGTGGATACCGCCGGAACATTATGCACTGCTGCTAAAGCTTTAAAAGACGCAGGCGCGAGTTCAGTAACCGCTTACTGCACCCATCCGGTTTTATCAGGAAGCGCTTCAGACAATATTGCTGCTTCAGAGTTTGATGGATTGGTGGTGGGCGATACAATTCCCTTATCCCCGGCTGCACAAAAAAACTCCAAGATCCGCCAAGTTTCCCTCAGCCGCCTAATCGCCGAAACCATTTCCCGCATTGACCACAAAGAATCCGTTAGCTCAATGTTTCTTGATTAGATTAGAGAATTATTGACTAAAAACGTAAATCGAGTAAAATACTTCCTCTTCTAAATTATTCAGTTGGATATTAATTATGGGTAACAACGTTTTTTATTTAAATGCACAATTGCGTAGCCATGTCGGCAAAAAACAGGTTAGGCGTTTACGTCGTTATGACGATCAAATTCCAGGTATAGTGTATGGCGCGGGAAAAAGCCCCCAAACTATTCAGCTTTCTAATAAAGAATTGAGCAGCGCTCTAGCCAGTGAATCGACTTATTCAAAAATTCTTACCCTAAAAGTAGAAAACGAAAGCGAACAGCAAGTAGTTTTAAAACAAGTACATAGACATCCCAGCCGTCCGCGCTTGTTACATATTGATTTCCTGCGCATCGATCCGAACGTTAAATTGACCATGGAAATTCCTGTACATTTGCTCGGCGCTGATCAAGCGCCCGGTGTCAAAGACGGCGGCATACTTTCCCACCATTTAAACGAAATTGAAATTCAATGTTTGCCTGCTGATCTTCCTGAATATATCGAGTTAAATATTGCTCAACTCGGTTTGGGACAAACCTTGCACTTGTCTGATATTATTTTACCCAAAGGCGTTGAATTTCCAATCTCGATTGAAGACGAAGAAAACAATCAAGCCGTGGTCAGTATCTTAAAACCCTACATTCCCACTGCTGCTGAATTGGCTGAAGAAACAGCCGCTCCCGTTGCTCCAGTGATGGAAGAAGAGAAAGAAGAGGCTGCTGAAAAAGAAGCAGAGTGACATTGTCATTAAAATTAATTGTTGGGCTTGGCAATCCAGGCCCTCAGTATGCAAAAACGCGACATAATGTGGGCGCTTGGCTAGTAAACGAATGGGCGAAGCAACTTAATCTGAACTTTCGCCACGAGTCTAAATTTTCGGGTTCTGTCACCCAAGGCAACCTTAACAATCAAATATGCTATCTGTTTATCCCCAGTACTTATATGAATGAAAGTGGCCGCGCGGTGGAAGCCATTGCGCATTTTTACAAAATTACTGCAGAGGAAATTGTGGTGGCCCATGATGAATTAGATTTTCCTGCCGGCGTTGCCCGCATTAAACAGGGCGGCGGCCACGGCGGGCACAATGGTTTGCGTGACATCATACGCTGCATTGGTGCTGATTTTTACCGAATTCGCATTGGCATTGATCACCCTGGTCATAAAGATCAAGTAACCCCTTATGTTTTGGGGGAACCGGCCAAAGCTGAAACACAAAAAATCTTACAAGCCATTGACGATGTTATTGGGGTTATCCCCGAATTAATGACGGGAGAGATAGAAAAAGCCTACCGCATCCTGCATAATCTGTAACTATTCACCTTGTAGAGGGGAACGTCCACTTTTGGCTGCTATTCAACGAAAAATTGTCCTCGCAATGCTCACATACTGGCGTGTATGCTCCGCTTGCTCGGACAATTTTTCGTTGAATAGCAGCCAAAATTGAACGTTCTGCGTTTGCCTGGTTAAAATTTACTGAATAGTTACCATAATCTTTAACTTATTGACGGAATTCTATTTATGGGCTTTAAATGTGGCATTATCGGTCTACCCAACGTGGGCAAATCTACGCTATTTAATGCTTTGACTAAAGCGGGCATCGCTGCCGCTAATTATCCTTTTTGCACCATAGAGCCCAACGTAGGCATTGTGCCCATGCCCGATCCAAGATTGGATGAAATCGCAACCATTGCCGAATCTAAAGCAAAAATAGCAACGACCATGACGTTTGTCGACATCGCCGGTTTAGTGGCCGGCGCTTCCAAAGGCGAAGGACTGGGTAATCAATTTTTGGCGCACATTCGTGAAACGCAAGCACTGGCGCATGTGGTGCGCTGTTTTGAAAACACCGATGTTGTCCACGTCGCCGGAAAAGTTGATCCCATCGCCGATATTGAAACCATTCACACGGAATTGGCCTTGGCCGATCTAGCCACGGTAGAAAAAAGCATAATCAAAACCGGCAAAGAAGCCCGGCATGATAAATCTCTGCAACAATTTTTGCAGGCATTGGAATTATTAAAAAAACATTTAGACCAAGGAAAACCCGCGCGGATGTTATCTTTTAAAGAAGAAGAATCCATTCTTGTCGATCAACTTCAATTATTAACCATGAAACCCATGCTCTATGTCGCCAACGTTGACGAAAATGGTTTTGAAAATAATCCCTACTTAGAACAGCTGCGCGAGTACGCGCGTAATACCGGAAGTGAGGTCACACCAATCTGTGCAGCACTCGAAGCAGAAATTGTCGAATTAGCGCCTGCTGAACAAGCCGAGTTTTTAAATTCCATGAGCTTAACTGAACCCGGATTAAATCGGCTGATTCGTGCCGGTTATCAATTATTAGGTTTACAAACTTATTTCACCGCCGGCCCCAAAGAGGCGCGCGCCTGGACTATCCCCAAAAATATAAAAGCGCCGCAAGCCGCAGGCATTATCCACAGCGATTTTGAAAAAGGCTTTATCCGCGCCGAAGTAATTGCCTATGTGGATTATGTTAAGTATCACGGCGAACAAGGCGCCAAAGAAGCCGGCAAATGGCGCTTAGAGGGCAAAGATTACATCGTCCAAGACGGCGATATCATATTATTTCGATTTAATGTCTAAAATAGGCCTAGAACTTGACAATAATTGACCCTAGGGGCATATTTACCGCATCCAAAGGCTATGTAGCTCAGCTGGTCAGAGCGCAGCATTCATAATGCTGATGTCGGTGGTTCGAACCCACCCATAGCCAACTTGTTTCTTAAATTTGATGTTTTCGATACAAACTTATATACTTTGTATCATTTTTTTAAAAAAAAGAAACAAACTTATGAGCCTTATAGAAATTGGTGCATTTAGAAGACAACCACAAGGGGCTCTTCCCCAAATCCGGGGGCATTTTAACCCCCACATAATACTTTAACTCTGATTCTGTAATTTTCAAAATTACGAAATCCATAGGCCCGTCTTTGAATTAGTTTCATCTTTCGATGGAAGCCTTCGGTGATGCCATTGTTCTTAGTAAACCGCCACATGCGAACGATTTCATCGCGCCATACATATAAAGTTTTACCCAGGGTTTGCAGATACTGCAACCCACTCTCTTTGAGTTTTTTAATGTACTCCAGGAAGATGGGGATAAGACGTTTGCACTGTCTGGCTTTACGATGTTTAAACATCAGTAAACGGTGTAGCTTCTGTTTAAAATCATAAATAGCGGTGATAGCCGGTTGCTGCTCAAGATATTGATTGCGCCGTGTTAACTGATGCGGTTTTAAATTGTCCGGATTGGATTTGAGAGCGGTTAATAAGCCACGTTGATATTTAAGATTTCCGTCGATGGAATGATAAGTTTGCATGCACATTTGATTGATTAACCGAATGACGTGAAAGCGATCAGCAACGATTAAAGCATTGGGAAAATGTTGCCGAACTAAACTACGATAAGAAGTGCTCAAGTCAATACAAACGACTTTAACCCGTTCTTTACCGCCTAATTGATGAAAATAGTCTTTGAGATTGGCAGCTGACTTGCCGGGGACAACATCAAAAATTTTATGTTTGGCCAGATTACAAAACGTAGTGGCATAACCTTGTTTCTTACTGAAGGAATGTTCGTCGATGCCAAGAATCTTGGGACAAATCCGCATATCGAGTTCGGCATTATTGCGTAAGTAGCCTTGATGGTACCAACGTTCAATGGTGGATTTACCGCACTGTAAATCCTGAGCTAAATCTTTTTGAGAAATGCCTTTGGAGTGCAAGTGAAAAACTTGTGACCGAACTTTTTCAGTGGCGCGTTGATAGCGTCCGATGCCAGGAAATTGTTGATTGAAATAACGATGACAAGGTTGGCAATAGAATTTATAAGCTTTAAAGCGTAAGAAGCTTTGGCGCAATCCAATTAGCTCATGGCGAACCTTTCTGAGGTAGCTGTGCTTTTTGCGAAGCCGTTTATTCCCACAATGAGGACACTGGCTTTTTCGCCGGTAGTTCACCTCGATGAGGATGGGGTTAAAATCATGGATTTTTTTGATGGCAAAGCCAGGTAAATTTAGTATAAAATTGCTAACGGGCATTTTAATCTCCTTTTTACTGAACAAATCAAGGTGTTAGGTTAACCTAACTTCGATTAAAATGCCCCCTTAATTGGGCTGAATCTTCTACACATCTTGTTTATAGTCAAGAGCCGTGATCAGATGCCTCCTTTATGGAGGTGAAAATGGATTTACCCGTAGAAGATGCAACCGCCTGGTCGGAAGCTATTTTTGGTTCAATTGGTTTAGGGGATAAACGGCTTACCCGTCGACTGACTCAAATAGGCAAGCAGTTATCCTCTTTGCCAGGCAGTTCTCTCTCTGAAAGTTGCGAAGGATTAGAAGCGCTTGTAGAAGGCAGCTATCGTTTTTTACGAAATAAGCGCGTCACAGCTAATCAAATTGCCGAGGGCGGCTACGATATGACCCGTTGCTTATCTGCGTCAGTCTCTACTCTGTTAGCTATAGAAGATACCACCACTTTAGCCTATACGCATCGACTAAAAGACAGGTTAGGAGATTTGGGCGCTCCTAAAGAAAAAAGTAGTCGAGGCTTTCATATTCATACAACTCTGCTCATGGACGCAGAAAAAGAAAGAACACTGGGTTTAATTGCACAAGAACGCTGGTGTCGAGACAGGAAAGAAAGAGGCAAAAAAAAGCATCGACGAATCAGAAAATATACCGAGAAAGAGAGCTACAAATGGGAGAGGAATACATTGGAGTTAGAGAAACGCTTAGGTCCTAAAATGTCTGATGTCATTTCTGTTTGTGATAGAGAAGCCGATATTTTTGAATATATTCAGTATAAGATAGATCATAATCAGCGTTTTATTGTGAGAGCGAAACATAATCGAAAACTGGAAGGAGGTAACGATTATTTATTTAAAATTTTAGCTTCAGCCATCTCCTTGGGCACTTATACGATTGAGGTTGCTCAAAAGGCCAATAGAAAAAAACGCCGGGTGACTCTGGAATTAAAAGCAACCTCCGTTACTTTTTCACCTTCTGACCGAAGAGTAAAAGACCGCGAGCTAAAACCCATTACAGTAAATGTAGTGATTGCTCAAGAGAAAAACCCGCCCGAAAATGACTGTCTGGAATGGATTTTATTAACTACCGAACCGACCACTACTTTAGTGTGTACGCGAAAAATAACCAGATATTATGAGATGAGATGGCGTATTGAAGATTTTCATAAGGCATGGAAATCAGGAGTTGGCGTTGAAGAACAGCGCATGCAGTCGATCGAAAATTTAGAAAAAATGATTGTTATTCTTTCATTCGTAGCCATTCGATTACTGCAATTAAAAGAATATTTTGAATATCCAGCTGCTGTTAGTATGCCTGATCATAGCGCTTCTTGCGATGAAGTACTAACCGATGCTGAATGGAAAGTTTTATGGAATAGTGTTGAAAAAAAATCATTACCCAAAGAAATGCCTACCGCTGCCTGGGCTTATAAAGCCATGGCTAGGTTAGGAGGTTGGACTGATTCTAAAAGGACTGGAAAAGCCGCTTGGTCTACTCTCTGGAAAGGGTGGTTCCGTCTCAAGGAGCGATTAGAGGGACTCAGAATAGCTAAGGAGTTAATGATAATGTGATCAAGAGACAGCTTATTTGGGGTAGAGCCGCCTTATCCCAAATTCCTTTCCGCCAGCCAGCTTTGAATTTAGTAATAAAATACTATCAAAAAATGAGGCGGCAACAAGGTTGCTTGGCAAGCTTGACGGGGTGGCAAAACGACTCCCCGATCTAGATTTTTTCTTACTTATGTATGTACGGAAAGATGCAGCATCTTCTAGTCAAATAGAAGGCACCCAAGCAACTATGGTTGATGCAATTGAGGCTGAAATCAATTCTAAAGCCAATATTCCAGAAGATGTAGATGATATTCTTCATTATATTGAAGCAGTTAAATATGGCATGGAACGAATGAAAAAAGATGGTTTTCCTCTCTCACTTCGTTTCGTTCGCGAACTTCATCAAAAACTAATGGATAAGGCTAGATCAACCCATTTTTCTAATCCAGGAGAATTTAGGAATAGTCAAAATTGGATTGGTGGAACCCGTCCAGACAATGCTCGTTTTGTCCCCCCGCCAGTATTAGAGATGCATAATGCCCTCTATGAGTTAGAAAAATTTTGGCATGCAGAAAATACAATGCCTACTGTTATAAAAGCGGGATTAATTCATGCCCAATTTGAGACTATTCATCCTTTTTTAGACGGAAACGGCCGAACAGGAAGGATGCTAGTTATTTTTTATTTATGGAAAGAGGGTTTTTTGGAATATCCTGTTTTATTTTTATCTTCTTATTTCAAAAAACATCAAGAAATTTATTATGAAAGACTTTCTGATTATCATAATGGCAGATTGATGAGCTGGATAGATTTTTTTTTAGATGGCGTAGTTGAAATAGCTAACGAGGCAATTATAACTGTGGATAAGATTATAGAATTACGCCAGAAGGACATGGAGAGAATACAAACATTAGGGAAAAGATCAGCTGAAAGTGCTTTGCCAATTCTACTAAAATTGTATGGACAACCTATTGTAAATAATCATGTGGTTAAGCGATGGACTGGTTTTACACGAATTGGCACCCAAAAAGTTATTGAACGATTTGTTAACTTAGGAATACTTGTACCACAAGACAATAATAAAAAATTCGTTTATATGAAATATATCGACATTTTTATGGATTAGTTTTTATGGCTATTAACTTCTCACGGCTCACCGCTAATTGGGGGTTGTTTTTTAAAGCCTGGATGAAAAAATTTTTGGCGGCTGCGCGGTTGTTTAATTGTAGGGCACAGAGGCCGGCGTTTTCGTAGGCATTGGCGGCAAATAAATAATTTTGGGCGGCAATTGCCAGCAAAAATTCTTGGATGCCTTTTTTTTCCTCATGATGGCGGCATAGGAAGGTTCCATAATTATTATGCCATTCTCCTACTGTTGGTGCTCTACTGATGGCTTGACGGTATAACGCTTCCGCTCTGGATAAATTTCCGCAGCTTTCTTCTAAATAGGCCATCGCATCTAATGTCGTGGGGGAATCGGGGTCTTTCGATAACGAATCCGTTAACAATATCCTGGCTTTTTGTTTGTCGCCTTGTTGTAAATAGGTCATTCCTAAACTAACATGAGTAATGGTATAACTCGATTGCTCCGGCGGCCCAATTGTACAGCTGCAAAGAGCAATCATTAATAAAATGGGTAAATATAACATTAAGCAAATGTAACAAAGCAAAAAATAAGAGCAATACCGTGTTTTTAATTTTCCTTTAAGGTAAACGGAGTAAATTGGGATTGATCCCCGATATTTTTTTGAAGGACTATTGTGAGCGCATTTTTAAATTATTATTCCTCGAAATTACACCATGAAGATCGTTTGGTGTTAAATCTAGTATTAATCCTCCTGGCCTGTGGACTGATTGCTATCGGGCTAAATGTGGCGACTTTTCAATATCAAGGCAGCCTTTATTTATCCAACGAGTGGTTTGGGCTGGTCCCCATTTTCCTAGTCATGGTCTTTTTTTCCCTGAGATTATTTGAAAAAAATACAAAAATTGCCTTCTTATGTAAATCCTATGGTTTATATTTTTTGGCAATATTTGCATTTTTGGTGATGATCTCTGGAATTCAATATACACCTTTTCCGCCCATGGATAATTATCTAGCAACCACTGATCAATTGCTGCATATTAAAGAAACGGCTATTTTAGATTGGACTTTTACCCATCCTTTGGTTTTAAAAACTTTACAGGCCGCTTATCATTTGGAAATTTTACAATTGATTGTCATACCCTTATTATTATTTTTGTTGGGTAAAAAAATCCGGATTTATTTTTATTTGACCACTTCGCTCATCGCCTATATTATCGGCGCAATTATTTATTATATTTTCCCCACCGTCGGGCCTGCCGGTGTGTTTAGCGATCCCTATTTCAACCCCGCTCAAATCGACATCGTGCTTAAATTTAAAGAGATTCACCAATATTTATTGCTGACCACTTTCGACGGGGCTATGATCACCTTCCCTTCTTTCCACGTATTGTGGGCCGTGATCGCCATCTACACGTTAAGAAAAACCCCTGGGTGGTTTTTTATTCCTGTTTTATTACTGAATCTATCTGCAATCATCGCTAATTTATTTTTAGGTTGGAACTATGCGGTAGATATCCTCGGTGGAATCTGTCTAGCCTTATTTGCTATTTATCTCGCTAAACGCTTACTTCGCAATTCAGTTTACACACACCCAGAAATTCACGCTGAAACAGCGTAATCATTTAACGACAGTTAATTTAGGTGGCCCCTTGGGCCTTGGCGGGGTCCCGTTGCCGCCGGCGGTTCCCCCGTCTGGCGGCGGATTGTCGTCAGAATTTCCGCCTTCGGCAATTTCATGAATCAATTCTTCTTCGGAACCCAGAAATAACCCTCTGCCATTTTCAAAGGCATAAATCGCCAATATCGAATTCATCGGGATATACAAATGCATTAACCGGCCATCAAAACTCGCTTTGAATTCCAAGCATTCATTATTCATGGCAAATCCGGTCACGGCCAAGGGCGCCAAATTCAAAATAATTTTGCCGTCTTCACTATAACCTGGCGGCACCCGCACTTCGGGATATTCACTATTCACCAAAACATAAGGCATTAAATTATTATCTAAGATCCAATCGTACAAGGCTCTTAGCAAGTAAGGCCGGCTTGGTGTCATTATAATCTCCAAAATTTTTTAACCCGGCAACCGCAGAACGTTCAAAAGTGGACGTTCCCCTCTACAAAATAAATATCATTCTTGCAACTCGGTTTCGGCTTCGGTGAGACTCATTTTAAAAGATTCTCTTTTAAAAACACGTTTCATGTAATCATTCACTGGTTTGGCAGAACCCGTGGCCGGCAACTCAATGCCTAAACTGGGTAACCGCCACATTAAAGGAGCGATGCAACAATCCACTAAAGTAAATTCTTCGCTCAGAAAATACGGTGAATCGGCAAATACCGGCGCTAAACTAATAAGACCGTCTTTAAGTTCAGTCCGCGCGGACTTTACCGTTTTACTATTCGCCGGGCCCTCTAAAATGGTGCGGTACAAACTATACCAATCGCGGTCAATCCGATAAATCATCAAACGACTTTTAGCGCGCGCGACAGGATAAACGGGTAATAAAGGGGGATGCGGGAAAACGCTCGTCTAAATATTCCATGATAACGCGTGCTTGATACAACACTAATTCACGATCTACCATCGTTGGCAGCGTGTTATAGGGATTTAACTCCAGCAAATCTTCACTAGGATTATTTTCGTCAACATTAATAATATCAACCGTAACGCCTTTTTCAGCCAACACTATCCTGACCTGGTGGCTATAGATATCTACGTCGCCAGAATACAGGCTCATGATTGAGCGTTTTAACATAGTCATAGACAAATTCATACTCCTCTTATCGCGATGGGGGTTCGCAAGGGGGAAAATCGCGATTCTCCCCCTTTCATTCCAAGCATCGGGTTTCCCGGTGTGCAGGATTTGAATCACGGCTCCTCATCTAGCTTTACGCTGGGGGACTAGGATTCGAACCTAGGTTAACGGAGTCAGAGTCCGTAGTCCTGCCGCTAGACGATCCCCCAAAAGGGAACGACATTAACGTTTCGAGAACTGCACACCTTTGCGCGCTTTGTGCCGGCCTACTTTCTTACGTTCTACTGCGCGGGGGTCACGTGTGACATACCCAGCACGCCGCAAAACCTGCCGCCAACCTCCAGATCCATCGCCGCCCTCTTCTTCGTCATAAGCCATCAAAGCACGGGTAATGCCATGCCGAATAGCGCCAGCTTGACCACTGATACCACCTCCAGAAACAGTAATATAGAAATCAAAGCGGTCTTCTGCATTGATCGCTACTAATGGTTGTTTGACCACCATACGTGAAGTTTCGCGGCCAAAGTAATTCTCTAGGGTACGGCCATTGATGACAATGTCACCTTTGCCGTATTTTAAGAAAACTCTTGCAGTGGAATTTTTCCGCCTTCCGGTACCTATGAAATGTTTGTCATTTTCTGCCATATTTTATCCTCACTCAATTTCTACTGGCACTGGGTTTTGCGCTGCGTGTGGATGCTCCCCACCCGCATATATTTTCAATTTGCGGAATACTTTGCGACCCAGCGGCCCTTTGGGCAACATGCCTTTAATCGCTATTTCTAGAGCACGCTCCGGAAAACGATTTAAAAGGTCGATTAACGCTTCTTTCTTCAATTGACCGGGTTGGCCTGAATGACGATAGTAGAATTTGTCCTTCAGTTTTTGCCCGGTGACTTTTAATCCTTTAGCGTTAACCACAACATAAAAATCTGCAGTATCCACATGAGGGGTAAAAGTGGCTTTATTTTTCCCACGCAAGCGCTTGGCTAATTCACTCGCGAGACGCCCTAAGGTCTTGCCTTCCGCATTAACCAAGTACCATTGCGGCTCTACTGCATAGGCAGAACGCATATCGGTGGCCATAAAAATTCCTCATTAAAAATGTAAGGTTGGAAATTCTACCTGAAATTGCATGTAAAAATCAAGCCCAGGGTTCTTGTTTTTTTCTGAAAAAATGTGGTACTTTATCCCGGCTGGTGTTTTTGCCAGCGTTTTGTTATTAACTTTTATGAGGGATAGTATGCCAAAAATGCACAAATCTAAAAAAACTGCTGCTGCTAAGGCGGTAAAAAAGAAAACCGCTCCAAAAGCGGCTGCAGTAAAATCTGCTAAAAAAGTGGATATTCGCAAAAAATTAGTCACTACACCCGTGACCTCCAGCTATACGAAATCACAAATTTACAATTATATTTCTGAAGTCACTGATTTAGGCCGCAAAGAAGTTGCGAACGTTTTCTTGGCCTTAAATAATTTGGCTTCCCGTCATTTACATAAAAAAGGCTCCGGCGCATTCATCATCCCCGGGTTAGCAAAATGCGTGGTAAAACACAAACCGGCTACCAAAGCTCGCAAAGGCATCAATCCTTTCACCGGCGAAGAAATGATGTTTAAAGCCAAGCCCGCCCGCAATGTCGTTAAAATTCGTCCTCTGAAAAAATTAAAAGAGATGACTGAATAGTTCAATTTTTACGCTGGGGGGCAATCCTCCAGCGTAATTTTCCTAAAAATTCTCCAAATCTCCCGTCATTCCAGCAAAAGCTAGAGCTTATTTCCATTTTCTTAAGGATCCCTTAAGAATTAAGCGTTATACTAAAGCTTCTAAAAACTTTAACTTAAAGAGAACATATGGGCATTAAATCTTTTTTTGCGAGACATAAAATTAAAAAAGTGGAAAGCGAACTCGAAGGGTTAGCTCAAAAACTAAATTCCCGTAAAAATGATCTTCCTGCTGGAACATTAGAGAAAAAATTGGAAGATATTGTTTCAAAGCAAGAAGAATCGATGCGAGAAAAAGTGCAGTTCCACAAAGATTATCCCGGCGAACGTGTCCCCGGCCGCGCCGATTTAAGCTTACCCAGCTACCTGTTTGGCAACACCACAGAGGCAGATCGCTTTGATGGCTACGACCTCACTCATTTTCACAAAACCGCTCCCGGAACATTAAACGGCGCCACGCCTGCTTTATCTACCTCTGGAGAGATTCGTCCGGATAACTTTAGTGATAAGATAGCGAAATCTACTCAAGTTGCTTTTGGTTTCCATTTACATGGCCGAATAATTGGTAAAGATGCTGAAACCGACAAAGAAATTGGCTCAAAAGGTATTTTGCAATCACTGCAGGATGGCGAAATCATTAGTTCTGATTTACGGAGACGCATCCACAAATCTGTTAATACCTTGACCAAAGCCCAAACTATCTCAGCGGGAGGTGCAGAAACAACCGCCGCCATTGAGCATGAATTAGTAACCCTGTTGCATTTAAAATCTAGAGAATTGTTGGTTGAAGAATTGAATACGGCCATGAATTACGGCGCTCCGCCAGCAAATCCAAATGAAGCTACTCGATTAAAACATATTGCTGGTCCTGCCGGCCCCCGACCTAATGCCCTTATACATCCAATAAAGGCTCGAGATTATGATCAAGCCATCAACCCCAACAACATCACAGCCGCTACAGGCGCCCGTGTTCAACAGCTACAAGCTTTGGGATTTGATGTACCTGACCCAGCAATTCCACCCAGGCGCACTTTAAAAGATATTGCTGACAAAATCACTGATCCGGCATTTGATCTTGCCTCCCCAGAAGGCAAACGATTTATGAATAATATTCCCGATGCTCACAAAGAGCCTTTAAAAAATCTCATTATCTCCACCAAACGGACGCAGCACGATCTCAATGAGCGTAAGACCTGGGCAGATGAATATAACCGGGAATTAGGTGGCGCCAAAAGCGCTGAATTGCGCAAAGTCGGCGCCGAATACAAACATTTATTAGAAAGAAAAGAAACATTATCCCACATCACTGCCAATTCCTACTCCTCCGTAGACGCCCTGCTGGCCGCCGGCAGCGCCGTCCAAGCGACCATTACTGCTCCGCCTGGCAAACTAGATGCCGAAGCCATCAAAAACCGTGTCGGCGAGGCAATACACGCAGGAGCAAGAGAAGGCGAAAATCTTGTAGCTGTTACCACTCGTGCGGACAACACTAAATCAGTGGTGCACGCTACTTTAGCTGCAGTAGAAAACGATGCAAAAAATAATAAATCAGTGGACATTGGAGTGGCAGGGCTCATGTCGAAACTGATTAGTCATAATGTTTTTCATAATCAAGATATTGACCATAAGATTGCGGACTATAAAGCAGTTGGCTTCCCGGATAATCTTCCAGATGAGATCAAGGAGCTCCACACAACCCTTCGCACTAAATATCAAGAAAACATAGACTCGAAAGATGCCGAAGAGCGCGCTAAAGCAAAAACCGAGGTGGCTATGCTGACCTCATTAGGAGCTACCGTTTATATCCAAGCCCTCGAAAAAGGAGAGACACCTGATAATGCCAAAGCGCTAGCAAAGAAATTGATCAATTATTCTCCTGACACCCTGACCAACACAGGAATAAAAGATATTATAGAGAAAGAAGCGAAAGGTATGCCTGCGCTTACTCAACAAAAACTGATTGAAACTGCGCGTGTTTCCGTGTCAACTAGCAAAGGCTTGGCAGCCTCTCAGTATGAAGCCCCCCGTCAAGCCCACCAAAAATTTCTCGATGAAGCCAAAAAAGTCTTGCCGCCTAACTTGGCATTAAAATTAACACAAGGAGTTCATTCTGACTATTTAGAAGGGAAAGCAGTTGATGAGAAAAATTTTACCGCGAATGCAGAAAACGTTATAAACCAAGCAAACATAGCGGGGGATTTCATCCATGTTACCGTTGAAAATAAGGCTGGCGATCTTAAATTAACAGCAGATCAAAAACCAAAACTGTCAAATGCCCTAATAAATAAATATTTCGAAACGGGTAAATTAGAGCATTCCACTATTCAACAAACTCTAAAAGATTTGAATATAGAAACAAAAAATATAGATAGATTTTGTAACAATGTCGCAAACCCTTCGGGAGAATTAAATTTAGGGGGTCATAGGGATGCTGGCGATTTTAAATTACTTCCCGATAATAAAAAAGGAAATTTAAAAACATACGCTATTTCTACATATGAGAAAATTCCTCAAGAGAAGACAAAGCTTCAAGTTTCTACAGCGGCAGAATCTGCCGGTTACGATCCTGCGCAAGCCAAAGCGGCAGGTGAATTAGCCGCTAGGATGAAACACGTCGAGAATAAACCTGATGTTGAAATATCTAGAGCCTTGAATGGTGCATTACCCTCTAACGATCCTGTGGTAAAAACAGCTGTATTTTCCTCCTTTGAGTTTGGAAACCTTGATAACAGAGTTCTTGCTATTAAAAATGGCTATGTCGAGAGCAATGAACATGGACGGGAAACCAAAGTGGCATTGGCTATCACGGGCGCCGCTAAATCAATTTTATTGACCTCTCCATATGCTGATGCTGTAGCAGGTGATCTTATTTCTCATCCTCAAGGATATCTCGCCCAACAACATCAAATTGATTATGATGCTTGTATTGATAATGGTAGACCTGCAGCAGGACAGCCGAATGCTATTCCTGATGAGCTTAAAGCTGCACTCAAACAAAGCGTCCGAGCCGCGCACGCTGTGGCTATTGGTAAAATTGCTGGCGAAGAGGCTGTCACTACTTATAAACCGGCGATGTCTCAGCCTAACGCTAATTTGAAAAATATGCGTGAAGTCGCTGCGGTTTCTGCTGCTACTGCCCTAAGTGAAGGCTTATCTGAAGATTTATCCTTAGAAATCGGTAAGCAGATGGCGAAGCATTATGCAGATTCCAAAGGGGTAATGGATGAAAAAAATGAACAACAGAGAAAAACCTTAATAGAAGACGCTTTTAAAAAATTTCCGCCGAATCCACCCTTAGCTCCTGCTGCAAAAAATGCCACAATAGAAGCTATTTTACGCCCAACCAAAGTGGCTGCTGGATTAACTCAACGTGGCACTGCACATGCGGGCACCACCGTAGCAAATGCCGCCGTGCCTGTATTACCACAACACAATGACGAAAAGATACGCTGCCAAGCCAAGGCTTTAGCCGTTGCTCACTTATGTGCAAGCGGCGATAACGAAAACAAAGTAGAAATCGGCAATGCATTGGCGGTAACCAGTTCAGGTTTAGAAGCGAGCAAACAGCAGACTAAATCCGTTGGTGCTATTGCAGCCGCTGCGGGGTCAGCTAATTTTACTATTTTTACTGGTTTTGAGCCACCGCTTGCCGGCGGTCCAGCGCCATTTACTGCTCAGAGTTTAGCGCAAAGCGATCATTATTTCAGAATAACAGCAAACATCCGTCAGGCTTTAACCGCTACAAATAGCGACCTCACTGCTCCTCAGCGTAACGCCATCGCCGACAGTACTCATGCTGCCATTCAAAAAGCAGCATCTCGACAGGATGGAGGGGGAAATTATATTGCAACCCCCAACGAAATTGCTGTAGCTGGCAGTATTGCCGCCTCTACCACCACAGCAGCGTTAGAAGCTAACTTGAGCGATAACGAGGTCAACCAATTAGGTCAGTCTTTTGCGGAAATTAAACATGATCTAGATGCTCCTCCGCAAGATATCGCAACAGCAATGGAAATTAGCTACGGCAATTCCCAAGCAAAAGCGCTATCTAATGTTTACCTAGATCAAAAACCGGTAATGCGTGTACGTCACCGCAATAATATTGAAGCTGATGTAAGGGCGGCACAAATTTTTATTGATAGCGCAGAGGGTGTCGGCTTAAATTCACCCCTTCAACAGGCCATGACAGCTTATCAGCAAAACTCAAACCCCAAAACTATAGGCAAAGTTAACCAAGAGGCGCAAAAGATAGTTGATGACGCGGTAGCCAAAGCGGAGGAAAAACGTTTTCCATTGGATTTGGGTGCACCACTTCAAGCCGCAAAGAGGGCAGAAGCTGCTAGTGCTGCAGCTATGGCCATCGCTAAATTACCCGGCGTTCCAAGCAGCACACTCAAATTAGTGCGTGATCGAGCTAACTATTACAGGCAATTGGCGCGCAAGGTTGGAGAAAATGAGCTGAAAGATCTGTTCCCCAAGAAGTTCCACCGGCCACTGTCCGTAAATTAGCAAGAACCGCTGGCGTAAGCGGATTTGCTCTTGCCAAAGGAATTATTAAAGGCAACGAATTAACAAACCCTGATGGTAGTGCTCTATTACTCGCAGATGCACCAAAACTTAGGGCCGAAGCTGCTACCCAAGAAACAGCTAGAATTATGGGCGCTAAAGATGCTGATGCTAAAGCCGCCGGTCTCGAGGCTAAATTATCTATTGAGCAAAAACTGACACCGCGTGAAGTTGGCGCATTAACCGGCTTAAAATTAAACCAAGCAGATCGCCAAGATGTGGCTAAACCCACAGCAGCAGCAGCGGCCTACTTTGCTCCAAATCCGAATGGCGCTCTCAAAACCAATCTATCCCATGCCCAAGATACCAGTCAATCCGTCGGCGCAACCGCAGCTTATGACCGGCGAGTACTTGCCGATGGCGCGGGATTGGATGAATATGATTCCCCCAATGGCGTTCGAAATAAAGTCGGACAACATTATACTGATGGTCAAGTTCAGGCTGCGCAAACTAAAGCGGAACGCGAAACAGAGAAGTTCACCCATAAAATGAATAAAGAACATCCAGCCCCAACTCCTACAGCAATGGCGAATGATCCTGTATCAGAAGCCGTCATCGATATTGATAAACTGGGTGAATCCACCATCACACTCTGGGATGAGAAGCAGAAGAGGCTGGGCGAACCTCGTCGTCTTGATGATTGCCCAGAATTTCAAGCTGAAATGGCTGCGTTAAGAACTTGTGTCGACGACAAAGGTGCAAGCCTCCTGAACTTAGCGGTGATTCGCGCTGCTGCCGCTGCATTTAACGCCACCGAAAAAGACAAAACAAAACACATTGACCCAGACGCCATAAGAAAAAACCCAGCTAATGGCAAACATCGCGTACCGTTGAAAGGTTTAAATGTTAAGGAGATCCAAAAATTCTTACAACTGGTAGCAGAAAAAGCCCGACTCGAATTGTCGCCCGAAAGGCAAAACGTTAGCGGCCCTAGTTTGCGGCGACGTAAATAAGAAAAATTTCTGAGGAAATATTAACCTAAATTAATCAGTTGCCACCTGCTGCGAAGACCTAGTGCACTGAATCTTGAGGCTTTTTTGTGGATTTTTTCCTTCACCGTACGGATGAGTACGGCTTCAGGAAAAAATCCACAAAAAAGCCTCAATCTTCAGCGCACTAGGTCTTCTCGCTACGGTGGCAACTGATTAATTTAGGATTAAACGAATATTTCCTCTAAATTTTTAGCATCTAAAATTCTGTCACTCCACACCAATAATGTTTCCGCATCCGCTTGTTGGATTTTTTTCAGATAATTTGCCGGCACTTTATAAAATCGACGCTTTAATTGCCTCAGCAAAACAGCTGCTTCGCCTTGATTTATTCCTTTGGTTATTCCTTTGGTTATTCCTAAATTTATTCCTTCCTGCAATCCTATTTCATGTCCTTCTGCTCTTAATAATTGTCCCAATGTCATTTTTTTTGCTCCTAATGTTATCTCCAAACAGCTTTGCAATTCTTTTTTTACACTCTCAACATCTTCTGTTTCGATGCCGTCTATCCAATATGTTAACACATTCTCACATAATGAATACACTTCCCCACTCGCTTCAATTTCTTGAATCCATGGTATTAATACCTTTAATATTTTCTTATAATCCTTCGAGCCTCTGTGCTTAAACACATATTCTACTATCCCCCATAATCTCCTTTCCTGAATGATTTCATCAGGAATATTTTTAACTTCTATTAATTGCATAAATCCATCCATTGAGGAAAAATTTCCAAAGGCGCTATCCATGGGGTATTACCTGTATAATAAATAAGCGAATAGGTCCGAGGCATTGATTGCTTTGGGTATTGTTTTATATATCCCTCAACGATCGCTAATTGGTAATGACACAGGCGTAAAGCTGTTTTTGGGTCAATTGTGCTTAAATGTTCACACAGCAGAAATAAATCTCGGGAATCTTTTTTTAATTTCACTTTATAAACCACATCTGAATTGTGATTTTTAAACAAATCAATAATAAAAGTAGAATTATCTAAATGTAAGGTGGATAAATCGATCAGCTTTAAAATATATCCAGGAAGATAAGTTGTAAAAAATGCTTTAGCCACCACAACCTCACCTAAAGCAAGTTTAAATAATTTATCGTGCGGTTGATGAATAATCGTTGACATGGACACAAGCATAGGCCTGTCAACCCTGTAAATCTATACCGTGTTTTTTTGAATATTGTTATCATTTATTTTCTAATTAAGGCCAATACTTTTTTAACTTTAGTTGAATTTAACGGTTTCAATAAGTAATCATTCATGCCTGCGGCAATGGCTGCTTTTTTTATTTCGGGTTCGTTGTGGCTGGTTAATGCGGTAATAAATGTAGTTTGATTTAAATTTTTAGTCGTTCGAATCACTTTGGTTGTTTCAATTCCATTCATGCCGGGTAAATCAAAATCCATAAAAATAATGTCGTAAGCATTTTTTTTGCAAAAAGCGACTCCACGTTCGCCATGTTCGGCAATCGTGACAACACAATCGAGTGATTCTAAAATTTTTCTGACTGGGATTTGCTGAAATAGTGAATCTTCGACAACCAGGACATTGACTTTTTTCTTCCTTGCGACAAAATGGCCAACCACCGACGCTTCCGATTTGGATTTACCGCCTCGAACTTGCGCCGGCGCATGAATTGAAATCATCGCACCATAATCTTCGCGATCTCCGGGTTTGAGTTTGGGTTTTTGTTCCCTCAACCTGACTTTGAAGCATTTGTTCCATCCCTCGTTCAAATAACGAGCAGCTAACAACCGGGATGCAATTTTAAATTGCTCCCAGTTGTTTGAATTGAATGGAAAAACGCCCTCGGAAAGTTGGGGGTTCAAAAAATACGAAGAAAAAGTTAAAATGTTTTCAACCATGTTAATAACCTGTTTATTAAGTGGCCAGCGACTTTCAGGTGTTCTACCACCTGACTGTCGCGACGGGTTATTATAAACCCCTTCAAAAGTAAAATGCAAACCTCCGGTACTGGAAGTACTTTATAATTCACGACACTTGTGGAACACGGTATTGAATGGCGTCTTTGACAAGACTAAGATTAGTATCGATAAAATTACTCTAGGAAACCGATATATGCCTAAAATAAATCCGCGGGTTGATTTTGCTTTCAAAATTCTATTTGGCAGTGAACAAAATACTGATATCTTATTACCGTTTGTGAACTCCATCTGATCACTACCCGATCCCTTGACCGATTTAACACTGCTCAATCCTTATAATGATAAAACCCATTCTTCCGACAAAGGGACTATTTTGGATATCAAAGCAAAAGATGATCAAGGCTGTTGGTACAATATTGAAATGCAAATGACCGATCAAGTGGATTATAGTCAAAGAGCATTATATTACTGGTCCAAACTGTATAGCCAACAATTAAAAGAGGGAGAAGATTTTTCCAAGTTGACTAAAACCATTAGCATTCATGTGCTTAATTTTAATCATTTTGACGAAATTGATTATCATAATGTTTACCATATCTTGCACGCTAAAACCCATCGTCGTTGTTTTGAACACTTAGAATTGCATTTTATTGAATTGAAGAAATTTGATAAAGACTTATCTCATCTCACAACGCCCTTAGATCGTTGGACTACGTTTTTAAACAAAGCCGAACAATGGGAGCGAAATTTTGTGCCCAAAGAGTTAAGCAGTGATCCGGCAATTACCAAAGCCGCTCATATATTAGACACTTTGTCGCTTGACGAAAAGGAGCGGGAGCTTTATGAGACCAAATTAAAGTGGCTGCGAGATGAAGCAGGCGCAATTAAAAAAGCGCAACTACTTGCTGAGGCAAGGGGTAACATGATGGGTAGAAAAGAAGTCGTTGTTCGCATGCTGAACAAGGGAACTTTTTCAATGGAACAAATTACCGAAATGTCTGGTTTTTCCATAGATGAAATAAAACAGTTGCAAGAACTCATAGAGTTTAGAAGAGCGATGAGGGTATTCGTAAGAGGTTTTATATGCGTGTTGTTAATGCGAATGATATTAAAAAGAAAGGCATTACTGTGGCTTGTGACAACGATGAAGAAACTATCGTTACCGTTCGAGGTAAACCTCGATATGTCGTGCTGACATTGGAGAAATATCAGTCTCTCAGTGAGGCGGAATTAACAATGGCCGTAGCAGAAGCACAACAGAATTATGAAGCTGGCCGATATGTTGTCGAGTCTATTGAGAAACACCTAAAAAGAATTAAAAAACGAAAGTGAAACACACACTTACTTTTACGGATTCTTATAACCGGCGTGCAGCAAAATTTTTAAAAAAGCATCCTCAGTTAACGACTTTGCACAAAAAAACTTTACAATTATTGGAACCAAATCCTTTACATCCTGCTCTAAGCTTATAGAATGTCTTTAAAATCTGGCATAATTCGTTTCATAAATTCAGCGAAAAGGGGTACTGTGAATGCAGTATCGCCATGGTTTGGACTGTAAATCATGCCTTTTTTAATCAAGTTATTTCTTAACGGCGCAGCACTTTGCACATCAATGCCTAATACGTTTGCAACATCACCTGACCTTTGGGGTTTATCACCCAGTTCAGCTAACGCTCGTAAATATATTTTTTCCCGAGGTGTTAGCCTGTCGAATCGTACACGAAAAAAATTTTGATCTAAGCGTTGAATGGCAACTATGGTTGCAGTTCTAGCAATTTCAACATCAATGGGTGATTGTTTAGCAATATTCCAAGCTTGATATCCCCATTCTTGCAAAAAATAAGGATAACCATCGGTCACTCTAACAATTTCATCCAAAGCTTGTTCTGTAAACTCAATACCTGCTTTTTTAACCGGAGTTTGTAAAGCTAGTTTGGCGTCTTCTTTTTTTAATGGGCCTAATTCAGGAAAGTCAAACAAACGTTCCGCATAGGATTTAGCACGTCCGGTTTTGCCAACCAATTGCGGAAGACCAGCGCCAATTAGCACAATGGGTAATGATTTCTGCGAAATTTTATGTATCGCCATGATTAACGAACTTAATTCATCTTCAGACAAATATTGAAGTTCGTCAATAATGATGGCTATCGCGGTATGCCGATCCTGGGCCGCCTCTCCTAAAGATACAAAAACTTGCGCAAGGTCAGCTTCTAAATTTCCACTGTCAGCCATCCCTCTTTCCGGATCTATATCTATACCAAAATCCAATTCACCAATTCTGGCAGAAATTTTAACCTGCGAGAAAAAACTTTTAAAAACCCTGAGCGCCTTTTTAACTTTGTAACTGATCATTTCACCTATATCGAGAGAAAAAATGATGCGACGCAGCTCAGGCAACAAAATTTCCGGAAGGGATTTTTTTTCATGCGCTTCTACCATAAAAGCATAATAATTTTCTTTATTAGCCAGTTCTTCTATCTGATGCAACAAAACAGTCTTTCCAGTCCCACGAAGACCAGTAATTAAAATGCTTTTTTCTGCTTTACGATTTTTAATCCGCGCAAAAGTTAATAACGCGTGATTTAGAATATCACTTCTACCAGCCAGTTCGGGAGGTGGAGTGCCGGCGCCGGGGGAAAATGGGTTATTCAAAGGGTCCATTTATAGTAATCTTATCTAAGTTTATCGATATTATCATTTTATAAGATAACTTTGATAAACTCAAGTAACTTCGTTATAAATCACCCCAAACTTGGGCGGTAAAAGGCGGTTTGTTCTTCGGTGCGGGAGCGTTTGATGCGGCGGCGTTTGGCGCGGTCGTGTTCGCTGGGCTCGTAACCTGTTAAAGGGATATTGAGGTCTAAAGCTTGCATCCAGGCGGCCCACATCATTAAAGGATGGCCGTCTACCAGCTTAATGCTGGCCCAGCCATAACGTTGGGCAATCTCTATCATTTCAAATGCGGTTGCCACGGCTTGATTAACAATAGTGCCTTTGCCCGGATTGATAACACCACCACCTTCACCGTCGCCTTCTTCACCCGGCAATACAATGCGAAAATCACCGCCGCCAAACAACAGCATACCGGGCGAACTGGATAACGCATCTTTATAATCTTGAATGTTCCAACCGGATTTTGCAGTGATAATATTCAGCGGCGCAGTCGATTGCGGAGCGGTCCCGCCGTCGACCATTTGTAAAAAGGGGAAATGGTCCAATAAATACAAAACATCACTGACTTTGAGACGTTCACGCCAATTAATGTTTGGATTAATACCCAATTGTTCCAGGGTTTGTTGTATTTGATAGTTTAGCTCTTCACTCATATATTGTTTTCCATATGATTGACAATAATTTCCCGCAATTCAATTAACCGCTGATGAAAAAAATGACCGACGCCGGGCATCACCACAAACTGCAAAGGCGAAGGCGGATGTTCCGCCCATTGTTTTACGTCCGCAAATGGCACAACTTCATCCTGATCTCCTTGAATCACCAACCAGGGGCAACGAATTTCTGTTAAATTAGCCAATGATAAACGATGCACCGGCGGCGCTACACTTAACAATTTATGCGTGGGCACACGCTGGGCGGCCTGGGCGCTGATATATGAACCAAAAGAAAACCCCGCCAACCACAACGGTTGCTGAGGCAACACTTGCCGCACCCAATCGAGCACGGCATCTAAATCGTCGCACTCCCCTTGCACATTACCATATTTGCCCTCGCTTAGACCAACACCGCGATAATTAAAGCGCACTGTGGCCAGTTGCAATTGATTAAAAGCTTGCGCGATTACCGTGACCACCTTGTTGTGCATGGTTCCACTTTGCTGAGGATCCGGATGACAAATAACGCCTACACCCGCTATCGTTTGCTCTACCGGCATCGTTGTCAAAGCTTCCAAAGCGCCAGCAGGGCCAGACAACATTATTTTCTCTTGTCGCGTTTTAGGAAAATGGTCCAAACTCATTGGGGATTCTCTAAGCTTAACATCCCCGTATTATAATCATATGCAAACAACTCTGCATAACGTCCCCAATCAATCACTGTCGCCAATACTTCTTCGGCGGCTTCTTCACTCTGTTCACCTTGTAACTCGGTTAGAAAATCATTTTCGTGCACGCTGTGGTCGCTACGTCTATCCAACACATGGCGAATATGCCGCGCCAGCGGTACATAACTCATGAGATGCGCAGCAAAAATTTGTTTACGTTGTAAGATATCCGCATGCGCGAATAATTTGCCTTGCTCGGTTAATTCAATATCCCCTTCTGAAACCAAAGCAAACCGTAAAATTTCTAATGCTTCGGTAATGGGAAATAAATCATCGATTGCTAAATATAATTCTTCCGCTAATTTTGGCAAATCGCCTTTCATTTGATATTCAGGGGAAGCCAAAGTTTCAATAAAACCAGTGATTTCAGAAATGTCCACTTCGGGTAAGCGGTAAGTAAGCCCAATGCTTTTAAAGCGCGCGGCTTTATGTACCTTGACGCCTTCAGGGCGAGTCATCAATGTATAAACGTCGTCGATCAATTTGCGAAAATTAGGGTCTTGCGGGTTGCGGGGATGCGGCAACATGACTTTGATTTCTGCCGCAACATGCCCGGGATTATTAGCGAATACAAAAATACGATCGGCTAAAAACGCTGCTTCTTCAATATTGTGGGTCACGATCAACACCGCTTTAATTTTGGTTTCTGCAGATTGCCAAATATTGATTAAATCTCCGCGCAGGTTTTCCGCGGTGAGTACGTCCAGGGCCGAAAAAGGTTCATCCATCAACAACAATTCTGGATCAACCACTAATGCCCGCGCCAAACCCACCCGTTGCGCCATGCCGCCGGATAATTCTTTGGGAAAAGCAGATTCAAAGCCGTCTAAGCCCACAATATCAATGGCTTTCAAAGCCCTTTTGCGCCGCTCTTCTCGTTCAACGCCTTGCGCCTCTAACCCTAACTCCACGTTTTCCAAAACCGTCAACCAAGGTAATAACGCAAAATTTTGAAACACCATCGTCAAGCCGGGAACGGGTTTATAGACCGGTTTCTCATCAAACACCACTTCTCCCGCCGAAGGCCGAATTAAACCGGCAATAATTCTTAATAATGTCGATTTGCCGGAACCCGATTTTCCTAACAAAGCGACAATTTCGTTGGGATAAATATCAAAATTAACTTGATCTAAAACCAATAATTCAGGCGCACCCGGTTTTTTAAAGGATTTTTTTACGTTTTTTACTTTTAATAAGGCAGATTTCATGTTTTTTGTCTCATTTACTTCAAATAAACCTATCGCGATGGATATCAATTAACCTATCTGAAAGCGTTGTTCAGCGAGTCGATATAAGGGGCGCCACAAACAACGATTGATCGTTAAAACATAAAGCGCCATCACCACAATACCTAAAGTTAAACGCGCAAAATCACCTTGCGCCGTGGCTTGGCTAATGTAAGCGCCAATCCCCATCGCGTAAAGATGCGTATTTCCCCAACTAACGGCTTCCGCCAGGATGCTCACGTTCCAAGCGCCTCCCGCTGCGGTGATTGCCCCGGTAATGTAATAGGGAAATATACCCGGAAGACTAAAACGCCGCCACCACAACCACCCTTTTACATTTAAAGTGCCGACAACATGATGCAGATGTTTGGGTAACGCGGCGGTTCCGGCAATGACATTAAATAAAATATACCATTGCGTTCCCAACACCATCAAAGGTGAAGTCCAGATATTGACATTGAGTGAATAATTAACAATAAGCACAAACACCAAAGGAAAAAATAAATTCGCGGGAAACGCGGCCAGCAAATTGAATCGCCGGTTGAAATCCAATGCGATAAGCGTGGATGCAGCCCAACGCCGATGCCCACCGGCACCCAAACCAAAGAGCATAAAGTGATTAGCATGAGTACACGTATCGCCGTTAAAAACCCCAAAAAAATAACATGTCTCACTTCTGCTTAAGTGACATCCGAAAAAATATAACGGCGCAAGTGAATCAGCACAAAAATTAAAAAGTTAAAAATACGAAATACCAAATCCCCAGGAAAAAATAGCGCAGTTTCACATGCACAATAGGCGTTTTACTCTGTCACGGTCTTAGCGAAACCAATGGCCAATTGACCAAAGCTATCTGCAAACGCCACAAAGAATATCCCGCATATTTAAACCAACTTGCGTGCGGCGAAATAAATTTAATAACCAAGACTCCGGCAATTCTTCGCTGGCGGTGTGCTCCATTTTAAATTTTTCTCCCCAACAAATGAGTGGGCGAAATAAAATTTGGTCATAAAGTAAAATGACAATCAGCATGGCGATAATCACATAACCAATCGCCAATAAATTTGTTCTGTGCAATGGCTAAAGCGATATACGAACCAATGCCTGGTAAATGATATTTGATTAGGCTCCACCGCAATGGCTTCAGCGGCCACTAAAAATACCCAACTGCCCGACATGGACATCATCATATTCCACAAAAGCCCAGGCATGGCGAAGGGCACTTCTAACCGCCAAAAACGCTGCCATGCCGACAAACGAAACATACTCCGAAGCTTCACGTAAATCTTTGGGGATGGTGATCAGGCTTTGATAAAAACTTAACGTCATATTCCAAACTTGTGCCGTAAAAATCGCAAAGATCGCTGCGCATTCCGGCCCCAATAAACTGCCTTGAAATAAGCCAATAAACACGACTATGGCCACCGAAAGAAAACCTAATACCGGAACAGATTGTAAAATATCAATGGAAGGGATAATAATGCGTTCTGCATGCCGGCTTTTCGCTGCCCAGGATCCAAACACAAAAGAAAAAATCAAAGAAAAAACCAAGGCAATCAACATTCGCAACAAAGTGCGTAACGCATAATAAGGCAAATAAATTGGATTCAGAGAAATCGGCAACTCTTTACCCAATTGGTAATGCCCTGCCATTTTTGCTGCACCCCAGCCAAACGCAAACAGCAACGCCAACATCATTGCCAGGGCCAAAATATCCCAATAGTTTGGAATGGGCCAAGTAGCGGCTTCATTTTTAGCGTATGTGTTTTTCTGGAGTAACATGCTGTAGATTATACCCGTAGAATTTGCGATAATATACCCAGTCAAAATTTTATAAATTTCTCAAATACCATGACACAAAAACCTTTATTATTAATCGATGGTTCATCTTATCTTTTTCGCGCTTTTCATGCTTTACCGCCGCTAACCAATTCTAAAGGTCAGCCTACGGGTGCAATCTATGGCGTGCTGAACATGTTGCGCAAATTATTGAATGATTATCAGCCGGCACGCATTGGGGTTATCTTCGATTCTAAAAGTAAGAATTTCCGTCATCAATTGTATCCAGCTTACAAAGCTAACCGGTTGATGATGCCCCATGAATTACAATCACAAATCCCTTGGCTGTTTAAAGCAATTGAAGCTTTGGGGTTGCCCTTAATCATGGAGGAAGGCGTTGAGGCTGATGATATCATCGGCACCTTAACGAAAAAAGCGCAACAATTGGGATGGCCGGTGATTATTTCCACGGGCGATAAAGATATGGCGCAACTGGTCAATGAGAAAGTCACGCTGATCAACACCATGAGCAATACCGTATTGGACATTAAGGGTGTACAAGAAAAATTTAATGTCTCTCCCAAACAAATGGTAGATTTTCTCGCGCTGATGGGTGACAGCGTTGATAATATCCCCGGTGTGCCGAAAGTAGGGCCAAAAACTGCAGCATTATGGCTGGAAAAATATCAAACTTTAGAAAATCTGATTCAGCATGCTGACGAAATCCCTGGTAAAATTGGCCAAAATTTACGGGAAAGTATTTCGCAAGTTTTACTCGGGCGCGAATTAGTCACTATTTTGCGCGATATTCCTTTAACCCATACGTTGCAACAATTGGTCCCAGAAACACCGGACCAACCCGCTTTACGTGAACTTTTTACCGAATTAGAGTTTAAAAACTGGCTGGCCGAACTATCCAGCACCACGTCGGCAATTGCGCCTAAAAAAAAGGAATTTATCACGATCTTGGATTTGCCCACTTGGGAAAAATGGCACAACATTTTTGAAAACGCTTCAACGCTAAGTATGGAAATCTTTACGGACCATTTCGACGCGATTACAGCTAAAATGATCGGCGTTGCGCTTGCGGTCCCCAATGAACCGGCTGTCTATATTCCCTTGCAACATGATTATTTAGGCGCACCCACGCAATTAGATGCGCAAATGATTTTAGTAGCAATCAAAAAAATAGTGGCTGATCCCAATAAACTTGTCGTGGGACACCACTTAAAATTTAGTTTGAAAGTGCTGCTGCAGCAAGGCGCGCAAATCCAAGCAAAATTGTGGGATAATTTGCTGGCTGCCTATGTTTTAGATAGTAATGCTGCGCGCCGCGATTTATCTGCGTTATCTTTAAAATATTTGTCTTGCCCAGCTCAAGATATCGAAGAACTTGCGGGAAAAGGCGCCAAACAGTTAGCCTTTAATCAAATTCCTATAGAAAAAGCTGTTTTTTACGCGGCTGAGCGAGTCGATTTAGCCTTGCAGTTACAAACTATTTTGCAAAAAAAACTAGAGGAGAATACTTCCCTTCTTTTTGTATTTGAAAAAATTGAAATAGCACTGTTACCTATTTTAGCCAAAATGGAAAATGCCGGTGTTTTAGTTGATGTTGAAAAATTAAAAACGCACAGCGCAACGCTTAGTCAACAAATTTCGGCTTTAGAGCAAGATGTGTATGCGCTGGCGGGTCAGGAATTTAATTTGAGTTCTCCTAAACAACTGCAAGAAATTTTATATACGCAATTAAAATTGCCGATATTAAAAAAAACACCCACCGGCCAACCCTCTACTGCGGAAGATATTTTACAAGAATTGGCTTTAGATTACCCGATTCCCAAATTAGTTTTGGTGCATCGCAGTTTAAGTAAATTGAAATCCACCTATGCCGATGCATTACCAGAGCAAGTGAATTCGCAAAGTGGACGCGTGCATACTTCTTATCAACAAGCAGTGACTTCAACCGGGCGTTTATCTTCTACCGATCCTAATTTGCAAAATATTCCGATTCGCAGCGAAGAAGGGCGAAAAATCCGGCAAGCTTTTATTGCGCCGCCTGGCTTTAAAATTTTATCGGCGGATTATTCACAAGTAGAATTACGCATTATGGCGCATCTTTCGAATGACCCTGGTTTACGTCGCGCATTTGCTGAAAACATCGATGTGCATCGCGCAACGGCTGCTGAAGTATTTGGTTTGCCGGTTGATCAAGTGACCTCCGAACAAAGAAGACGCGCCAAAGCCATTAATTTCGGCCTAATTTACGGCATGTCCGCTTACGGATTAGCGCGACAACTCGGCATTGCGCGCGAAGAAGCCGAACGCTATATTCAAATTTATTTTTCCCGCTATCCCAAAGTACAAGAATATATGGAATCCACGCGCCGTCTCGCCCTAAAACAAGGCTTTGTTGAAACCTTATTCGGCAGACGCGTCGGCGTCGCCGATATTCGCGCCGCCCAACAACAACGCCGTCTAGCCGCCGAACGCCAAGCCATTAACGCGCCGTTACAAGGTACAGCCGCAGATATGATCAAATTAGCTATGATTGCTATCAACCACTGCATCATCGAAAAAAATCTCCCACTAAAAATGATCATGCAAGTCCACGACGAACTCGTATTCGAAGCCGATGCTCAATCGATTGACCTGTTAACCACTGAAATCCGCCACTGCATGGAAGGCGTCGCCCAACTTAGCGTGCCTTTACTGGTCGACATCGGCGCCGGCCCCGACTGGGACGAAGCACATTAATAATGATACGAAACAAAACCCTTATGTAATTCGGACACTTATAATAGACTTATAAGTGTCCGAATTACACACTGCGCAACCAAAATAAGTATTGTTTTCTAAAAAAGGCTTGAGTAGAATAAGCGTGCACCATCCAATGTCGGGTTGGATGGACACTAACCACAAATAACTATACAGAGTAGATAAGGAATATTGAAAAGGAAAGAAAGATTGAATCTGAGGAAAGATTTATGGCAAAAATAATAACTTTTTTTAATCATAAGGGCGGGGTTGGGAAAACCACTTTGGTGCATAATTTGGGTTTTATTTTAGCGAACAAAGGTTATAGAGTATTGCTGATTGATGCTGATCCGCAAATGAATTTAACGGCTGCCATGTATGGTCTTTCCACCAGTCTAGAATATTCAACCGATGAAGATTCTAAATGGAATCAAAATATAGAAAAATATATTTCTTTGTCTGAATATATCAACGTTCGACTTAAAGGCCAGCCCTGTAATAAGGAAATTTTGCGAATTAATTCTGAATACTCCAAAAATAGCTTCGTCGATTTAATTTCAGGCTCAATTAATTTGGCAAACATAGAAGCTGATCTTTACGGCATTATCAAAAATAGAAATGAGTTTACCAACGATATCCCGCATAAATTTGAACAAGCAATTAAACAAAATAAAGACGATTATCATTTTATTTTAATAGACACATCCCCCAGCGCCAGCAGCATTATCAATGCGCTTATCATGATGACGACGGATTATTTTATTACGCCGGTTTCACCCACATTTTTTTCATTACAAGCTATCGATAATTTAAGCACGATTTTCAATAACTGGATTAAATTATTGGGAGAATATCAAACCACGCAGAGCTTCAAAGGGTTAAGTTTCAGTCCAAAATTTTTAGGTTTGGTTGTACAAATGGCTAAACGATTTAGCGGCGGCAGCATTCAAGAAACGACCAAATTTTCAAAGTCTGCAGAAAAGTGGATTGAAGATGTCAACAATAGTGTTAAAAGATTCCAACAATTTGCCATGCAACGCGGCATGTCCATTTCTGCTGAGGAATTTACTCAATTTTTTGGCAATGATTCTATCCCTTTTATTATCCAAAAATGTTGTGATTTTACTTCGCAATTGAGATCAATTGCCGAAAAAGCCGGCGTCCCTGTTGTCCATTTGACTCAAGAAATATGTAATAAGCACAAAGATTCCGGTCAAATGGTTGATATCACTAAAGAAGATGGGCAATATGCACGCTCATTTACCAGCATTTCAAACTCTTATCAGAAAATTGCAGATGGGCTAATCAAATTATTAATTGAACTTGATCTTGATCTTGAGCATAAAAAAACGGAAAAGTTTGAATTACTCCACAGTAACTGATTTCTCGCTCAGCGAGGCCAAATATTGCACGAAGTAAGCGTTGACAAAGCAACAATATTTTTTTACAATCAAAAGAATAAGGAGAAAAAAATGCATAATGATGAAATAAAAGCCCCAAGTTCAGAAAGTTGTCTCTCAATGGATTTAGATAATACCCTAGTCAACTCTGATGCAAATTTTTCACCGGATATGATCAATTTACTTAAACTTACTAATTCATACAATATTCCTTGTTTTATTCTCACGTCGAGATGTATCGCGTCCCAAATGCACGCCATCATTGATTCCTTGAAAGCAAAACGTTCTCTAACCAAAATCATAGCATATATTGAAAAAACTTCTTTTCAGCGTTTGAATGCTTCGTTGCAATCTAACGGAATTAATTTTGCAATTCCGTTTGCTCAACTTATGATCCCTGCCTAGAGGAAAAAAACCAAGGGTCCTATTTGAAAACCTGCGATAAAGTAAATGAAGAATTCATTCTTCCATTATTAAAAAACACAAAAGATGACGAGCAATCCAGGAATAAATTGAGCGAAGAATTAAATAAAATTTTAGATTTTATGCGCACTTTGAATGAACAAAATGAACCTTCAACTGAATTTAAAATTACAGCAGAAATTTTAGATCTCATACGCACAGAACGCAGGTTAGCCGTCACATATAAGGATAAGTATCTTGCTTATAAATTTCACCTATTCCTTTGGATAAAAGAAACTTATTCTTATGAGAGAATTTTTCATATAGATGACTACGATCGGGTTTATTATCAACTTGGGGTTACAGATAAAAATGATATGCGATTAAGACCCGTTAACATTCCTTATAATAATTATGGCATCCAATTAAAGAAAAATTCTAACCTTGACAAGGATGTAACGGTTCATTGTATTCCTTTTTCTGTAGAAAATAGTGATATAGTTTTTTCGACTGCAATCGCTGGAATGAATTTATATCTTGGATATATTATAGAACAATTGGAATCTTTAACTGTTTGCTCCAATTTTTGTGGTTGTTTTTTTTCTAATGAAACACTTGAGGTATACCGTACAGCAAATTACGTCCGCCTTATTCTAAAAGAATTACTAATTACTCCTCACGTTTTAGACTCCACTCCAAATGAGATTAAATCAGAGAATGAGATTACACGCCCCCTTTTGAGGGGCGGATTGAAATTACATTTTTCGCCTGAATTGGTCAGCATTCTTAAATCCATTCCTTTTGAAAGATTAAACTCTTTACCAGCAGGAAAAAACTTAAAACTTGTTCAGGAACAATTAAACACTCCTACCAACCTGAATATTCCTACAGCATCGATCCTGACGCCAATGTTCGGCGTCGCTATTCCACAGTAACTGATTTGGCTAGATTGCGAGGCTGATCAACATCAGCGCCTTTGAGTACTGCAGTGTGGTAGGCAAGCAACTGTAACGGAATAATATAAATCAACGGTGCAAATAATTCATTGACAGCAGGGAGGGTAATTTGTTTTTCGCTGAGTGTGCCTAATCTTTCATCGGCAAAACTATAAACCACACCGCCCCGCGCTTGCACTTCGTGAATATTACTGATGAGTTTTTCACTTATCGGGCTGTAAGGCGCCAGCACAATCACTGGAAATCCATCATCAATTAGCGCCAAAGCCCCATGTTTTAATTCGCCGGCAGGATAAGCTTCCACGAAAAGATAAGAAATTTCTTTTAATTTTAACGCCCCTTCCAATGCAATCGGGAATACGACACCACGTCCCAAAAACAGCGCTTTTTGTTTATCTGCCAAACAACGTGCAAAATATTGGATGGAAGGTTCTAAATTTAATAACCACTGAATATGCTGAGATAATTGCGGTAATGCTAAAAAAGCTTCCTCTAAACGTGGATCAGATTTTTTATACAAGCTTAATTGATAGGTTAATAAAAACAATGCCAATAATTGCGCAGTAAATGTTTTTGTTGCCGCCACACCAATTTCAGGACCGGCATGCATCAATAGAGCAATATCACTTTCGCGCACCAAACTACTCTGCGGTACATTACAAATTGCCAATTGTCCCAAGAAATTTTCTTGTTTGGCTTTTCTTAATGCCGCTAATGTATCCGCGGTTTCTCCCGATTGCGAAAGCGCGACAAATAAAGTATCTGTCTCCACTACTGGACGTCGGTAGCGGTATTCACTCGCCACTTCAACCAAACAAGGTATTTGCAAATATTCTTCTAACCAATAGCGCGCCACAAGGCCAGCATGATAACTGGTCCCGCACGCAACAATATGAATCCTTTTCACTTGCGGTAATATTTTCGCTGCTTGCGCACCCAACCAATTTGCCGGCAATTTCCCCTCTACCAAATATTCATTTAAAGTTGTTTTCACCATTTCCGGTTGTTCATGAATTTCTTTCAACATAAAATGGTGGAATTTTCCCTTGCTATTCACTTCTGCAGAGATCTTTAATTCTTCAGCTTTGCGCTGCACAACCTGTCCGTGCAGATTGAAAATATTAATTTTATTTAAACTGATTTCTGCGGTATCACCTTCTTCTAAATAAATAAACCGTTGCGTCACCGGCAATAATGCCAATGGATCGGAAGAAATATAATTTTCGCCTTCACCGAGGCCAATAACCAGCGGCCCGCTTTTACAAACGGCGTATAATCGATCTGGAATATTTTTATTGATAATCCCTAAAACGTAGGCGCCCATCAATTCTTTTTTTGCTGCTGCAATGGCGGACAACATGTCCCCTGTTTGTTGCCAAAAAGAATAAAGCAAATGCGCAATAACCTCGGTATCGGTTTCACTGTGAAATTCGTAACCTTGATCCTTTAATCTTTGTTTGAGTTCAGCATAATTTTCAATAATGCCATTGTGCACAATAGCGATTTGATCCTTTGAATACAGCGGATGAGCATTGGCCAGCGTCGGTTTACCATGCGTGGCCCAGCGGGTATGCCCAATGCCGATCTTTCCCGGCAAAGGCTGTTGCAGATACAACGCTTGAAGCGCTTCTACTTTTCCCACCAAACGAAAACGCTCCATTTGTTGTGGTTCAGTAATCATCGCAATGCCCGCGGAATCATAGCCCCGGTACTCTAATTTTTTTAACCCATCCAGGAGGATCGGCGCGACATTGCGCTCTGCAATTCCTCCAACAATCCCACACATGCCATTTCCCCCAATCTTTTCTTAAAGTAATAATATCATATGAACAGCTTCATACATTGGTTGACCTTTTTTACAGTTCCTTTTATTCTGTCGTAACTACTCGCACCCAACTAGACAAACGCAGAACGGTCAATTTTGTCCGCTATTCAACGAAAAAGTGCTTGAGCAAGCGGAGCATACACAGGTATGTGAGCATTGCGAAAGCAGTTTTTCGTTGAATAGCGGACAATCGTTGCCGTTCCCGTCTACAAGGTACGAGTAATTACTATTCTGTTTTATAACAACAAAGGATTTGGATGAATACGATTGAACTTACCCGTCTAGAAGCAGAAATTGACCAATTGCTTAAGACGCTTCAAGAATTACGCTTAGAAAACAGAAGCTTACACGCTCAATTAGCACGTCTCAGCCGTGAAAAAAACCTTATTCATCAGCATAATCAAAAAATTGCTAAGAACGTTAAAGAAGTTATCCACTCACTCAAGGAGGCTTTACCTTAATGAATCCAGGGGATAATTAGATACCGAATCCCAGCAAAGCTAGGATTCGGTAATGAAGGGAGCGATCGCTCCGCTCTTCTCCCCCTTGCGATCCCCCATCAGGATAGGATTGTTTGTTTTTAATTTAAATAAACTCAGTAGGAACTACTCTCATGAATCCAGAAAATGTGATTACCATTAAGATCTTGGAAAGATTTTATAAAATCAAATGCACACCCCAGGAGTCCATAGAATTACAGGAAGCAGCTGAATATATTGACAAAGAGATGCGTAAAATTCGTCAATCCGGCCCGATAAGCAGCCCTGACCGCATGGCCATCGTAGTTGCATTAAATACTTATTGCGAACTCAACCGGTTAAAAAAACAAAAAAATCAGGGTTTGGACCAAGTCACCCAACGAATTAACGATCTACAGAAAAAAATTGAACACACGATGGCGGAGAATGAAAAGGTTCCGACCGAAACAAAAGTCTAGTGAAATAAAAATGAACAAGTTGTATAATTAGAGTACCTCTGTGATAATCGCCAGCAGGTTCGTTTTTTGAACCTATAATATTGAATCGGGGGATCAGAATCTCTTACCTGTGAGCATGTCTATCCTAGAATAGAAAGCCTAACGGTAAGTTTGGGATTCCCACCTAGTATCTAGGGTTCAATATCGCCTGCAGCGTTATCATGGAGTTCAATTTAAGGATGAAAATATGGTCTATAAACCAGAAATCCGCGACAAAATGCAAAAAAGGCGAAGCCAACTGGATAAAGTCTCCGTGGTCCAAGCGTCACAAGCGGTGGCTGCAGTCGTGGTGGTGCTTAAGGAATTTTTAGAAGCGCAACATATCGGCGCCTATATCCCCATTCAAAACGAGTTGGAAACTTACCCCATCCTGCAGGCAGCGGAAAGTTTACACAAAAAGTTATTTTTACCCGCTTTTCGTCAGGGCAAGCCGGAATCTGAACCTACTAACATCCTGACTTTCTTCCCGTATGCACTAGGCGATGCTTTGCAAAACGGCAAAGGATTTCCACAGCCTGCACATTCAGTAATACGTGAAGCTAAGGATCTAGATTTAATCTTGTTACCGTTGGTGGCGTTCGACGCCTATTGTAATCGCGTGGGACGCGGGGCCGGTCATTATGATCGCGCCTTGGCCTTTCTCAATCCACGGCATTCCGCCAAAAAACCATTCTTATTAGGTTTGGGTTATGAATTCCAAAAAATCCCGCCGGTTAAATTGGAAAAATGGGATGTGCCTATGGATATGGTCGTTACTGAAAAAAATACGTATACTCGATAATCCTAAATTCCGCAGTTGCCTCCGTAACGAGAAGACCTAGTGCGCTGAAGATTGAGGATAATGCATGCTCGAGAAAAAATTTTTTGATAAAGATTCGCAAGTTTTGGCGCGGGCCTTATTGGGCAAAGTTATTTTTTCCAAATATCGCAACACTTGGCTAAAAGCAATGATCGTTGAAACCGAGGCTTATTATTTGGAAGATAAAGCCAGCCATGCCTCGTTAGGCTACACTCCCAAACGTCGCGCTCTGTTTATGCCTGCCGGCGCCATTTACATGTATTATTCCCGCGGCAAAGACTCTATGAACATCAGCGCACATGGCCCTGGCAACGCCGTTTTAGTGAAAGCAGGCGTTCCTTATGAAGATCCTAAAGATCCTGAAAATAAAAAAATGATTGCAATCATGCGCAAATTAAATCCGCCAGCCACGCGCCCTTTACGCAAATTATGCGGCGGACAAACTTTGTTGTGCAGCGCATTAAATCTTAAGGTAACAAAATGGGATCAGAAAACGTTTGATCCCGAACATTTATTCATACAAGACGTAGGCTACCGCCCGAAAAGAATTATCAAAACCGTGCGCCTGGGCATTGCCCCACACCGCGATCCGCATCTCTTATACCGTTTTATCGACTATGATTACGCCATTTGCTGCACCGATAATCCTCTACGCAAACGACTCTGGAAAATCAACAAAAATTATTTTATCGAAGAAAGTATAGACACTTTACCTAATTTTTAAGCACGGATGATGTCGCCAGTTAATGCATCGCGAATGGAGGTCGGGTTGGCGAGTCCACCCACTTTCCCAGGGACAATAAAATCAACCTGTTTTTCGAATACGATCTTCATTGAGCGATAATCGCGTAGCGGCTCCTGGCCTTCGAGATTGGCGCTGGTTGAAACCAGTGGCCCATGCACACCTTCACAGAGCTTACGCACGATTGGGTGATTACTGATGCGTAAAGCCAACCGTGGATGAGTACCTTTAATCCAAGCTGGAGCGTTTTCTCCGACCGGAAATAACCAAGTGACGGGGCCAGGCCAGGTTGCCATGACACGATTAAACGCTCCCGGCGGAATGGGTTCAACCAGCATAGACACTTGTTCCCAATCTGACGCTACCAAAATCAAGCCCTTATTCACATTTCGCCGCTTTAGATTGAGAATACGTTCCACCGCAGGCCAACAAAAAGGATCACATCCTAAGCCATAAACTGCTTCAGTTGGGTAAGCCACTACCCCACCTTTTTGCACCCAATGTATCGCTGCCTGTATTTCAAAATCAGATATTTTCATCAAAAGCCTCGGGATTTCCGGATGGTTTCATAGGCGTTTTTAATTTTTTGCGTTTTTTCATTGGCCAATTTTATCATTTCCGGCGGCAATCCTTTTGCCATTAATTTATCCGGATGGTGTTGACTCATCAAGCGCCGGTAAGCTTTTTTAACTTCTTCATCGCTGGATGAAGCGGAAACATTCAGAATTTGATAAGAATCTTGCAAATGTTGTTCAGGATTCGTGCGTGGCCCTTGATAATATTTTTGATAGTTTTGTTCCGTATAGGATTGCTGTTCAAATTGTTGAAAACCAAAGCTTAAACCTAATTCTGCATAAATTGCTTCCAGCGCTGCACGTTTTTCTCGACTGATATGCCCTTCTGCATGCGCAATCTGCATCTGAATTTCCAGAAATGTTTGTAACAAAATCGGATGTTGCCAGCAAGCGGCTTTCAATTCCGCCATGGCAGCCGGCAAATTAAAGTCCGGCTGCTTGCCGAGATTAAACAAACGTATGGCTTCCTGTCTTAATTCAGTCCCCAAATTCATTTGCTGCATAATCGACTCTGCCGCACGAATCTCACTTTCGCTAACCCGGCCATCTGCCTTGGCCAGATAACCCATCACCGAAAATGTACAATCAAAAAATACCCGTTGCGTCGCACCGCCTTTATGCTGCAGAAATCTTTTTTGGAAAAATTGCGTAAAAAAACCAATATCGTACAAGTGACCAATAATGACACCCAAAATAATCCAAACCGGATGCCCTAAAATTAGCCCTATCAACAACCCAAATAACTTACCAGACCATCGCATTATTTAAACTCGCTTTCTAATTGAGTAAATTTTATATTAATTTTAAGAAATAAAGAACCTTGGCAAATTATCCAAGACCGCTGGTTGCATCGCTGATCCGTTGCCGCTGGTCGGACTACGGTTTAAGCAGTGCCGGGACGCTTAAACCCATCCGTGGGGCGCTTCATCTTTTTACATCCCTGTAAAAAGATGACCCGGCACTGCTTAAACCTCCGTCCTCTGCGTCAACGGATCAGCGATGCAACCTGATGAGCGTCCAATGCCGGTCGTTACTTTTTTTGTAGAATTAAATTTTTAAAAAAATAAAAAATTAACAAAAAAACAATAACGAAAAGCACCAAACTCACATCAGGTTGTTGAGCGAGCCCGTTGACGCAGAGCCCGGAGGAATATCATTGCCAGATCCTCTTTTTACAGGGATGTAAAAAGAGGAAGCGCCCCAGGGAGGGTCGTTCAAGCGGTCTGGCAATGATATTCCTTCGCTGCGGCCAGGCGGCAACGGGCTCGCTCAACAACCAGCGGTCTTGGGGTAATTTGCTTGACCTTGCTTGACCCATAAGCCATGCAATTCGACAGAATCTTTGATACACTATTTAGCAATTATGATGACCACTGCTCTAAATTTTAATGTTAGCCATTATCTTCAAGAACATGCAGCAGAAATTGAAATGTGGTTTCGGCAACAGTGGCCGCAGTCTCAGCCGCCGATTTATGGGTCCATGGATATCCGGAATGCAGGCTTTAAACTGGCCCCCGTTGACACCAATTTGTTTCCCGCCGGTTTTAATAATCTCAATCCTGAGGGCTTACCGCTTTATGTGCAAGCCATGCAAGCGACGGTTGGGGAAATTTGTCCGCAAATCACCCACTTGTTACTGATTCCAGAGAGCCATACCCGCAATCCTTTTTATTTTGAAAGCCTGGCGACGGTATTTGAAATTTTGGTGCAATCCGGATTTGCAGTACGTATTGGCTCTATCAATCCAGAAATGATACGTCCGCATGAGGTGAGTTTGCCATCGGGCAAGAAGATTAAAATTGAACCCGTTACTCGGCAGGGCAATCGGCTTTCTATCGGAGAATTTAATCCTTGCTGCATTTTACTGAACAATGATTTATCTTCCGGTGTACCTGAAATTCTGCAAGGCATTGAACAAAAAATTATGCCTGATATTCGATTAGGCTGGAGCACGCGCTTAAAATCCGCGCATTTTTTTCATTATCAAGATGTGTGTAACCAATTTGCCGACACTATTAAATTAGACCCTTGGTTATTAAGTCCCTATTTTGATCATTGCGCGACGGTTGATTTCCAAAAACAAGAAGGACAAGGTTGCTTATTCGAACGCGCTAAAATGCTTTTTAAAAAAATAGAACGTAAGTATGAGGAATATCAAGTTAAAGAAAAACCTTTTTTAGTGATCAAAGCCGATCAAGGTACGTATGGCATGGCCGTGATGATGATCGATGATCCTGAACAACTGTTGCATTTAAATCACAAACAACGGCAACGCATGGCGACAATAAAAGGCGGCGCACCGGTAACCAAGGCGATTATTCAGGAAGGCGTGCATACGCTGGAAACAAAATTAGTTGAAGGACAATCTGCTGTCGCCGAACCGGTTATCTACACCATTGGCCGTTATGTTATCGGTGGATTTTATCGTTTACACAAACAACGCGGCCCGCGCGAAAATTTAAATTCTCCCGGTATGTACTTTGAACCTATGCCACTCGAAAATTACTGTCATTTAACCAAACCCGGCAACACCAAAAATCATTTCTATGCTTACGGCGTGATTGCTCGTCTCGCTTTATTGGCCTCTGCAAAAGAGTTGCATCATGATTAAATGTGGCGTATTGATGGATCCGATTAATCAGATTCATGTGGAAAAAGACAGCACTTTTGCTATTTTATTAGCAGCGCAAAAACGTCAATGGCAATGTTATTATTTAGAACCAGGTTCGGTGTGGCTGCAAGATGGCATCACTTGGGGCCGCATGCAAAAAATCACCGTGATGGATAATCCCAACCACTGGTTTGATTTGGAAAATCCCATTGAACAGCCTTTGGTAGACCTTGATATTTTTTTCATGCGCAAAGATCCGCCGTTTAATATGCCCTATATCCACCTGACTTATTTATTAGAACAAGCCGAACGGCAAGGTTTGCGCGTTATCAATAAACCCAGCAGTTTACGCGATGCAAATGAAAAATTATTTACGGCATGGTTTCCACAATGTTGCCCCAACACTTTAGTCACCGCTAAAATGGATTTGTTAAAAGATTTTGTGCGCCAAGAAAAAACCGCCGTCATCAAACCTTTGGATGTGATGGGTGGACGTTCGATATTTAAAGCCACCGCGCAAGATCCCAATTTACCGGTGATTATTGAAACATTGACGGATTATGGCCAACGCTTAGTGATGGCGCAACATTTTATCGATAAAATTCGTGAAGGCGATAAACGCATTCTGATGATCAATGGCCAACCCGTGCCTTATGCATTAGCCAGAATTCCCGCCAGCCACGATTTTCGCGGTAATTTAGCTGCCGGCGCGCAAGGTGAAGGACGTGAACTCACGGATCGAGACACCTGGATTTGCGAGCAAGTCGGGCCGACATTGCGTGAAAAAGGCTTGTTTTTTGCCGGATTGGATGTGATCGGCGATTATTTAACCGAAATCAATGTCACCAGCCCCACTTGCATTCGAGAATTAGACAAACTTTTTAATTTGGATATCGCCAGTCAATTATTGGATGCACTGGAAATAGATTGATGAAACCCTTTGTACTCGATTTTTTGCAGGGGAAAATCCATTCTCGACGCACCAAAACCAGTGTTCACAAAGAATTATTAGCTAAAGCCATAGGAATCACCAAGCAAAAAAACAAAGTTGTTTTTGATTTGACGGCAGGTTGGGGTAACGATGCTTTTATCATGGCTTGTCTCGGCGCCAAAGTCACCATGATTGAACGTTCCCCAATTATTGGCGCGCTTCTAAAAGATGCTTGGCAACGTGCTCAACAAGACACTTTTGTGCAACAGTTAACCTGGCGATTTTTAGAGATGGACAGCTTTGATTTTTTGCAGCAATTAGCACACAAAGATTATCCGCAGGTGATTTATTTAGACCCGATGTTCCCGGAACGAAAAAAATCAGCGCTGGTAAAAAAAGAAATGCAACTCTTGCAGCAAATTATAGGGACAGAATCGGATAGTGGCGCATTACTCGAATTAGCGTTAACAAAAGCCAAAGAACGCGTAGTCGTCAAACGCCCGCGTTTGGCAGGGCCGCTTATCGAAAATAAACAACGTGATTTGATCATATCAGGCAAGGCCATGCGCTTTGATATTTACTTTATTAAAGAGGCAAAAGAAAAAAATGAATGAAGAACAAAAATTATTAATTAAAACCGTCAACCACTTAATCGAAGGCGAACAGGATTATATTGCGAATGCCGCTAATATTTCCGCGTTATTGTATCAAGCACTTGAACAATTAAATTGGCTGGGCTTTTATTTTCTGCGCGGCAATGACTTGGTGCTGGGCCCTTTTCAAGGCAAACCCGCTTGCGTGCGCATTCCACTCGGCAAAGGCGTCTGCGGAACAGCAGCGCAATTACAAAAAACACTCATCGTGCCGGATGTACATCAATTTGCCGGTCACATCGCTTGTGACTCTGCATCTAATTCCGAAATAGTTATCCCACTAATAAAAGACCGTCAATTAATCGGGGTATTAGATGTCGACAGCCCCATTTTTAATCGTTTTTCCGAAAACGATCAACCTTTTTTTGAAAAAATAGCAGTCATTTACGTTTTAAATTCTAAGTTTTAATAAAAACATTTACGTCGAACTGAAGATAAAACTAGTATCGGAACTGGTGGAACTTGAATTTGAGTCCGAGTTAAAATTAAATCTAATAACATTTGAAATATCCATTTTCGGTTTTTCTTGCGGATTCAGCAGTAATTTTATTTTTTCCAATTCACCTTTAATTGACGCTTCTTCTGTTGATTTAATTTCGTTATCCTTTTCGCTACCATCCACTAATTGAGTGTCCGCTTTTTTTTCAGGAAGAGCTTTCAACTTTTTAGTCAAAGCTTCCTGCATTTTAACAATTAGTTCTTTAAATGCATCGAGCGCAAGCGTATTAGAAGTTTGCGACATCTGCATGATGACAAAGTTAAGTTTTTCCGAATCTTTAAGGTTCATTGCTTCAGCGATTTGATCACATCTAAAGATAAGACTAAAAGCTTGGAAATTTTTATTGACCTCATTGCGCTGGTTTTGATTTACTTCTAGTGATAATAATTTATGATAAAGGGAATCATAAAATTCAAGAAACGTTGATACCCCCATAGCCGGAAATAAATAAGACCCAGCTCCTGTAATAAGCCGCAGCAACGGAATTAAAATAGGGATACTCAAATGAGTCATCTCTGCTTTAAGTAATTTTGTCCAATTATGTTTAAATGCTTCTATAGCTAAAGGATGACCTAACGCAGCAGCTCGCAAATAAGAATTTGATTGATAAATGAGTGTAGTTGTTGTGGAACACTCCGCAAATTGCGCAGGTACGATTAGAGCATTTAAATAATAAGCACTGGAATGATCAGTTTTTAGCAATATTGTTAATTGCTCAAAGATTTGATTTAAAGCTTCTTTGCTCATTTGGTCACGATATAAGCTCTTTGAACGAGCATTTAGATTTAGATGAGGATATTCAAGGTCTCCAATGTGATTGGCAAAAACTATTTTAGCTCTATCCACAAATGCTTTCTGAGTATGAAATAACGTCGATAAGCCTTGTTGTGAAATTAGAATACATTCTATTTCTTTCCAACATAAAGCGCCATGAAGAGTCGCCTTAACAAAGTAATTTAAAGCCATTATTGGATTATTATGTACGAGTAACTCGGGTGTGGGGTCATTGGATTCAAAACACATTTTTCCTGCAAGGCAAAGGTAACCGTAAACAGCAAGTTCATATCGATTAATCGAGTACTTATTAAAAACGCTATACTCAATCGGAGTCATAGGAGTTGGATTTTGCTTAATTTCTTCCTTAGTCTCTTTTTCATCTAAAGGTTTGCGATTACTTAAAAAGATAAATAACAATAAAAAATTCTTTTTGTTCCTCAAATAATTTTTCGAAAACCTTAGGCGAGTTGAAAACATCCGGATGACATGTTTCTGCCAGGTAAGTTAATATTTCAAATTTGAGTTTTTGCAAATAGAGATCAGACTGTTTTTCTTTGAACAATGAATGCTCAAACAACCTTTCTAATAGAGTTAGTCCATACAAAAGTTTATGATGAGTATGCGTTATATTAGTTTTGATCCCAGTAATAGCGCGCTGTAATTTCGCTTCATCATCTTTTGCTTTGATTATTGAATCTAAAGCATCTGAAAGATCAGGGATACCGTTATCAAAGTTCATTATTTTTTCTCCTTTAATAAACCAAAAATCCTCTTTAGTCTCTACATCAATGTAGTTTTCGCATCAAATTAACAGGTGGGGCTAAAATTGTAAAGCAAATTTCTTGTTTGACATATCTATCAAATACCTGCTATATTCGTTTGGTATGCCAAACGAATATAAATTATGAGAATCGATACACTTTTAAAATGGAACCGGTGGGGCTCCAATCTTTTAGATAGTGGTCATAAGCGACTTATCACCGCAGCTATCGTTCCTTTTTTGCATACAGAGGAAATTGTTACGCTCACCGGCTTACGGCGAGCAGGGAAATCCACCGTTTTATATCAAGTCATGGATCTTTTAGAAGGCGAAGGCATTCCCCCAAAAGCCATGCTGCATATTAATTTTGAAGAACCGGCGCTCGCACCCCACCTTACTTTAGGCTTGCTAGATTCATTATATGAAATATACCGCGCGCAAGTTTACCCCACCGGCAAAGCCTATTTATTTTTAGACGAAATTCAAAACGTTCCAGAATGGGAACGATGGGCGCGCGCCAGAAATGAAACTGAAAATATAAAAATATTTATTACCGGTTCCTCATCCAAATTGATGTCAAGTGAATTGGCGACATTATTAACTGGACGTCACGTTAATTTTAATGTGTACCCGTTGAATTTAACGGAATTATTAGAATTTAAGTCCATTAATATACCCGCAAAGCCTTGGCCTTTTTCACCACCAGCCGAAATTGCCCACGCTATTCATTTTTATAGACAATGGGGAAGTTTGCCCAGAATAGCGCTGATTCAAGAAGATAAAAGCCGAATGCAAATTCTGGCACAATATTTTGATGATATTTTATTAAAAGATTTGGCCATGCGTCACAACGTCCGCGATTTACCAACTTTACGCGCTTTAGCCGTGCATTTAATGACGAATACAGGTTCTTTAGTCAGTTTTAATCGCCTCGGAAACTTGTTTGGCGTTTCTACCATGTTAATCAAAGGTTATTGTCAGTATTTGCAAGAGACTTTTTTATTAGAATTAATGCCTTTTTTCAGTCTAAAGGTAGCAGAACGCCAACGCAATCCGCAAAAAGTTTATGCGTTGGATTGTGGGTTACGTAATCAAGCCAGTTTGTCATTATCTCCTGATCATGGCAAATCAATCGAATCCATCGTATTTAATACTTTAAAACAGCAGGGGCATAGCGTTTATTATTGGAAAAATCGCGGTAAAGTTGATTTTGTGATCCACCGAGGCACTACAATTACCTCAGTGATACAGGTGATGACTGAAGGTCTGAATGATCAAACTACTTTAAAGCGTGAACTTGAGGCCTTAAATGAAGCAATGAAAACGTTTTCCCACGCAAAACCGTCGATAATCGTATCTCAAAGCGACATTCCAGCTACCCTAGCCAATCTTACATCCATTCAACTTATCCCACTCTGGCAATTTCTATTAAATCCAGAAATTATCCAAACCTAGCCCGGTCTTCAACCGGCGACGTCAATTCCTTTCTCCAAATCTTCTAATGACCATTGTCTTGCAGGTTTTTCCAATCTGCCCAAAGAAAAATAGACATCCTCTAATTCTTCAATATGATCAATTATCATTTCATCTAGTAATCGCATATAGTTAACCTAAAATCACCTTTGATGTGGCTGTCAATAAAACAAGATAAACCTATTCTGGAGGTTCTTTAGCGGCAAATGAAGATCCTCAGCCGCAGGTGGTTTTGGCATTTGGGTTGCGGATTACAAATTGTTCGCCACTGATGTCGTTGCGGAAATCGATTTCGGCTTTCTTTAAAAATTGATAACTCAAAGGGTCCACCACCAATTTCACGTCATTTTTTTCAATCACCCAGTCATCGGGCTTGGCTTGATCAAACCCGAACTCATATTTGAAGCCTGAGCAACCACCCCCCCTAATGGAGATGCGCAAACACAGAGAAGGGTCATTTTCTTCCGTAATTAATTCCTTCACCCGATTTGCCGCCGCCTCGGTAAAAATAATTTTGGACTCATTTGCCAAATTCTGTAAGTTATTATCAGGCATAATTTTTTTCTCAATGATGCAATAAGATTTAAAAGTTATAAACCATTATAGCATTTTTCTGCAATTGTTCATAAAATAGTGGTTTTAGGGTTAGGATAAAGCAAATTACCTTGAAATCGCTGGTTGCCTCGCTGATCCGTTGCCGCTGGTCGGACTACGGTTTAATCAGTGCCGGGACGCTTAAACCCATCCGTGGGGCGCTTCATCTTTTTACATCCCTGTAAAAAGATGACCCGGCACTGCTTAAACCTCCGTCCTCTGCGTCAACGGATCAGCGATGCAACCTCATGAGCGTTCAATGCCGATCGTTACTTTTTTTGTTGAATTATTTTTTTTAAAAAATAAAAAAATGTCAAAAAAAATAATACCGAAAAGCACCAAACTCTCATCGGGTTGTTGAGCGAGCCCGTTGACGCAGAGCCCGGAGGAATATCATTGCCGGATCCTCTTTTTACAGGAATGTAAAAAGAGGGAGCGCCCCAGGGAGGGTTGTTCAAGCGGTCCGGCAATGATATTCCTTCGTTCGACCAGGCGGCAACGGGCTCGCTCAACAACCAACAATCTCAGGGTAATTTGCTACTTTATTAATTTAGACAAATTTAAATGAGTCAGTCATGTTGTGGATTTTAGCTTTTCATATTATTTTTATGGTTTGTTGGTTTGCGGGTATTTTTTATCTGCCCCGGTTGTTTGTTTATCATGCTCAAAGTACGGATGAGATCAGTTTAAAGCGCTTTGTGGTCATGGAAAAAAAACTTTTTTACGGGATCATGACTCCCACTGGCGTTTTAACCACTATTTTTGGTCTAATTTTATTAGTCCATAATTGGTCAGGGTATTTGCAGCAAAAATGGTTAATCGTCAAATTGTTTTTCGTCGCTGGAGTTTGGGTTTATCATGGCTATTGTGGGTATCTCGCAAAAAAATTTAAGGACAATAAAAATCAGCATTCCGCACTTTTCTTTCGCTGGTTTAATGAAATCTCTATCCTGCTACTCATGATTATTGTAATTTTAGCCGTCGTTAAGCCGTTTTAGCTATTTCACTTCAACCATTTCGAAGTCTTCCTTCATTGCCCCGCAATCCGGACATAGCCAATCGGCGGGGACATCTTCCCAACGAGTCTTCCTTGGGAATGTTGTCTTCAGGCCAGCCCTTGGCTTCGTCATAAATAAAACCACACAGTAAACAAATGTACTTTACGTTTATATGGCATAATACCTCCGGCAATTATTCTTTGGAGAAGTGGTTCATATCCTGCGCATCGGGAAACCCGATGCTTGGAATGAAAGGAGGAGAATAGCGATTCTCCCCTTGCGAACCCCCATCGCGAGCAGTAGAGTTCCCTTTAGCGGGAACTCTAATTTGGAGATATTATCATGCCTACAGCCGAATTGACTCATTTGAATTCAGAAAAATTTTTTGCAGAAGCCGAAAAATGCATCCCCGGTGGGGTGAATTCACCGTGCGGGCGTTTAAATCCGTTCCACTCCCGGCCGCGCTTTATTCAATCGGCAAAAGGCGCTTATTTGACGGATGTGGACGGCAACCATTACATCGATTATGTCGGCTCTTGGGGGCCGATGATTTTGGGCCATGCGCATCCTGCGGTGATCCAAGCCGTACAAAATGCAGCGGCGCGCGGGTTGAGTTATGGCGCTCCCTGCCCAGGAGAAGTCGCTTTAGCGCAAGAAATTTGTCAGCGCATGCCAAATATTAAAAAAGTTCGCATGGTCAATTCCGGAACGGAAGCCGCTATGTCTGCTATTCGTTTAGCGCGTGCCGCAACCGGACGCAACAAGATCATCAAATTTGAAGGCTGTTACCATGGTCACGCGGATTGTTTATTAGTTAAAGCCGGTTCAGGCGTATTAACTTTAAATCTCCCTAGCTCATCCGGAGTGCCACAAAACACCGTAGCGGACACTTTGGTGGCCGAATTTAATAATTTAGATTCAGTCAGCTATCCTGTTTGAAAAATTCAAACATGAAATCGCCGCCGTCATTGTCGAACCCATTGCCGCCAACATGAATATGGTACTGCCTTTACCCGAATTTCTACCCGGATTGCGCCAACTCTGTGATCAATACCAAAGTTTATTAATCTTCGATGAAGTCATTACCGGATTCAGAGTGGGCTTCCAAGGTGCACAAGGGGTTTATCAATTCGACCGGACTTAACCATCTTTGGAAAAATTATCGGTGGTGGCATGCCGGTCGGCGCTTTGGCGGCCGCGTGAGATTATGGATTTATTGGCGCCGAATGGCCCGGTTTATCAAGCAGGGACTTTATCTGGAAATCCCTTAGCCATGGCGGCGGGTTTAGCAACACTGCGTGCTTTAAAAAGCGAAAGTTACTTAACGCTTGCTGAACTTACTTGCCGTTTAACGGACGGCATTAACGCTATCGCCAAAGAAAGAGGCTCGCCCTGCATGCTGAAAATTGCGTGGGATTATTTGGTTTATACTTCACTGAACAAAAACCAGTGCGTTACTACCGTGAAGTGATGCAGGCGAATATACAAAAATTTATTGTATTTTTTCAAAAGCTATTGGATTTAGGCATATATATTGCACCTTCTGCCTTTGAAGCCGGATTTTTGTCACTCGCGCACAAGGCACAGGATATTGATAGAACTCTGGATGCCTTTGACGAGGCATTGGCTCAACTTTAAACTTGTGGTAAAATTGCACAAATATGTCAAACTTACGACGAAAAATTTATCTGTACGTTTTTGCCTTTTTTTCCCTGTTTATTTTGACGCTTAGCCCGAGCTATGCCGACAATTTAATGCAGGTTTACCGGCAAGCGATAGATAATGATCCCACTTTCAAGCAAGCCGAAGCCGACTGGTTAACCGCACGCATGAACATGCCCATTGCAGTGGCCTCTTTGTTGCCAAATATCAGCGCACAAGCCGCAGTTGCTTTTAATAATCAAGAATTCACCACCGATGCGTCATTTACCCGCAACGGCAATTTCTATAGTTCCGGATTTAGTTTGAGTCTTTACCAACCCATTTTTAATTGGCAATACTGGAAGCAAATTGAGGCTGTCAGCGCTCAGGTTAAAGCAGCCACCGCTAATTATAATGCTGCCTTCCAAGATTTAATGATGCGTACAACCAGAGCGTATTTTAATGTGCTGCAAGCCAACGACATGTTGAGAATCGCACGCGCCAATAAAAAAACGTTAGCACAGCAATATGATATTTCTAAACAAAAATTTGATGTTGGTTTAGCCCCGATTACCGATGTTTATGATTCACAAGCACAATATGATCAAGCCGTCGCGCAGGAAATCGCCAATCAAAATACACTGGAAACCAATTTAGAAGCATTACATGAAATCACCGGGGTCTATTATCAATTTTTAGATGGCTTACCGGAAAAAGGCACTCCTTTGGTTTATCCAACGCCTAATGATATTGAGGTTTGGTCCAGCATAGCTGAAAGACAAAACTATCAAATCATGGCGCAAAAATTTGCGACCGAGGCTTCAAAATTAATATCTCCGTTCAAGCCGCCGCTCATCTTCCCAATCTTTCTGTGCAGGGACAATATAGCGATCAAACACAATATAATCGTCAACTCACCTTTGATGATTTTTGAAAACGAAAATTTAGAGCAAAAGCTGGGACTGTTGGCCTCGTGTTGCAAGTACCTATTTTTTCTGGTGGTACTTATCGTTGCTAAAACCCGTCAAGCCCGTTACGAATACGCTAGCGCCAGCGCAAAATTACAGTATGTTGACCCGCCAAATTGTCGGCCAAGCACGGCAATCTTTCCTGGGCGTGGTTTCCAATATCAGTAAAATTAAAGCGGACCTGAAAACCATTATTTCTGCTGAAAATGCTTTAAAATTTTCACACAAGCTAATTATGAAGCGGAGCCCGCACGATGATCGACGTACTGCGGGAAACCGCGCGGCTTTTACCAAGCGCAACAACAATATGCCTTCGATCAATATACCTACATGACTAATTTTATTTCCTTAAAATACGCTGCCGGTACATTAGGGCCACAAGATATTTCTAATTTCAGCAGCTGGTTAAATTCTCCTATTGATCTTAACGCTGCAAAGCAAGCTGATCACACACAACCCAAAGAAGAACGCCAATCCGCTCAAAAAAGCACCTCGTAATTTAAGACTTTGTTAATATTTGTTAAGCACAATTGTTTTTATGGTAACTATTCAGTAAATTTTAACCAGACAAACGCAGAACGTTCAATTTTGGCTGCTATTCAACGAAAAATTGGCCGAGCAAGCGGAGCATACACGCCAGTATGGCGAGCCGCATGCGGCAAGCGCCCCGTCCATGGATGGCGGGGCAGTAATTCGAGAGCACTGCGCTTTAGCCAGGATGGCGAGCTGCTTAAAATTGTGTTATTTAATTTTTCGTTGAATAGCAGGCAATAGTTGCCGTTCCCTCTACAAGGTGAATAGTTACGTTTTTATTTTTAATCTAGGAGAGTAAGACATGCGTTCAGAAATTAAAATTTCCACTACTTCAACTAGTCACAACAAATTCTTTAATTTAGAGTTTTCAAACAATTATATATTTAATTTATTTTTAAAATATTGTACGGAAACAAGAGTCTTTTTTCTGAAAAACAATTATCCTATGAGTTTCTAGACAGAAAAAGCATTAATGACGAAACTTTAACCCTCAAAATAAGTGATTGCCGGACAACCTATATTGCTATGCGAGTATTTTTTTTCAGAACTCAACTTTTCTTTACATTCGATAAGCCTTATTACGAAAATCTTATGGAGGTCATCCCGAATTATATAAAAGACCCTAGCGGGGTGCTTAATATTTCAGATAATGCCATTAAGGACCTGGAAAGAGCGCCGCAAGAATTAAAGCAAATTGACTTGATTATTAAATCAGCTCATCAATTATTGATTTTTGACAATACATTTATACTGCCAGACCTCTGGAAAATTGTATTAGAGTATTTTACTTTCCAAGATCATTCCGACATGATTGGTCTCCCCAAAGCCACTGAATACAAAATGTCTTTTATTACTTCTTGGAAAAATCAACAACCAACAAATTCAACACCAACCCAGGAAACCTCTGAACCCTTCGAACTACCTTGTGGTTGATATTGTTTCCGCTAAGAGCATATACATGGCAGGAACGACGAATAAGGTAAATAATGTGCCTATCGCGATACCGGCGCCGATGACTAAGCCGATATTAAAGCGGCTGACAGCGCCTGCGCCGGTGGCGAAAATTAAGGGAATAACGCCTAACACCATGGAGGCGGAGGTCATTAAAATGGGGCGTAAGCGGATAGCGGCGGCGTTTTCGATGGCTTCGCGCTTGCTTTTTCCTTCCAGCTTGCAAATCATTTGCAAATTGCACGATTAAAATGCCGTGTTTACTGATTAATCCAATTAACGTGACTAACCCCACTTCGGTATAAATATTTAAAGTCGCGCCGCCAATGCCCATGCTGATAAAAATCATCGCGCCGCAAATAGACATCGGCACGCTGATTAAGACAATAAAAGGATCGCGAAAACTTTCAAATAAAGCCGACAGCGATAAAAAGATAATAATCAAAGCAAATACGAAAGTGATTTCTAAAGAAGTGCTTTCTTGCACATATTGACGCGATTGCCCTGAATAATCGATGGAATATCCCTCGGTCAAAAGCGGTTTGGCAATATTGCGTAGCGTTGTAATGGCGTCGCCTTGCGTGACATTGGGCGCAGGGACTGCCGTAATAGTTGCTGAATTCAACTGTTGAAAATGGTTCAGCACTTCCGGCACTGTCGTCGAACTAAAATGAATGATTGTGGACAAAGGCACGGTCATTCCGGAAGATGTTTTGATGTAATAATTTAAAAGCTGCTGATAGTTTAACCTTTCATAACGTGATACTTGTGGAATAACGCGATAGGAGCGTCCGGACAAATCAAAATAATTCACAAAATTTTGACTTAAACTGGAAGACAACACATTCCCGACATCTTGCATCGTTAATCCTAATTGCGCCGTTTTATAACGATCAATTTCAACACGCACTTGCTGTTTATCAATTTTTAAATCGCTGTCCGCAAACAAAAATCTTCCACTGGCGCGCGCTTGTTGCAAAACCGCTTGCGCAACGGTGTTTAATTCATTAAAAGGCCGCGTGGTTTTAATAACAAATTGCACCGGTAAACCTCTACCGCTGCCAGGTAATGGCGACAATTGAAAAGCCGCTCCCAATATCCCGGGAAATCGATTTAATACTTGTTGTTCAACGGGCATCAATTCCATAGCTGTCCTTTTGCGTTGTTCCCACGGATTCAAGCCATCGCCAACGATGGCCGTGTTTAATCCACTGACCCCATCAATCTCAAATACACGATCAGTTTCTGGATATGATAAATATGTTTTCGCTGCCACTTGTGAGAATAATTGTGTTTGTTTAAGCGAGCGTTAGGCGCGCGCCGTAATGTGTGAAAGCACAATGCCTTGATCTTCCATCGGCGCTAATTCAGATTTTGAAGTAATAAATAAAAAATAAATGCTCAATAAAATTAAAACGGCAAAAACCAAAACTACTGGTAAATAATCTAACGATCGATGCAAATTTCTTTGATAAACCTCACGTAATCGATCAAATTGATGATGGATATATAAAATAAAACGCTTGTGTCCTCGTTCGTGGCTGACCGTTTTAATAATTTGGAAGACATCATCGGCGACAGCGTTAACGCAATAATGGCAGAGAGCGTTACCGCTTCCGCCAACGTAAAAGCAAATTCGGTAAATAGCACGCCCGTCAACCCGCCCATAAAACCAATGGGTAGATAAACCGCAATTAAAACGACAGTAATGGCAATAATCGGATTGGCTAATTCTCTCGCACCCAAAATGGCGGCTTCAAAAGCGGTTTTGCCTTCTTCAATATGCCGCTCCACATTTTCAACCACAATAATGGCGTCATCCACGACTAACCCAATGGATAACACCAATGCCAATAAGGACAATAAATTAATGGAAAACCCCATCACCAACATAACAAAAAACGCACCAATTAAAGATAGTGGGATGGCAATGGCTGGAATAATAACGGTACGCGCAGAACCTAAAAATAAATAAATCACTAAAGTGACAATGAGCAAAGCTTCAACCAAAGAATGCACCACTTCGGTGATAGAACTATGGACATAATCACTGGAATCATAAACTATTTTTGCAGAAAGCCCTTGCGGTAAATTTTTCTGGATCTCAGGAAATAGCTTGCGCATTTGATCTAAGACACTGAGTAAATTGGCTTTCGGTGTTAATTGAATCCCGATGTAAACGGCAGGTTGATTATTAAATGAAACTTCATTATCGTAATTTTCTGCACCCAAAGAAACTGCAGCAACATCACCGAGATGCACCACGGGCCATAGACGTCGATTTCACCACTAATTGCCGAAATTCGTCAACCGTATGTAAATTGGTATTGATGAAGTGATGTTCACCGTAATCATATTGCCATCGGTGCGGCCGGCGGCTGAAATAAAATCATTGGCTGCCAACGACGTTTAAATATCGGTTGGCGGTTAATGCCATAAGCCGACTAATTTTAAAGGATTCAGCCAAGCGCGCAGGGCAAATAATTGCGAACCGATAATTTCTGCCTGATTTGCACACCATCAATCAGCTTGCAGATTCTGGTTGCACCATTCGCGAATTAAATAATCGGTAATCTGATTATTCTGTAAAATATTGCTGTAAAATCCCATGTACATGGCGTCAATCGTTTCCCAATAGAAATGCTTAACGCGGGTTGCAACGTTTCCGGCGGCAGCTGATAAAGGACTGCACTGACTTTGCTGTTAATATCACTCAATGCTTTGTTTGAATCGTAATTTAATTTTAAATAAACAGAAATAACGCTCGTCCCCAAGGTACTTGAAGAACTCATATAATCGATGCCGGTGGCTTGTGAAATTGATTTTTCTAATGGCGTGGTAATAAAGCCCGCAATAGTTTCCGGATCCGCGCCATAAAAATATGTTGTTATTGTAATTACGGCATTTTCGGTAAAAGGATATTGACGGACATTTAAAGAACCGAGAGAACGTAAGCCTAACGTTAAAATTAACAAACTGATTACAGCAGCTAACACTGGCCGGCGAATAAAAATATCAGTAAAATTCATGCCGTTTGATCCTAGGATTCTGGATTAACTTCTGGAGCGGCGCTTGCACTTGGGGCCACTTTATTATTCACAACAATTTGGCTGCCATTTTTTAATTTCAGCTGGCCGCTACTCACGACGACGTCGCCCGCCTTTAAGCCGGTTAATATGACCACTTGATCTCCCCGTCTTTCGCCAGTGGTCACAAAAGCTTGTACGGCGCTAAGATTTTTACCCTTTTGTTTGACCAAATATACCAATGACCCATACGGATTAAAGCTGACGGCGCTCTGCGGTAATGTGATGTATTTTTGCGGAGCGCCTGTCGTTATTACCACATCAGCAAATATCCCCGGCAATAATTCTTCACGCGGATTGGCGAATGATAGCCTCGATTAAAACGTGGGGGGTGCCGACATCCACGACTGGGTTGATCGCACTGATCCTGCCCAAAATAAATTCTTTTCGGAAATAAATTAGTGGTCAGTGTTAGTTTTTTGATTGGTGGACACCTGCGGTAAATATTGTTGCGGAACATAAAATTGCACGCGGATCGGATCCAACGATTGTAAACTGACAATTTTATCGCCGGCATTCAAATAATCCCCGGGATTAATCGTAGAAATGCCCAATCTTCCAGAAAATGGAGCGCGAATGGATTTTTTATTAATGACTGATAATTGCTGTGCAACATTGGCTTGATTAATTTGCACATTGGCAAAGTCAGTATCTAATTGTGCTTTGCTGATGGCTTGTGCGGCATATTGCGCCTTATCACGATTATAAATAATCAGCGCATTAGTCGTTTGTGCTTGTGCCGCTTCCAACAAAGCTTGTTCGGTGCTGAAATTGAGCTCTACCAGTAAATCATCTTTTTTAACCCTTTGCCCATCTTCAAAATGCACCTGGGTTACTAATCCCGCAAGCTCCGTCGTAACATCAATGCCGAGGACCGCAACAAAACTACCGGTTGTTTCATATTCTGACGGCCAAGGTTGAAATTTGGCGGAAACGGTGGAAACCGTGATAGGTGGATTCGCGTTTGCCTTTATATGATGATTAATAATCGCACCAATTATAAATTTATAAATAAAAATTAAACCGAATAGACACACAAAAATGATGATCATAATCATCATGGGCCTGCTCAATTTTAATTTCCTTGGCGATTCCACCATCCACCTCCTAAAGCTTGAAACAAGGTCGCCGTATCGGTATAACGCGCCGCTTCCGCTTGAATGCGCTGTATCACGGCTTGATGATATTGACGTTCGGCGTCCAACACAAAAATAAAATTTAGCCCCCTAATTTATATTGCATCATGGCCAAATCTAAATTTTTTTTGGCATAACTTTCCGCTTCAGCCTGGCCGCGTAAAGTTTTTCATCCCATTCCAATGCTTGTAAAACATCGGAAACTGTTTGAAATGCTTGGATAATGGTTTGTTTGTACTGCGCAGCAGCCTGCTCATAATCCGCCACAGCCGCTCGCCTTTGCGCCAACAAAGTGCCGCCTTGGAAAATAGGTTGCAACAATTGTCCCGCAATCGACCAAACATTGTTAGCAGGAGAAAAAAAGTGACTTAATTGTGTCGCCGTCCATCCATAATTAGCCGCCAAAGTAACTTGCGGAAAAAAGTTGGCGGTCGCTACGCCTATTTTTGCGCTGGCTCATGTAACACGGCTTCGGCGGCTTGAATGTCTGGACGTTGATGCACAATTTCTGAAGGAATAGTAACCGGCACTGCGGTAGGCAATTTCAGTTCATTAAAAGAAAATGTATGAATTTGTGTTTGACTCGGCAAATGTCCTACCAAAGCAATGACAGAATCTTGTGCTTTAGCCAAGGCGGTTTGTAAAGGAGGTAAAGTGGCTTCGGTTTTCGCCAGTTGTACCTCTTGTGTCAACACTTCAACTTTGGAGACGCCGCCTAAGGTAAACTGTGCTTGAACAATGCGTAGCGCATCCTTTTGTAATTTGATTAAATGATGGGTGGCTGCAATTTGCGCACGCAATGAAGCTTCATTGATGACGGCTGTGACAATACTCGTGGTTAAATTTAAATAAGTCGCCTGCCATTCATAATACTCATAATCAACATGCGCCCCCAACACCTCCAGTTGTCATCGAATACCGCCAAAAAGATCGAGTGTGTAGGTTGCTTGTAAAGAAAGGCTAAAGACATTAAAGGTTGAAGGACCGCCTCCGGTAGCCGCGCCGCTTCCACTTCCTGCAGCAGATGACGAAGAGGGACCTGAGGGGTTGGGAGCCGTTAAGCCAGTTGAAGGTGTAATCGGGGTAACGCGGTTGTTAAGGTTGGTGTTGGAATTTCCCAAATTAATCGAACTTGCGCCATTCTGATGCTGCCGGGAAGCAAAAGCGTTCAAGTTAACCGCGGGCAGTAAAGCGCCCACTTGCGCCCGCCAATTTTCTTGGGCGATGCGGATAGCGGCTTCGGCGGCTGCGATGGATGGATTTTGGGTAAGTCCCTCCACAATCAAATCGTTGAGCAGAGGCGAGTGAAATAAAGTCCACCATTCACCAGGAATATCGCTGTTAAACAACAAATGTTGCGCTTGACCACCCTGGGTAGGCGCACTCACGGTTTGCGCTGGAATAGGCAATGGGGTATAGCGAGGGACTTGTGGCGGTGGCGGAGCGTGGAAGTCAGGCCCCACCATACACCCTGACAACAGCACACAGAACACTATTAATGATACTAATCTTTTCATCCATGAATTCATTGAAGCGCAATTATAAATAGGTATAATAACCGAAACGCCTTGATAAATGAATGCTGACGTGGAGATTTTATGAAAAACATTTTAAGCAATATTTTATTTTTTTGTTTCGGAATTTTTGCTGTACAAACTGTTTATGCCGAAAACTGTGCCTATAATCCTCCACAGGTCAGTTTACAATTAACAGCGGAAACGTGGGTCAGCACCAAACGGCTAAAGTCACCATCGCTTGGGACGCCGCTTTAAACAAAAGTCAGTTAGCCACGGCGCAAAATGGTTTTCAACAAGCATTACGTAAATTTGCCGCCAATGCGACTTGGCAAATCCTTGAATTTACCCGTACCCCCACCAAAACTAATTTAGAACAAGTCCATGCGGTTGCCGAAGCGCGTTTGCCGGAAAATGATTTGGCAGGATTAAGAGATACTGCTAAAGCATTAAGCAATGAAGGACAAACCTACACCGTCCAAGATATTTTTTACACCCCTTCATTCGCAGAAATGACTGCCGCACGATCGCAATTGCGCTCACAAATTTACAATCAAACAAAGGATGAATTGGCGCGGCTCACCAGCGTTTATCCTAATACAGGTTACCGGTTAAACAATATTTCTTTTTATGGCCTGGTTGGTCAAACACCTAACCCCAGTTATATGGCTAAAGCAGTTAGCGTGAGTGAAATAAATAAAGAACCGCAAAGCATGTCTACCAGTCTACTGCTCACTCAGGATGCTACTGTAGTTTTTGCTGCGCCCTCTGGAAATCTCTGTAAATAGCTTAAGGAACGTGCAAAGATAAGCTCAAGATGGGATGCTAGTTGTCAAAGTTATTTCGTGCACGTTCCTAAGAACTGGATGTTTCTGATTGAGGCGGGGGCGGCGGCGGTGGAAGATAGAGCGCGCCCTTTTGTCCGCATCCAGTGATTAATAGGGTTCCTATGATACACAATAAGGCTAACCATTTTATAAACATAAAATTCTGTACCACATATCGACATGAAACTTGACGCCCTTATCATCGAACCTAAAAACCATCAAAAAATTGATGTGTGCATTATCTGGCTACATGGCCTCGGGGCGGACGGCTATGATTTTAAAGATATCATTGCCCAATTGCGATTACCATCCTCTTTAAACGTGAAGTTTATTTTGCCGCATGCGCCCATTCGCCCCGTGACCCTCAACCAAGGTTTTGCAATGCGCGCCTGGTATGATATTTATGGCCTTTCTGACCATTCTCCGGAAGATAAACCAGGCATACAAGCCAGCCAATTGGCGATTGAAGCGCTTTTACAAAATCAAATTGCCACCGGTATCCCGGCACAAGCAATTTTCCTCGGCGGATTTTCTCAAGGTGGCCCGATGGCATTGCATGTGGGACTGCGGTTTAAGCAACCGTTGGCTGGCATCATGGGCCTATCGACTTACCTGCCTATCGCCGCAACCCTCCAGGTAGAAAAAAATCCAGAGAACCAAAACACCCCTATTTTGCTCACCCATGGCATACACGATGATATTTTGCCCTTAAGTTGGGGGTTGTCGACTAAAGAAATCTTGGAAAAGTCCGGACACCCGGTAGATTGGAAAACCTATAATATGGCGCACCAGTTATGTCTAGAAGAGATCAACGATATACGTTCTTGGATAATGAATAAGATGAAAATCTGCTAGGTGGTGCAGGGTTCCTCACGAAAGTTAAATTAACGCAAAACGTTCAATTTTGGCTCAGGTTTGACGAAAAATTGATCGAAAAAGCGGAGCATACATAGGTCTGTGAGCATTGCGAGGGCATTTTTTCGTTCAACCTGAGCCAAAAGTGGACGTTACCCGGTTTTCATGAGGTGGCCCTGCTAGGTGGTGTTATTTTTATCCATCGCGTAGAGAGGAGTTCCCTTTTGTGGGAACTCCTATGCTAATATTAACTCCATGGCTAAAATTGTTTTTTATAAAATGCATGGGGGGCTCGGCAATGATTTTATGGTGGTTGATGGCGTAAACCAAGCCATGCCTTTGTCTGCCGAACAAGTCACTAACTTGGGAAATCGCCATATGGGGGTCGGCTTTGATCAATTGCTGGTGATCGCCCCGCCGGAAACAAAGAGGCCGACTTTAACTTTATCATTTTTAACCAAGATGGCTCGTTGGCTGAGCAATGCGGCAATGGGGCGCGCTGTGTCGCCAGATTTATCCAGCAAGAAGGCTTGAGCGCTAAAAAAGAACTGCGTTTATTCACAGCCGGAAAAATCACTACCGTCACTTTGGAAGATCAGGGATGGGTGACCGTGCAAATGCCAGCGCCTCTCATTAGTCCAGCAAACTCTTTAAAAATTG
>CAVPCA010000007.1:0-7354 GCA_963702315.1 uncultured Pseudomonadota bacterium
TGCTGCGCTTTTTCGGCCAATTTTTCGTCAAATCTGGACCAAAATCGGACGTTCTGCGTATGTAAATTAATGTGGTGAATGGATACCCAATAAAGAAGGTCAGGCCTGACCCCTCTGGCTCATTTAAATTTACAATTCGTCGATAGAAATTAGCTTGAAAAGCGAATACTTAGAGGCTGATTCTTCTCAAATATTTCTATTATTTTTTGGGCGGTAGCGAGTAAAGCATCACTCATTTCTGAATTTAAAAGTATTCTATTATTCAGAATTGATTGCGATAATTTTACTCGTAAAGAATTAGGATTAAATCCGCTGGGGCCGATGAAAAAATTAAAAAATCGATTATCTATATATATTTTAATATTGGGTAATTCACCATTTTTCAAAAATGATAGAACCATATCGTAATTTAAATTTTGTAATAATAATTCAGCCCTTTTAATTCCTGCTTTTTGAAAAAAAGAGCAGCTAATTTTATAGTCTTCAATAGTCCCCGAAAGGAGTGTATTTAATTGATGCTGAGCTATGATCCATGATAAACCTTTATTAAAAGTTGAGGAAGTCTGTGCGCATCTCAGGAGTGGTGGTCCTTCGTCACATTTTTGATCATAAACCTGATCTTCTACCGTGGTTAAGTTCAAACTGGCGATCGGAATATCCTTTTCCTCGTCAACTCGAATAATGACATCTGCAAAATCATCTTCTGTGCGGTATTTTGTTCTAAAGGTTTTACTATATTCTATTTTTGGAAGAGAATCTTTGGAATCGAGTTCACCATAAACAGCTACTGCTCTAGCTCCTGTAAAGGCGGCAATATCGGCTAAATGCGCTAGTCCAATTAGTGCGCACCACTTCGCTTGAGAAAATTTTTTACTTTCAATATCTATTATATTACAGGTAGTAAAATTAAATGAACTACAACGAAAATGACCCTGGTCAAGAAGGTGGTCGCCCCTGTAACGGGAAATATATCTATATTGCTCAATATAAGAATATTGAAGATCTAGAGCAATGACACGCAAACCTGCTTTCCGCATAGCACTAAATACGTTGAGAAAATTGTTATTAGGCCATCTCTTCTCATTACCCCGTCCAAACTGTTCGGTGCCTGCTAAACCTGTTTTTATTACATCAGGATCTTCTGAAGTAAGTATTTTTGAAATTTCTAGTTTATCAATTTCAATCTGATAATCATAAAACAGGTGTTCCATAAAAACATGAGTGAAGCCATGGTCTTTCAAATACGGCGCCAACTGAATCAGTAAATTTTTGGCGGCTGTTCGCGGGTGATATTCTCCAAAAATAACATTTCCATCTAAAAGCTGTCTAAATTCTGTTATTGGGGATTTAGTTATTTTTTCTTCCCTGAATTTATTAGTAATTGTATGAAATTTTTCAATGTTTTTTTTGAATTTTTCTTGATATTTTGAATCATATAAGTAAGATTCATGAGTGTAACCTTTATTAAGCACTGTAAAATTGGGTCTTATAAAATCTTCAAACTTTTCATAACTGTACATATTTTTAATATCTTCCAAATTTTCTTTAGCATTATTTATCATTTCTACTGCATCTTCACGATCGGTTACATTTGCTGTACTAATTATGAATCGCATGAGGCAATCCTTGTGTATCGACAGCAATGGGATGCTATAAACCGAAAACCTAATCGCTTTGAGCATAACATAAGTTATTTGATTGTTGCATTGGACAAGACTGAGCCTTGTAATTTTTTATATTTTTTTATAAACTGGGGCAAAGTTTGTTTTCACGGAGGAATTTATGAAGAAAATGGTTTTTATTTTGTCCTCGGCTTTAACTGTCCTGAGCGCAACCGCCGCACAGGCTGGAGGTCCCGAGCAATGCAACCCTCACTATGAATACCACTGTTGAATTATCTAATGACTATGGTGTTTATTTTAAACCAGGTTATTTACTGTCTCCAACCATTCTGGTGTATGGTAAATTCGGTGCTATATGGGCAAATGAAAAAATTACGAATACCGCGCAATATAATCAGAACCTGACAAATGTTTTTATTCAGCAAGACCCTTTTGCTGATTTAGGCAGCATAACTGAACAAGGCGCCGCCTCAGGTAGTAGCAGCAATAATAAGACTAAATTAGCCTTCTTATTAGGTGGTGGTGTTGAAAGTTTTATATTTCCACAATGGTTTAATAATCATGTTACGCTGAGTGCTGATTATACTTGGGCAAATTTTGGTCACGTTACCACAACAACCACAATTAGTGGGTTAGCGAGTGCCACGGCGACGGAATTGGATAACCCTGCTCAAACGTTATCTACACCCATTACGGTAAACTTCGGCAACTACCGCAGTAACACTTAATATCTTGCAAGGTGCTGTCAACTTTTATTTTGGCCAAACATGGCTCTAGGGGGGCCTGCGCCACAGCTTGCTGGGGCCAGGACATAAATCAGGAAGCAGTTCCCGCGCTAGTGGGAACTGCTGAGTAAAAAATCTTCTAGTGTGATTCCGGTGATTCTTTGGGTATTAAAAGATTCTTTATTGATAACGGTTAGTTCACGGTTTTGAAAAGTATTTAAAAACCAGACAAAATCAGTAGGATGTGCGACTCCTGCCTTAACTTCAAGATACCTATTTTTTTCGGGTAATATAAAATCAATTTCATGATCATGTGATTGCCAAAAATAAATATGTTCAGGCAGTTGATCGGCGCTGGATATGCAGATTCGACGCCAAATTTCTTGAGCGACTACCCATTCAAAAATAGCGCCTAACTCTTCACCTAAATTTTTTAAATCGGCAATGGTACGTGGTTTTTTAGGGTGCCAACAAATAGCAGCGAGCAAATTAACAAAATGATATTTGCAAGGTTTGCGAAATATAGCGATTTTTCGCTGCGAATAATAAGGAAAGGCCGGTATAATCGTTAATAGATTGGCCAATAGATCAATATAACCTTGCGCCATGGTATTATTCGACAAACCGCTTTCTCGCGCTAATTTTGCTTGACCAATCGGAGTGCCCGCCATCCGATAGAGACTTTGTAGTACTGCCAACAAATGCGAACGAGAACGTCCGCTTGCCGAAAATTCTCCAAGCACCCAGTCACTGACAATAGATATCACATAATCCGGCAACCGACCCGTTTCTGCGATTGCATTTATTCCAACGGGTGAGCCGCCAGATAAAATATAAGCCCACACCGAATCTTTTCGAAAAAAATCACCACATTTTTTTAAAAATTCTGAGTAGGAAATCGGTGTAAAAATATAATTTGTACGGTCCAGCTTGCCTTTTCTGCCGGGCAAACGTTCAATACCTTGACGCAAATCGGTGGCCTTGGACCCTGTCGTCACTACCAAAATATTTTTCAATTCTCCGGCATCGGCTAATCGCTTAATCGCTTTTTGCCAATCATCGATTGCCGTTATTTCATCAATAAATAATCGTTTTACTTTAGCGTTTGGATTAAATAATTCGATGAGTACTCTGATTTCATTCATTAACTCGGTACGATCTGTTATTTCATCTCCATTCAGATATAAAGCAGCGCCTGCTCCGAATTCAGTGATGGTATCAGCCACTTGTTGCTCGAGCCAGGTGCTTTTGCCATACTGCCGGGGACCTCTGATCATTATAATGCCAGCCTCTTGAGGCAGTGCAGGTAATCCAAAATTTTGCTCAAAAACAAATTGAACGGTTTTTAGATTATCCAAATGAGGTAACACGCCGGGGGTAGCGATATTTCCGCTTATCAGCATTTTATTTATAATTTTATTATCCAATGAGCAGTTTCCTTTTAGCTAACAGTCTGACTGTTAGTATAGCTAACTGTTAGGCTGTTAGCAATGCCGAAGTATGCGCATAATCTCTGAATAGTTACGTCTGGGTTACATTCATATTATTAGGTGGATGCAGTATTATACTATTCAAAGCAATAGGACAAGATGAAGCTGAATGAACGAAAAAGCTGAGGGTAGACAATGGGTTGGGTTGGTGATATCGCCCAATGGATGTTTGCACCTAGAAGAACATCCTGAGACTGAGCCGGCCAATGCCGTTTCACCAATTCTTGCCGAAAAAATTCAAACTTTATTTACCAAGGATAGTCTACAAGGCGTATTGCATCTGGGATTGACGCCTTTGGATAGTGGACTACCTCCCAGTGTGGCATTCTGGCGGGAATTTTCAAATGCTTGCTCAACAGGGGTTGTCAATTGGCGCGCACCGGTGCAGAAAACGATGAACTTTGGAAAAATGCCGCCGCCTGTCACGGAATTACAAACCTTGTTAGGCCAAGCGCCGGTGATGCCGGGTGTGGAATATTTAAATTTAGAGCGGTTGTGCGAATGGTGGCAGTCATTATTAAAGCAATTGATTCAGGAGGTCGATGATTTTAATCCCCCCCGCTTATCGGCTTATTTAGAAGCGCATCATCTGTCCTGGAATAAAGTAGGGAGAGTCTGTTTTCATTTAGCTGAAAATAAAACGGATAGTGAACATCCGTTTGCATTTTTAGCGATTTATGCCGCGCGTCTTTCCAAAACAACCGCGGTGCAACATGGGCCGTTAGGACGTGCGCTGCAGGAAATTCCGGCGAATCCGGTCGCGCACAATTGCTGGCGTTGTTATTACCTATCCAAAAAGCCGCTGAGGTTTGCGTTTTATTAAAGGAATTAGTGGATTCACAAGCAATATTTCAACACAGGCGTCGACGAGCGGGGAAGCCTACCAAATTTACAGGCTGTTCCGCAAATGGAAGCGGCGGGTATCGTGGTGGGTATTCCTTAATTGGTGGAACACCAAAAAACCTCCACGTCCACAAGTAAACGTTAAAATAGGTGAAAAAAATCCCAGTCAATTAGGTTTCGAAGCGTTGCTGGATTTCGATGCTTATCTTGCATTGCCGAATGGAGAAAGAATAACGCCATCGGAATTGAAACGATTACTTAAAACGCACAGCCGTTTAGTGCAAATCAAAGGGCAGTGGGTTACCGTTGATCCTGAGAAATTAAACGACGTGTTATCGCACTGGAAAATGCTGGAACAGCAAACGGATGGGGATGGGCTTTCCTTGGGCGAAAAGGTTTGCGCTGGCTGACTGGCGCTGGACAGTCGGAAGATAAACTGACCGAAGAGACTTTAACAGAGTATTCACGCATTGTAGAAGGAGATTGGTTACGCGAAGCATTAAATCATTTACGCCAACCCGACCAGATTGATCAGGCTCAAATTTTGCAAAGACAGTTGCATCCATTTCTAAAAACGACATTGCGCCCTTATCAACAAATAGGAGTGGCTTGGTTGTGGCGATTGTATCAGCTCCGTTTAGGCGGTTGTTTGGCAGATGATATGGGGTTGGGAAAAACGTGCAGATATTAGCGCTTTTGCTGCTGGCGAAACATCATCGTCCTGGCTCTGCGTCTGTGAGAAAACCACATTTACTGATTGTGCCGACGTCTTTATTAGGCAACTGGCAGACAGAAATTTGTCGTTTTACCCCGAATTTAAATGTTTCGATTGCACATTCTTCCGCACAGAAAAACCATCCACTGGATTTCAGTCAGACCGATTTGGTCATCACTACTTACGGTATGCTAAGCCGCATGTCAAAATTAGCTGAAACCTGTTGGGATTTGGTAATCCTGGATGAAGCTCAAAGTATTAAAAATCCTTCTGCGCAACAAACCCGAGCGATTAAAGCCTTAATTTCTCAGGTGCGTTTTATATTAACAGGCACGCCGATTGAAAATCGGATCATGGATTTGTGGTCGCTCTTTGATTTTGCTGCTCCCGGATTATTAGGCTCCAGTCGCGCATTTGCAGATTACGCCAAAAACAAAAACTTTCATGCGACGGTGCGCCGATTGGTGAGTCCGTATATTTTACGCCGTCTAAAAAGCGATAAACAAGTGATTGCCGATTTACCGGATAAAACAGAGGTTGATGCCTATTGCGTGCTCTCTAAACCTCAAATTGCGGCTTATCAGCAAACCGTAAAAACGCTAGCCGAACAGCTTAATCAAAAGGAAATCGATGGTATAGCGCGGCGCGGTTTGGTCTTATCTACTTTGTTGCGATTAAAGCAAATTTGTAATCACCCCAGCCAATGGTTAGGTCATGGGGAGTATACCGTTGCAGACAGTGGTAAATTTTTGCGGCTACAAGAGCTTGCGGCTGTGATTGCCGCCAAGCAAGAAAAAGTGCTGGTGTTTACGCAGTTTAGAGAAATCATTCCCGCACTACATGATTGTCTTGCGACGGTCTTTCAACAGCCCGGGTTGATGTTATACGGCCAAATTTCGATTAAACAGCGTATGCAAGGAGTCGAAGCTTTCCAGCAGGAAGCAGGGCCACCGTTTTTTGTATTATCCTTGAAGGCAGGCGGAACGGGCTTGAATTTAACAGCGGCGGCGCATGTCATTCATTTTGATCGTTGGTGGAACCCAGCTGTGGAAAATCAAGCCACAGATCGTGCTTATCGTATTGGCCAGAAAAAAAATGTGCTGGTGCATAAATTTATTTGCCTGGGTACCATTGAAGAAAAAATTGATGCATTAATTCATTCAAAAAAGACATTAGCGGAAGATATATTATCCACTCAGAATGAATTGAATTTGACTGAATTGAGCAATACAGAATTATTAGATATGATCACTTTGGATATTCATAAAGCAATAGGAGAATTATAATGGGATGGTATGGCGGTTTTGCACCTTATGTTCCAGTGCGCGCAACGCCGGAAAGTTGCGGCGCGTAAAGTAGCGCAATTAAAAAAGAAAGGACAGAGCATTCAACCGGTAAATATTGAAGGCCGGGTGATTGCTAAAACTTTTTGGGGAAAAGCCGCGTGCGATAATCTGGAATCTTACAGTGATTTTGAAATCGTCTGCCGAGAGGGCCTGAACGTATGTACGCAATGGTTCAGTCATTGATTTGCATTTAAAAGCTGGGAAAATTGAAGCCTTAGTCAGCGGTTCTGACATTTATAAAGTGAATATTACCGTGAGTAATTTACCCGCTACTCGCTGGAAATCGTTGGTGAATCAATGCGCCGGTGAATTTAATTCCATGGTGGACTTATTACAGGGTAAATTTTCTAAACCCGTCATGTCGGTCATTACGCAACCAAAAAAAGGATTATTCCCACATCCTAAAGAAATTGAGCTTAATTGTTCTTGTCCGGATTATGCGGATCTGTGTAAACACGCAGCGGCGGTTTTATATGGAGTTGGCGCTCGTTTGGATGAAACGCCGGAATTATTATTTTTATTACGGCAAATTGATCAGAGTGATTTGCTCCGTTAAGGCGGGGAAACATTATCAAAAACGTCATCTTCATCTCCAAAATATCGAAACACTGGA
>CAVPCA010000008.1:0-17887 GCA_963702315.1 uncultured Pseudomonadota bacterium
AAATATGGACGGAGGAGCGATCTAGGTATAGCGGGGGGATCCAGCCACTCACCGATGTTGGTGAAATGGATCCAGGCTGTTCCGCCAATTGTTTTGGTGAGGTAGTTGTTATCAATATCAGCGTGGGCCGCCTGAACAGCAGCGGTCACTTGCGAGTAATTGGCAGGATCCCCTAAGAGTTGGTTGAAAGTATCAGAAAGCTCCTGCTCATCAGGGGTGAGCCCGTCGCTCTTGGGAGACAACACGGACAGCTGTAACAGACGAAGAAAAGACAGCGGCTCATTGCCGATCATGTGAACGGCAATGGCTTTGTAGGGTACGGAAAAGAGCAGCTCCGGGGTGATCAGGGTAGGCGTCATCTGTTTGGAGAGAAATTCGCTAAGGGTCCCGATACTTATGTTGCGGCGAAACTGGTCGGCTTCGGCGTGCACATCGCTATAGTTACCGCTCTGGTCTTTGAAGTATTTGTCGGCCCGCACTATCAGAACGCTGTGCATATAGGGGATGCGGACGATGTGGACCACTTCGTGAGGGAGTGTGCCGTTCCAGTTCGGGGAGACCAATGCAAACAAGCCCGGGGTGTTGCTGGGAATACCCTCGAACACGTCACCGTACTGGTCGAGTTGCAACACGGAATAATTGTCAGTTGTGTGAGGCATTCTGACAATAATGGGCTCATCGGTGATGGAAATGAAAGCGCTAGCGTATACGGTGTCGTCGTTGATGGCTACCACGGCGTGGTACAGCGGACTGATCCGGTTGGGAGCAATTAAGCGGTTCACTGGGCCGAGAGACTGCATGAATGTGTACCAACGGGGATAAAAAGTGACTACATAGCTGTATGTAGTGGAGTAGGCTTTGCTCATCATCAATATTTCTCCCTATATAAAATTCCTTATATATACCCAGATTTTTAATAGCAACTTTATTCCTTTCATCCGAACTTTTCAAGAAGAAGCCTTGTCCATCAGCGATTCCCGCTGAAGACAGCGTGAATCGCTTCTTGGTTCATATCCTGCGCATCGGGAAACCCGATGCTTGGAATGAAGGGGGGAGAATCGCGATTCTCCCCCTTACGATCCCCCATCGCGATAAGTGGAGTTCCCTTCAGCGGGAACTCCTGCTTGCCCATACTTGATTTATTCATTGGCAAGTTTATTATTAACATTAACCAAAAAGAGAATTCATCCATGGAAAACAAAAGCGCTATTTCGCCCACGCGCAAAGAAGATTACCCGCAATGGTATCAAAAGGTGATTATTGCTGCTGACTTAGCGGAAAATGCGCCCGTGCGCGGATGTATGGTGATCAAACCTTGGGGTTATGCGATTTGGGAAAAAATTCAAAGTTATTTAGACGCCAAATTCAAAGAAACCGGGCATCAAAATGTTTATTTTCCTTTGCTGATTCCGCTTAGATTTTTACAACAAGAAGCTGAACATATTGAAGGTTTTGCGAAAGAATGTGCCGTAGTCACCCATCATCGTTTAGAGATGGACCAACACGGCCAATTGCAACCGGCGGGCCCTTTAGAAGAACCTTATATTATCCGCCCAACCAGTGAAACTATTTTCGGATTACATTATGCCAAATGGATTAAATCTTATCGTGATTTGCCTTTAAAATTGAATCAATGGGTTAATGTGATGCGCTGGGAAATGCGTACACGGTTATTTTTACGCACGTCAGAATTTTTATGGCAAGAGGGCCATACCGCCCACGCCACTCAACAAGAAGCCGAAGAAGAAACCCACCAAATGCTGGAAGTTTACGCTAATTTTATTGAAAATGTGTTAGCGATGCCTGTTGTCAAAGGCGAGAAAACAGAGCGTGAGCGTTTTCCAGGCGCCGTGCACACCTATACAGTAGAAGCGATGATGCAAGATTGTAAAGCGCTGCAAGCAGGCACTTCACATTTTCTAGGACAAACTTTTTCTAAATCATTTGATATCAAATTCACCGATAAAAATGAACGCTTAGAGCACGTTTGGACAACTTCATGGGGATTATCTACGCGTATTATTGGCGGTTTAATCATGACACACAGTGACGATAATGGTTTAGTTTTACCTCCCAAAATTGCTCCGCTACAAGTGATAATTTTACCTATTTTTCGTAAAGAGCAAGAGCAAGCATCGATCAGAGAGTATTGTCTCTCGCTTAAAAAACAAATGGCGGACTTGCATTATGAACATGAACGCATTCGTGTTGATCTCGATGAACGCGAGTTGCATGGCGGCGAAAAATATTGGCAGGCGATCAAAAAAGGTATTCCTTTGATTATTGAAGTCGGAGCACGTGAAGTGAATGCCAAGCAAATTTATTTGACGCGCCGCGATCAAATCGGCAAAAAAATCTCTTTTGCCTTGGAAGATTTTATTAACGGTTTGCCTGTGCTGTTGCAAGACATGCAAAACAAACTATATCAACACGCTTTGCAATTCCAAAAAGACCATACACAGTTTTTTAATGACCTTAATCAATTTAAAGCTTACTTTGCCGACGAAAATAACAGTGGTTTTGCAGTAGTTTTCTCCAGCGACGACGCCAATATTGAACCCCTCTTAAATGAACTCAAAATTTCCGCCCGCTGTATTCCCTTAGAAACTTTCCACGAAAGCGGTCCGTGCATTTTTACCGGAAAACCCGCCGCCAAAAAAACCATCTATGCCAGGGCTTATTAATGTATGTACTGAAAACGGTTAGGTTTTGGAAGGATTAATCACCTCCAATCCAGGATACTGAAAATCCTTTTCATTTTTGGTGACTAAAGCCAAATCAAAATGTAGAGCGGTAGCCGCTATTAAACTGTCGATTGCTGGTAAAGGACGGCGTTCTTTAGCCAATAGCCGCCCCCAGCGATCCGCAACCTCTAGATCTATAGGCAAAATACGTTCTCTAAACCATTCCGGCAAATCATGTTCCATCCAAATACGTAATTTTTCCTTCTTCAGCCCATCAGGCAACTGATCTGCACCTTTGCGGATTTCTCCCATTGTTAGCACGCTTATGTAGATGTTTTCATTATCAACAACTTGAAACCATTCAACAATCCGGTCATTTGGCTTAACTTTAACAAGTTCAGAAATAATATTTGTATCAATTAAGTAATTCATAAATCATCTTCACGGATTAAAGACTTATCACGTTTTAAATTAATTTTTGATCCTGACAAAGGCGACTGAGTGATAAATTTGACAAAAGATATTTGTTTTTTAGCTAAGCGGTCATATTCTTCCTTTTTTAATATTACTACTCTAGGAATCCCCCGGATAGAAATTTGTTGAGGGCCTAGCTTAATTGCATTTTGAATCAGCTGACTTAGCTTAGCTTTAGCAGATTGTAATTGCCATATTTTCATCATAAATCATCCAAACTAGTCTGTCTAGTTTTATTGTAGCATGCTATTTCTTGCTTGACCAATGGTAAATAACGTCAATTTGTACGTCTGGATGCAAAGAGTGGTGAACGGGGCAGCTTTCGGCAGCTTCCTTTAACTTTTGGGTTGTCTGCTCATCAAATTGGTGCGGGCAGTGGATTTCTACGGTTAGTTTTCCGATGCGCCGGGTTGGAGACGTTTGCATGTTTTTTTTCACCAGTGCTTTTGTACCTTGCAAATCAACCCTGATTTTTTTAGCCATGATACCCATAACGGTTAAAATGCAGGAGCCTAATGCAGTCGCTAACAAATCGGTGGGAGAAAAAAACCGGCCCAGCCCCTGATTGTCTTTGGGTGCATCGGTAAAAATTTCTTGTTGGTTATCTAACTGTATGCATTTTGTGCGTAAATCACCTTCATATTCAATCGCTATCTCGGTCATTTTTATTCTCCTTTTATAGGCGTTAATCCATGCTTCATCGGCACAAACATGACCGAATCCGCTATCATTTTTTCGTATTGTTGGCCTTTTTTAATGACACAAACCAATTGTTGAGGTATGGTTTGCCACTCTCCGACGGGCAAAATTAATCGACCATCATCGATTGATAATTGCTCCAATAATGCATCTGGAATTTCTACGGCAGATGCAGTACCGATAATTGCATCATAAGGACTATACTCAGGCCAACCGTAAAATCCATCACCGTAACGCACGTGAATATTTTGATAATTTAATTCTTTAACACGCAGCTTGGCGCTTTCCGCTAACGCTTGAATTCTTTCAATGGTATAAACTTCATCGAACAATTCAGCCAAAATAGCAGCCTGATAACCAGAACCCGTGCCAATTTCCAAAACAGAATGCGTTTTACCCATTGACAGCAAAAATTCAGTCATTTTTGCCACAACGTAAGGCTGGGAAATGGTTTGGCCACTCGTCAGCGGCAAAGCTTGATTTTCATAGGCATAATCAGAATATTCTTCTAAAACGAATTTTTCCCGCGGAACTTTTGCGAGCGCGGCTAATACGCGTTTGTTGTGAATGCCTGCACACCTTAATTCATCAATCAGCTTTTCTTTCACGGTAACTATTCACCTTGTAGAGGGGAACGTCCACTTTTGCCTGATATTCAACGAAAAATTGTCCTCGCAATGCTCACATACTGGCGTGTATGCTCCGCTTGCTTGGCCAATTTTTCGTTGAATATCAGCCAAAATTGAACGTTCTGCGTTTGTCTGGTTAAAATTTACTGAATAGTTACCTTTCATGTTTACTCGTCCTTTGAATAGCGCCATTGATCCGATCGATTACTTTAGTTTTTCCTAAATAAAATAAGGTAGCGTCAATAGGTGGAGAAATGGTATTCCCTGTGACAGCCACGCGTAGAGGTTGTGCAATTTTACCTAAGTTCAATTGCTTTTCCTCGGCAAAAGTTTTAATTAATTGATGAATATTTTCCACTGACCAGGTTTGAATTTCCGCCAGCCGATCCCGAAATTGCGCCAATAATTCAATAAAATCTACAGTTAAAAATTTATTAACCGCATTTTCGTCATAGGTTATTTCCGGCTGAAAAAAATATTGACTATTTTCCGCCATTTCCGCCAAAGTTTTGCAGCGCTCTGCCTGCAAAGCGATGATATCTTTTAAATCAGGAGCATGAATGTAATCTAAATTTCTTTTTTTTAATTGTTCACTGAATGCTGGCACTAGCGTTTCTTTATCTAGCGTTTTTAAATAATGTTGATTGAGCCAGGCTAATTTTTCGGGATTAAATGCCGCCGGTGAACGTTGGATATTGTGCACATCAAAATATTGAATCATTTCTTCAATTGAAAAAATTTCTTGATCCTTGTACGACCAACCCAAACGCACTAAATAATTGATTAAAGCTTGCGGCAAAAAGCCGTTCTCCCGGTATTCCAATACACCCGCCGCACCATGCCGTTTGGATAAACGTTTTCCGTCACTGCCCAATATTGTCGGCACGTGACCGTATTCAGGAACGGCGGCGCCTAAGGCTTGCAGGATATTCATTTGGCGGGGCGTGTTGTTAATGTGATCGTCACCGCGAATCACATGGGTGATTTTCATATCATAATCATCCACCACCACGACAAAATTATACGTGGGCGCTCCATCGCTTCTTACCAAGATAAGATCATCCAGTTCTTGATTGCTGATGGTGATTTTTCCGCGCACCATGTCATTAAAAGACACTTCACCAGAATCTGGATTACGAAAACGAATCACATACGGCTGATCTTTAACGCCGGTTAGATGGCGACAATGGCCATCGTAGCGCGGCTTTTGCCCTTGCTGAGTTTGTTGTTCACGCAAAGTTTCCAATCGTTCTTTACTGCAATAACAACGATACGCTTTATTTTCTTTTAGCAATTGTTCAGCAATTTCACGATAACGGGCAAAGCGATGGGTTTGATAAAATGGCCCTTCGTCATAATCCAAATTTAACCAGCGCATGGCCTCAATAATAGTATCTGCTGCAGCTTGAGTAGAGCGTTCAAGGTCTGTATCTTCGATACGCAAAATAAACACACCTTGATGTTTACGCGCAAATAACCAAGAAAATAAAGCCGTCCTGGCGCCACCCACATGTAAATCTCCTGTAGGACTCGGTGCGAAACGGGTTCTTATTCCATCCATAATCGACATAATCCGTGTTCACTTTGTAATGGATCCAACCAACGTACACCGTGCATTGTGTTCATGGCATTGGGAAAACCCATCCAAGGTTCCACACAAATAAAAGGCATATTTTCTGGACTGTAAAGTTGTACATAAGGAAACAAATCACGATCTTCAACGCCTTCTGCCACCATTTGAACTAAATCTCCGCCTGGATATTCCAAATGTATCTCTTTGTCTTCGCCTAATTCTGTCAATTGTTCACGAATTTCTGGATTGGCGATTGAAGTTGGTAAATTGAATAAGGGTTGTTCTCCTACCAAATCCGTTAGTTGCGAATTGTAACGAAAACGGCGCTGCGGTGAATAATTTAAAACAACTTCTTTTTTGCGCGTATCTTCCGGCGTTAAAAAATAAGGATGAAATCCGGCATAGTAAGGCATTCGATTGTCACCATGATTGGTATAGGTTTGCCGGCAAAATAAACGGCGATGGGCGATTTCATAATGCAACTCAACGGTGAAATGAAAAGGATAGTGCTGCCTGGTTTCTTCATCATCCTGGAGCGTCAAGTGAATATAATGATTACCGGCATCAGTGACTTTCCATGGTTTATAACGGGCAAAACCATGTATCGGCAATTCAAATAGCTTACCCTCATAAAGGTATGCATTTCTTATGCCTTGACGCTCCAAACGTCCGCAGATTGGAAAACAAAAAAACCACGCGCCGGGCAATTCTTGCGAGCGAATATCCCACGTGTAAGGATATTGAAACATCAATTCTCTAAGACCTTGTTTACCTGGCATCACCAACGAAACGCACATTCCCCCTTTTTCCGGCAAAAAAGTTGCCTTCGTTTCATTATCCTGCGCAGTAATGGTATAAACGTCCAACCCCGACATTCGCTGCTTTTGCACCATCTCCCAAAACTCCTCATTAAAAAGAGAAATCTATTCTAACATAAACCACAAGGGCTAGATAATTTTCATATTATTTTGCAAATTATCCAAGTTCGCTGGTTGCATCGCTGATCCGTTGCCGCTGGTCGGACTACGGTTTAAGCATTGCCGGGACGCTTAAACCCATCCATGGGGCGCTTCATCTTTTTACATCCCTGTAAAAAGATGACCCGGCACTGCTTAAACCTCCGTCCGAAGCAATAACGGATCAGCTCTGCAACCTCATGAAAGTTCAATGCCGGTCGTTATTTTCTTTGTTGAATTAATTTTTTTTAAAATAAAAAATATCAAAAAAAATAATACCGAAAAGCACCAAACTTTCATTAGGTTGTTGAGCGAGCCCGTTGACGCAGAGCCCGGAGAAATATCATTGCCAGATCCTCTTTTTACAGGGATATAAAAAGAGGAAGCGCCCCATGGAGGGTCGTTCAAGCGGTCTGGCAATGATATTCCTTCGCTGCGGCCAGGCGGCAACGGGCTCGCTCAACAACCAGCGACGTTACGGTAATTTGCAAATCTGGAACATGAAAAATTCAGTGAGAAATTCGGCTGACAAAACTGATAAGCGGAGGTATAATTTTGTTTTTACAGTTTCATAATTTATCTCGCCGCGGTTTAATGAAAAAAAAGTTATTACTGTTGTGTTTGTTCACTTTGTTGATCGCATGGGTTCCGTCCTGGTCACAAACGACAACTTCTATTCAGATTAAAGTCACGGGCCTTCCTGACGATCTAAAAACAAAAGTCACCGATGCATTGTTAAATCGCAGCAAAACTTTACCCGCCCCCCCCACAACCGAAAACATTGCCAGCTTTTATCGCCAAAGTCCGGTGTTGATCCGTAATACAATGCAACCTTATGGTTATTTTAAACCGGTCATTCGTTCGGGAATCACTCAATCGGGCAATATTTGGGTTCTCTCTTATAAGATTAGTTCAGGACTACCCATCAAAGTCATTCATGTGGATGTCAAATTGACGGGTCAAGGTTTGCAAGATAAAGCCTTTTTAAGGCTTTTGAATAATTTGCCGGTAAAAACAGGGCAAACACTTGATATTGATAAATATCAGGAAGCCAAAAATGCATTGTTCAACTTGGCTGCTAATCGCGGGTATTTTGACGCCAAAATGCTGGTTAATCAAATCATTATCAATGTCGGTTACCGGCAAGCCTCTATCATTTTGCACTTTGACACTGGCAATCGTTATCGTTTTGGCCCAACCATGTTTTCAGCTTCTGACCTGCGCTTAAGCTTGTTACAACGTTATTTACGCTACCAGGAAGGAGAATATTACAACGCTGAAAAAGTCCAAAAAACGCAACAAGTTTTAGCTAATAGCGGATATTTCTACCAAAGTGTGGTAACACCCCTAACGACAGAGACGACTAACGGACAAGTACCCATCCGGGTGGATTTAACCCCAATTAAACCGCAACGTTATACTTTTGGTTTAGGTTATGGCACAGATACTGGTCCGCGCGGTACTTTTGGATTTAATTGGATTCCGGTGAATTCTTACGGAGATCATATTAATGTGCTAGCCAGAGGTTCTTATTTGCGCACCAGTAATTCGGTGCGCCGCAACGATACGATTAACGCCAGTTTTATTATGCCAGGCTCTGACCCCGCCACTGATTCTTATGCGATCAATGCAGGATACGGCGATATCAATCAAGCAACTGGATCAGCGCGTAGTCTAAAAACTTCAATCAGTTATAACACGATTTTGGGTAACGATTGGCAAGAAATTCTGGCTTTAACCTATTTGAATGAACGCTACAATTTGGTAACCCCACCTACTTTAAGCAACGCCAATGTCGTTTATCCCAGCGGACATTGGCAATATATTCAAAATCGCAGTGTGCAAAAAGATAAAATTATTAATAACGGGTTAAGCGGTATTTTTGATGTGGCCGGTGCAGCCAAACCTTTGGCGTCCTCCACCAGTTTTATTCAAGGCAAAACGACTTTTAAAGCGTTAGGTACGCTAGAAGCAACGCATACGCGTTTCCTATTTCGTAATCAATTAGGCCATACGGAAGTCGATAATATCCGAAACCTGCCGTTAACACTGCAATTATTCGCCGGGGGCTCGAGCACCATTCGTGGTTTTAGTTATAATTCCATTGGCCCGGATAAAAATCTGGTCATTGTTAGCGGGGAGATTCAGCAAAAAGTCTATGGAGATTGGTATTTAGCCAGTTTTGTAGATGCGGGAAACCTTTGGGGAACGGCAGGACATGATCAAAGCCCATTCCATGGTTTTGAAAGACATCATATTGGCCCGGGGGTAAAAGCAGGCGCCGGCGCCGGCGTGGTTGTGCTTACGCCAATTGGAGCTGTCGAGGTAGCATTAGCAACCCCTGTCGCCAATGGGCCGAACAATGTGCAAATTGAATTTTCTGTAGGAGCAGAGCTGTAAAATGCGTTTTATCATCCATTGGATAGCAGGATTGTTGCGTTGGACAATTGTCGCGATTTTATATATTGCCGCAATTATTTCCTTATTATTAACACCTGTGGGCCTCAAAATCAGTTTGGCCATTTTGAGCAAAACTGTGCCAGGCCAGCTGAGCTACACTCAAATTAAAGGCAGCATTTTAGGGCCTTTAAGTATCAAACACTTGTATTATCATCACGGCGATCAGAATATTATTATTAATGATTTATTTCTTTCTTGGCATCCTTTCGCATTAATTCAGCATAAACAAATTGTTATTGAGAATCTTGTCATCCACAGTCTCAGGATTACTTCGCCATTACCTGAAAACCCTGCACCGCCCGTTCAGCCTTCTTCACCGGAAAATGTGATTTCGCAGTTAAAAAATTTGCATGACCAATTAACTTTGTTGCATTTACCCATTTATGTGGAGATTAAAAAAGCGAGAATTGATCATCTGGCCTTAGGTGAAAAAGCCCACGAATATCCATTGCAAGCCAATAAAATAAATTTACAAGCTCGGTTGGTACAAACACAAGTATGGACACGCATCACCGGTATTTTATTACAACCTTATCCCGCAGAAATAAATTTAACATTACAAGGCGCGCCTGGAAATTATCAGGTGCAATTAGGCGTTAAAAATCCAAGCTATTTTTGGATAATTAATAGTATTATTGCCCCCGACAAAATGCAAATTGATACACAAAAAGCTTTAATTTTCGGCGGAGAGGTAAACGCACATTTAACTTGGTACTGGCAGGAACAAAATAGATGGGATCTCATTTTACAAGCCAAACATCTGGATATCACCGATTTTTATCCTAATTTTCCTCACCCGTTTAACATTGACCTAAAATCACAAGGTTATTTTTTAGAAAATAAACCTTTTTTTAATTGGAACGCAACCGCAAATACTCAGCAAACCAAAGTCATCACCGAAGGAGAATATAACAATCAGTGGAACATCAAATGGAACATCAACGCTAACCAGCTTGCAGAATTAATTCCTTACAGCAGTGGAAACTTGCGCTCTATTGGTGAATTACATGGCGATCTTAAAAAACCAATTAGCTCCGGAACATTAGAGGGGAAATTATTGCGTTGGAAAAATTACCGGATGGATAAAATTTCTGCGCATTGGAATATCGATTTTTCAGAAATCAAAAATTCGTTAATCGGTGTGAATGCCGAACAATTATTTATCCAAGACTGGAAAATCCAAAAAATAGATTTAGCAGCACAAGGAAAAACCACAAAACATACTGTGAATTTACATTTAAATGCGCTTGACACTGATGTCAATTTGGAATTAAACGGCGGTTTAATAAAAGATAATTGGCAAGGTACTCTCAACAAATTGAACATTAGTGCGCCAAACACTGGCGCTTGGACGTTACAAAGTCCTACAGCCCTCATTTTGTCGCAGAAAAAAATAGGTGTCCAACCTTTATGCCTGCAAAGCCCGCTGAGTTCAAAAATTTGTTTTCAAGGTAATTGGCTACAAGCCAGTGACGCTTGGTCAGGCAGTATTGATGGCAGAATTAATTTACAACAAATCATGGCTTTTTTACCCAATTCCTGGAATGTGAATTTATTTCTAAATGTTCACGGCAACGCCAACGGCGTTGGCAAAAAAATTCTAGCAGCAGATTTTAAAGCGCTAGGAAAAATGGGCGAGCTCAGCCATCACTCGGAAAATTCTAATTTTAAGGCGGTCATCGATAATATTGGCTGGACTGCACAATTAAACGATAAAGGCTTAAACAGCCATTTTAATTTAAATATAGAAAATCAAAATACATTAACCGCCGATTTTAAGTTTCCAGGGATTATTACCACCGATATTTTTAGAAAAACTCAACCGTTACAAGGAAAAATCGACTTAGAATTAAATGATTTTTCATTTACAGAGCAGCTTATTCCTTCCATTGTCACACCAAAAGGAAAATTTCACGGCAATTTTACGATTGGCGGCACAATGGGTATGCCGGAAATTAATGGTGAAGCCGGGTTAGAACGGGGCGATGTTAAAATTCCAGGTTTAAATATTCAACTCAATACATTGGCGCTGAAAGTCCATTCTAAAGGGCCCGTTATCAACTATGTCCTTAGCGCTTTATCAGTGAAGCAACCGATTATTTTCAGCGGTCAGACCGACATCAGCAAACCAGGATTTCCAACCGAAGCCGATTTTATCAGCAACAATGTCTTGCTTGGCGATACCTCACGTTTCACGTTTTATCTTTCTCCCAACGTGCACATTAGTTATAGAGATCATGATGTGAAATTAACAGGAATGATTAATATCCCGCAAGCGGTGATTAAGCAGTTAGATTTTTATACTCAAACAACCTTACCAGAAAACGAAGTCATCTTTATTGGAGAACAACCGCTTGCCAAACCTACGCCTTGGAATATTACCACGGAAATTACAATAAATTTAGGGAACGACGTTACGGTTGATACCCCAACTTTAAAAAGCAAATTGACCGGTTCGCTGACTTTAATCAGCGAACCCAAACAAGTGTTATTAGCGCGAGGGAGTATAAATTTGGTGGGCGGAATTTACAACGTTTTTGGGCGAAACCTTACGATTACTCCAGGATCCAGCATTATTTATCGCCGCAATCCGGTCGATAACCCATTTTTAAGCCTGCAAGCGGTTACCAAAGTGATTATTACCGATGCATTAACCCAACAACAATTGGGCACCAATGAAATTACCGTCGGCATGAACATTGGCGGCAATGCCAAAAATCCACAAATTACTTTATTTTCCAGTGCGGGAAATCTTTCACAAGCCGATATGCTGTCCTACCTTTTGGTAGGCACCTCAAGCGCAGGCATTTCACCCCTCAACATGAATTTAATGCTACAAGCTTTAAATTCATTGCCGCTGACGAAACAAAGCGCAGGAAACGTAGAAAGCATAACCGAACAAATTAAACAAGGGTTAGGATTCTCCGAACTCGGTATCGAATCCGGTGAAGCCAGCTTTAGTCCCACTGGCGTACCCATTCCAACTTCAACCCCCCCCTCTTATTTTGTGGTGGGCAAAAAATTAACCTCAAGGATATATTTTCGATATCTGTATGATCCCTTTAATCAGGTCAATTATTTTCAACTCAGTTATTTATTTACCAAAAACTGGAGCGTCCGTATCGAGACTGATGCACAAAACGCTAGCGGCGCTGATATACTTTATTCTTTCGAGGCCGGTATGCCCCAAACTCCGGAACAGAGAAACCCACCACCACCCCCTCCAAAGAAATAACCTATTGATTTATAATAGAAAATTTTATAGGAAATTTCTTACAAAACGTGATAAGAATATCTGGCATATTAACAGTTTCAAATTTGATACTATTACATTATAAATGTTGATAAAGGATTTTGGGGGAAATGATGCTTAACGAATTTGAACAAGACATACAAAGCGAAATCAAACGCCTGCTTGAAAAAGGGGATTTTAAAGCAGCAAAAGCAATCTATGATGCACAGAATTTACCATTTCTAAAAGAAAAGCAACACAAGAATGAACCGCTTAATGACTCTGCTCAAACTTGAGTTTTAAGTATAGAGATTAATGCTTTTACCGCCTGGCCGCGATGGCTGATTTGGTTTTTTATGGGTAAAGGCAACTCCGCAGCACTACACTGATATTCCGGAACATAAAATATTGGATCATAACCAAAACCATGCTCGCCTCTTTTTTCATGTAATATTTCTCCATTCCAGACGCCCTGACAAATAATCGGCGCCGGATCCTGCGCATGTCTTAGCAACACCAAAGTACAATGAAAATGCGCTTTGCGCTCCTGCGGTGAGCGCAGCGTAATTTCAGATAACAATTTATGGATACAGGCTGCATTTCCTGCACCTTTGCCGGCGTAACGTGCAGAATAAATTCCAGGTTCACCCAGTAATCCGTCTACGCATAATCCCGAATCATCAGCCAGCGCCGGCAAACCGGAAAGGCTTGCTGCATGACGCGCTTTAATAATAGCGTTTTCAACAAAAGTCGACGCCGTTTCTTCAGCTTCGGGAATATTAAAATCCGTTTGTAATACCAACTGAATAGGCAATTCATGAAGCGCTGCCTTCAGTTCTTTTAACTTACCCAAATTAGTACTAGCCAAAACAATTTTTTTCATTAGACTTTTTGTGTTTCTTTCAATGGCTGTTTAGTTAAATCTGGGTTAAATGGCTCTGAGAGCCATTTAACCCAAGAAGAAAAAGTATAGTCTTTAAGCCATGTTTTACATTCTTTTGAAGTTAATCGTCTAAATGTGGACTGGTTTTTATCACGATCAACGACTATCAAATTTTCAGGTTCGAATTGATTTAATAGTTGAACAGATTGTGTTGAAACTATAATTTGTTTATTGACTGAGGCTGCGATAATTAATTCAATATCGCACTCTGCAATGGATTTAAAACCACGCACAATAAGCTGGGAAATTTGATTTCTGTCTTGAGGATATAAAAAATCTTGTTTCATAAACGAATATTACCATGTTATGTACAACAAGACGAGTTTATAACGTAACAAAATAATTGTTCTTGGAGCAATCACCCTCGCTCGCTTGGGCGTGGGCTAAATTTTTCATTTTTTCGCGTAAATTGTTGCAGGCGGCTTCTGGGACTGTGGGAATGGTGATACGCAAATAATGCGGATTATCGGTGTCGGCAGATAAACTGTATGCGCCTCCCCAAGGGTTTAATTCGGTATAATCGTTGCCTTTGGTGAATAGTCCCGCATTTTGTAAAGTCTCTAAACTCAGTCCGGAAAAATCGCCTTGCGCTTGAGCGCTTTGCCATTCATAGCTTACGCTGGCCAGTTGTTGGATTTGCGTGGCAACTTTACTGGTTTGCACGTTTTGTTGATTGTTAAAAAAGTAGGTGACTACTAATGAAAAAATAACAGCCATGATTACCAAGCTGCACAGCACTTCTAATAAACTTAATCCATAGGATAATTTTTTCATAAAGACACGTGGTAATTGATCGCGTTACCTGCGTTAACGTCCGTTTCACAGTAATTTTGTTGATCGATTTGGCTATTTTGCGGGGCAATATTCTTCATGTGCTCAATTAATCGCGAGCAGGCTTGGGAGGAGATATCCTTGATGATAATTTCCATCATCTTGGGATTTTGGGCGTTCGGGCCAACGGCAACGGATCCCTCCCAGGCATTGACGCTGCAACTTTGATTTTCGCAAGAGAGTAGATGATGGTTGACTAATTCATCCAGGGTTAATTGGAAAAGTCTACTGGATTGCCGTTTCACCGGGCATTGCAACCATTCGATCCGCTTTATCAATAGACTCAATCAAACTGACCGTTTGCGCGGCTTTGGAAGCTAACGCGAGTTTTCGAATAATACATCAGACAACCGCTGACAATAGCAGCAGCTATAGCCAATACCAATAAAACTTCAATTAAACTAACGCCATAGGTGGATTTCATTGCGATAGTATAACAGATTTTCTTGGCAGAGAGATTTTGAAATCAAAAATACAATTTTGCAATAATAAGGATTTTATGCAATACTTTGTATTGCAAATATATAAAATTGGTAGAAATCCATGAATAGAAGTGAAACAACGAGTATTCGATTGCCTTCTAACTTGCGGCAGCAATTAGAACAAGCGAGTCATTTATTACACCGGGGTAAAAATTGGATTATTGTTCAAGCCTTACAGGCTTATATCAATCAGATACTGGATACTCAATTGATTGAAGAAGCACGACGACAATCCCTGTTGGCTAATCAAGCCGATCAGCCGGAAGATACTTCTTGGGAAGATGAAATGGATGATTCTGCATGGCAATAAATATTGTCCGTGGCGATATTGTCATTTGTGTTGTGCAGGGTGATTATGGAAAAGGACGCCCGGCATTAGTCGTTCAATCTGATTTATTCAATCCCACTCATGCAAGCCTAACGATATGTCCGATTACATCTCACTTAGTCGAATCACCTTTATTTCGTATTGCATTATCGCCTTTACCAGACAATGGCCTACTAAAAGCTTCCCAAATCATGGTTGATAAAATCACCAGTATAAAAAAGAGAAAAGATTCGTCAAAAATTGGGAAATATCACTGCTACGGAATTACAGGCCATAGATGCATCATTGAAAATATGGCTGAATATTCCCCCTAAAAAATCCTTCTTTTATAAGTTGTGTTAGTGCTTTTATCCACGCGGGATGTGTATTTAAAGAAGGGAGTAATGCAAAATGGGTACCGCCTAATTGCTGCCATTGTTTTTTAGCGCGTATACCGATTTCTTCTAAAGTTTCTAAACAGTCGGCGACAAAAGAGGGGCAAATCACCGCGATTTTTTTTATGCCTTGTGCTGCAAGTTCTGGCAATATTCGGTCTACGTAAGGCGATAACCATGGTAAGCAGCCAAGGCGGGATTGGAAAGCAACGCGATAATGATCAGAAGAGAGGCCTGCCCCTTCCGCGATGGCGTGGGCGGTGGCGAGGCATTGGTGTTGATAATAAGTGGTTGACTCTGCATCTGACTTTCGCAATGGTAATCCGTGGAAACTGAAGAGCCAAAATTCAGGGGCAAATGGCGGATAATTGTCTTGAATCACTTGATTCCATGCTGCAATAAAAGGCGGATAATCAAAAAAATGGTTAATAATTTCTATGCTGGGGAGCAGGGTTAATTCTTGCAGTAGCTCTAAACTCTTGGCGATGGCGGAGCCATTGGTGGCGGAAGCATATTGAGGAAACAATGGTAAAATAACTATTTTGTGACAATCGGACGCCAATAAAGATTGTAAGGCGGTTGATATTGAAGGCGATCCGTAACGCATGCCCAGGGAAACTTGAAAGTTTTCACCTAGCGCCAATGCTAAATTTTCTTTTAGTTGTAAACTGTTTTTCCAAAGCGGCGAGCCCTCTTCTGTCCATATTTGATGATAAGCTTCTGCGGTTTTGCGTGGGCGCGCCGGCAAAATTGCGCCGTTTACCAATAACCAACGCAATGGGGCCGGCAGATCGATAACGCGTTTGTCCATTAAAAATTCTCTTAAAAAAATACGCACGGATTTTACGTCACAAGCTTTTTGGTGTGCCAAGGTTTATCAATAAAACACCGGTTTTTAAAGTGTTTTTCATTTGTGCCTCGCCGTGGTGAAGCGGGGCAGGTGCGCTAAATCAGTGTGTAAAGTGATATCCTGAAAACCATGCGTTTTAAAACAGGTGCTGACGGCTTCAGCTTGGTCATAACCATGTTCAATGGCAATATAGCCTTCCGGTTGCAAAAAAGCGGGGGATTTTTTAATAATTTCAGTAATCGCTTCTAAACCGGTATGTCCCGCTGCTAACGCCAACCGCGGTTCGTAAGTTAAATCATTCAGATGTGGATCATCTTCTGCAATATACGGCGGATTACTCACGATTAAATCATATTTTTTTTCCGGCAGTGACTGAAACCAATCACTGCAATAAAACATGACATTTTTTATTTGATGCAGCGATGCATTTTGTTGCGCCACATGCAACGCTGCATTTGAAATATCAACGGCGTCAATGGCCCAATCGGGTTTTTCAACAGCCAGCGCTAATGCTAAAGCCCCCGAACCTACGCCTAAATCTAAAACATTGTACGGATGGGATATTGTGAAACATTCTAAGATCCATTCGATAATATGTTCGGTTTCCGGACGCGGAACCAAAACGGCAGGATTAACGGTGAAGCTTAAATTCCAAAATTCTTTTTGTTCAAGTAAATAGGCAATCGGTTCACCGGCTAAACGGCGATTTAAAAAATTTAATAATAAATTTTTTTGCTGTTGATCGAGTGCGGCGTCTCCATGCGCATACAGCCAAGCGCGATTTTTTTCGAGAATTTTTCCCAATAACAATTCTGCATCCAAGCGTGGGGATGAGGACTTTTCATTTAAAGAATCGGTTAAAGTTTTTAACGAGTCTTGCACAGAATGAAACATGTTAATGTATTTCTTTTTCTAAATTCGCTAATTGTTCAGCTTGTAATTCACGTGTGAGCGGTTCGATCACCGGTTTTAATTTACCTTCCATAATATCTTCCAGCTGATAAAGGGTTAAACCAATACGATGATCAGTTAATCGTCCCTGTGGAAAATTATACGTGCGAATTCTTTCAGAACGATCACCACTCCCAACCAAACTTTTGCGCGTGGCTGCTTCTTGCTGGGCTTGTTCAGCCTGTTGGGCCGCCATAATTCGCGATTGCAACAATGAAATCGCGCGCGCTTTGTTTTTATGTTGTGAACGCTCATCCTGACATTCCACCACGATACCGGTGGGCAAATGGGTAATCCGCACCGCAGAATCTGTTTTGTTCACGTGCTGTCCGCCAGCGCCCGAAGCGCGATAGGTGTCGATGCGGCACTCACTCAAATTAATTTTTACCGCGGCAATTTCTTCTGGTTCCGGCATAACGGC
>CAVPCA010000009.1:0-6688 GCA_963702315.1 uncultured Pseudomonadota bacterium
TAATGGGCAATATAATTATGCAAAAAAATGTTTACAAAAAGGAGTGATAATTGCAACCATCTTGAGAACTGCTGCTTCCTTTGAATTTTATGCTTCATTAAAAAAAATCTTAAACATACGTAAAGAGTTTCCTCAATACTTTAAATCTGGAAATTTCTTTCATGATGATTATATGTCTAAAGGGTTAATTATGTCAGCATTGCACAATGACATTGAACTTTGGAAAGAATATTTTGCGGCAGGAGCTGATGCGGATAAAACCCTTGCTGGCTTATTCGAGAATAACTTCTGTACATTAATTCAAGTAGAAAGAACGATTCATTTTTGGTTAGATATATTTAAAGATAATTCTTCTTTTATTAAAAAAATGCTGAAAGTTTTTAATGCTGCTGCACTAAAGAAAGTCATCGATCCTAAAATTTTATTGAAAAATTATCTTTCTTTCTTAGATTCATTAATTGCATTAGGTAAAGTACTCGTCATTGAAGATTTATTCCGCGCGATTATTCAGTTAAAGTACGGTGTCTTGATTTCAAGAAACCAAGAAGATTTTATGTTAGAAGCGATTGCTTGTTTAAAAAACTATAAAGACACTTATCTATTAAATAAAATTTTAAGCTGGTCGGCTTTAGATGAAGATCAAATGGAGATCACTCAAGCTGCTATTCAAGCGGGGGCCAATATTAATTATCTCAACGAAGACAAACAATCTATACTCTATATAGCCATAGAAAGTCAGAACTTAGAATTAGCAAAATGGTTGATTTTAAATAAGGCAACTGTCGATAAAGGATCACTGGCTTTGTTAAAAAAGTACTCCGCCGATGAACAACCTGGGAATATGTACGAAAAGCTCATAGAAATAGCTTCACTGATGTCAAAGACAGTTGAAGAAAAATCTACAGTTACAAAGGGGCGAGTATTTCCCCAAACACCAGAAATAGCGCCAACACCCCCACAACAACTATTTGAGTTAAATGTGGGCTAATGATTTTATGCGTAAAATCAGTTAAAATCATTTAGAATATTTTTAAGAGAGATAAGCATGAAAGCATTCCAGAAAAACTCTACTGCCGATCAACGGTTTACTCAGCACTTTACCCAAAAATGGAAAGACTCTGTTTTTACATTGGGTCATAAAAGGAGTGAGAGGGATTATCCAGTTAAAATTACTTGGAATTTTTGCTCCGAAAGCCAACGTAATCAAGTACTGACTTATTTAAATAACCTCATGCAGGGAACGGATGCGAAATCATCTTCTATTATAAGTTATGACGAAGAAAAAATGGAAATTGGAGGGACCTTAATGCTTTTGACCCCAAGGATCACGATAAGCAATCCTTATCTAATAGAAAAGCTTTATCAAGAAGCCAATCGATCTTTTATTCAACAAGAACGCTCACAGTCTTCGTTAGCTATTAGTTAAGATATGGCCAAACCCTTCGTCCTAAACAGCGTATTTAAGCCCGATGGTGATCAGCCCAAGGCGATTGAAAAGTTGATTCAAGGGATCCATCATGGCCTAGCCTATCAAACTTTGCTTGGGGTGACAGGGTCTGGGAAAACTTTTACCATTGCGAATGTTTTGAACGAAATCCAAAGGCCAACCTTGGTCTTAACGCCCAATAAAACCTTGGCGGCGCAATTTTATGCAGAATTGCGTGAATTTTTCCCAAATAACGCCATCGAATATTTTGTTTCTTATTACGACTATTACCAGCCCGAAGCCTATGTGCCCAGTACGGATACCTATATCGAAAAAGATGCTTCGATTAATGATCATATCGAACAAATGCGATTGTCTGCTACTAAAGCCTTACTCGAACGCCGGGATACCGCCATTGTCGCGACTGTTTCTGCTATTTATGGGTTAGGTGATCCAGAGTCGTATTTGAGTATGGTATTGCATCTTTCGCGCGGTGACCGCATCGACCAGCGGCAAATTTTGCAACGCTTGACTGAATTACAATATAAGCGCAATGACGCCGTGCTGGAGCGCGCTAATTACCGCGTGCGTGGTGATGTCATTGACATTTATCCTGCGGATTCCGAGCGTGACGCCATTCGCATCGCTTTATTTGATGATGAAATTGAAGACATCAGTTTTTTTGATCCCCTCACCAGTGAACTTAAAGCAAAAGTGCCCCGAGTGACGATTTTCCCTAAATCGCACTATGTTACCCCGCGTGATCGAATTTTAACGACCATTGAATTAGTCAAAATGGAGTTGCGTGAACGCTTAGCACAATTGGAAAAAGAAAATAAATTGGTGGAGCGGCAAAGGCTGGAGCAACGCACCTTATTTGATATCGAAATGATGCTGGAAATGGGCTATTGTTCCGGCATTGAAAATTATTCTCGCTATTTATCAGGCCGCTCAGCCGGGCAACCCCCTCCCACTTTATTTGATTATTTGCCGTCAGATGCCTTGTTAATTATCGATGAATCTCACGTGACCATTCCGCAATTGGGGGCCATGTATAAAGGGGACCGTGCTCGCAAGGAAAATTTGGTGAATTATGGCTTTCGGTTGCCGTCGGCGTTAGATAATCGACCATTGCGTTTTGATGAATTTGAAAAAATCATGCCACAAGCCATTTTTGTATCAGCAACACCCAGTGTTTATGAGGCTGAACACAGTCAAGAGACCGTTGAGTTAATCGTGAGGCCAACCGGCCTTTTGGACCCTGAAGTGGAAATCCGTCCCGCGTCTTCACAAGTCGATGATCTTTTGTCGGAAGTGCAAAAAAGAGCCCTTAAAGATGAGCGTGTGTTAGTTACCACATTAACGAAACGTATGTCGGAAGATTTAACCGAATATTTAGCCGAACACGGCGTCAAAGTCCGTTATTTGCATTCTGATATTGAGACCATTGAACGAGTGGAAATTATTCGTGATTTGCGTTTAGGTGAGTTTGACGTATTAGTGGGCATCAATCTATTACGCGAAGGGTTAGATATTCCAGAAGTTTCTTTGGTTGCCATTTTTGACGCTGATAAAGAGGGTTTCTTACGTTCCGCACGCTCTTTAATCCAGACGATTGGCCGCGCAGCGCGGCATATTCACGGCAAGGCGATCTTATATGCTGACCGCATCACCGCCTCTATGCAAAAAGCGATCGAAGAAACTGATCGCAGAAGAGACAAGCAACGCGCCCATAACGAAGCACATGGAATTACGCCGCGTGGGATCACCAAGGCCGTACGTGATATGATGGAGGGCGCCCGCGATCGAGCGCCACAGGGTGGAGGATACGGCAAAGCGCAAATGGTAGCGGAGGAGGCTGCTGAATACATCGCGATGAAACCGGCAGAGCTCAGCAAACGTCTTAAAAAACTCGAAGAAGAGATGTTGCAAGCTGCAAAGAATTTAGAATTTGAAAAAGCGGCCAGATCCGTGATAAAATCAACCACATTCGCCGCAATGTTTTAGAAATTGAAGATTAGACTTTTAAGGAGTACTTATGGTTGTTAGGACAACGGCTTACATTATCAATCCTTTTTTAAGATTATTTAATTTATTAACGCCAATCGGGGATTTGATTGCCAGAATCTGGCTAGCGCAAATTTTCTTTCAAGATGCTTGGGTAAAAATGCAAAGTTGGCAGGTCACTCTGCAATTATTTCAACAAAATTATCATGTGGGTGCGGTGACAGTCACAATCTTTGTCATATTGGAAATATTATTTTCAATATGTTTGTTAATTGGTTTTGGCGGTCGCATGATGATTTTTCTGTTCTTTATTTTCAACGGTGTTTTGTTATTGAGCTACAATATTGTGTGGACGCCGCAAGGTTACATGGGAGAGCAACAATTTGCCTGGCAAATTTTGTTGATGTTACTGATGTTCCATGGCCCAGGGAAGTTTTCCCTAGACCATTGGCTCCTGCATAAACACGGCCATCATTTCAAATCTTCTTAATTAATACAATAAACCCCTCAACTGGCTGCTCTTTTTGCAGTCGTAATGCCGTGGTTTGAAATTGAATGGTTTCAAAGTTGTGTTTGGCAATTAAGTTTTCTAGATACGGTCTTGAATGAGCGTAACGAATAGAAGCCTGCAGTTCATACGGCTGTTTTTCGGTTTTTTCAACAGAGAAAGCAAATAGGCCTCCTGTTTTCAGCTTTTGACGAGCTTTTGCAAAAATAGTTTCTAAGTCGCCAAGGTAGGCAAAAACATCTCCAGCTAGTATTAAATCCAATTCAGTATAGCGTTCGAGGGCGTCTTCGATATCAGCGACGATTAACTCATCATAAATATTTTTTTCTTTGGCGGAATTAATCATTTCCGGTGAAATATCTACACCAATCAGTTGCTTGGAAAATTCTTTAAAAAGTTCTCCACACAGGCCTGTGCCGCAACCTAAATCCATCGTTGTCCATTTTGCTTCTTCAATTTTAGTATGTTGATAAATCATTTGATGTAATTGTTGGGGCACGCGATAACGCAAACTTTCAGTCAAATGTTTATCGTAATAGGATGCATATTGATTAAATAAATTTTTTAGATACTCGGCGGGCGCTTTTTCTGGAATTTTTTGTTGCGTAAGCGCCATTAAGATATGTTGGATTTCTAGATCGCCGGGATTAATGCGCGCCGCTTGTTCATAATAATATTGCGCCTCGGTTAAATTTTCCGCTTTCAGATATTCCACTCCCAAATTTAAATAGGCCGGTAAATGCAAAGGTTCAATGTGTACTGCTTGTTTAAAATATTCAATCGCTTCTCGGCGTCTATTCTTCTCCGTGAGTAATACACCGATATTAAAATAAGCATTGGCAGTCGGTTTGACTTCGAGTTGCCGTAAAAAATACGTCAGTGCTTTTTCTTTGTCATTTATTTGAAAATACGCGGTAGCCAGATGTTCATAGCATTGGGGATGTTTGTGGGTTAACAATAAGATATCTTCAAAACTGTGAATGGCTTGTTCGAAAATCTTTACGCACCAGATGCACCATGCCCAAATAATGCAATGAATCGATATGATGAGGTTGAAGATGCAATCTTTTTTCTAAAAATTCAATGGCCAAAGGATAATCAGCTTGTTGTAAATAGATTTGCGCAATTTGTCCATAAATCGGGGCTGGTTGCTTTGAAAAACTTAAAGCTTTTTGTAAAGCTTGCAACGCTGCAGGGAGTTGTCCTAATTTGGTAAGCAAAATCCCTAGATTATAATAGGCATCACCAAAATTGGGATTGATTTCCAGAGCTTTTTCATAGGCTTTTTGTGCTGCTACATATTTTTCTTGAAAGTATAAACAACGTCCCAAATTATTATGTGCAATTTCATAACGCGCATTGAATTTTATGGCCTTACGATAAGCGGCCATGGCGCCTTCATAATCCTTAAACCTTAATTGTAAATTGCCTTTACTATTGTAATAGCTGGCGTTTTGTTCCTGCTCCAAAGCTAAATCAATATAGCGGATGGCTTCGGCATAATTTTCTAATTGTGCGTAGATGACGCCAATTTGATGTAAAAGATCAGGATTTTTAGGATCAATGTTTAGCGCTTGTTGATAAAGGGAGAGTGCTTCTGCAAATTCACTCCGGCGTTGTTTTTGTTGGGCTTGCTGAATTAACTGTTCCTTGGTCATAAGCTTTTTGCAGGGCCTGGCTAAATTGATAAATGGCCATCGCATAAGTGGTGCGAGGATTATAGGCCATAATAGCATAGAAATTGCCGTAGGTAAGCCAATACTCATCATTATTGGTATTATGCAAAGTAATCAATGCAGCTTTTTCAAAGGGTGGAACAGGGCTTGGCGCATGTATACCAAATTTATTTAATATAAAAGTTCTATAAGTAGGTTTGGCGTTTGCGGAGAGCAACCACTTTTTCACTGAGCCTTTAATTTTGGCAGGAAAAGCCACTGGAGCTTTATTCTTCCAACCTTTTTTTTGTAAAAAATTAGCAATGCTGGCAATGGCGTCGTCGCCATTGGTCAGTAGGTTGGCATGAGTTCTATTTTCGTCAAGGGTGACGGCAATCTGACGATAATTGCTGGGCATAAATTGTGGTATCCCTAGTGCTCCGCCGTAGGAGCCATTTACTTTTAAGGGTTCAAGATTATGTTCCCGGGTTAATAGCAAAAAATTTTCTAATTCACTTTGAAAAAATAGGGCGCGCTTGGGATATTTGAAAGATAGAGTCGCTAGTGTTCCTAATTCAGGAAATTTGCTAGGTTGTTGTTCATAATTCGATTCGATACCGATAATAGCGATAATCACCGAAGGTGGAACACCATAGGTTTTTTCAACCGTGTCCAGTGTGGTTTGATGAGTTCGCCAATAATTTACGCCGTCTTGCACCCGCTTATCGGTAATGAAAAAGTTTTTATAAAAATCCCAGGGTTTTTCCTCGAAGGGTGTATTCATGCGGTCAATGACTTCGGGCACGTAGGCGGTTTTTTGAAATAACCGGACTAATTCATCACGATCAAAGTGATTCGTTTGTACCATTTTATCAATAAATTGCTCTACTGTTAGGGGTTGTGGTTTGTTATCAGCGGTTGCGGCAGAAATTTGCGGAAAGAAAAAAAATAGCAGTAAACACAAAAGTTCAATAATCTTGTTCCTGTTTTTTCCCATAAACTAATTTGACCACATTTTACGATGCGTATATGCGGACATAATTATACCGAAGCTGGCCATAATTGTCAGCAGTGAACTGCCTCCATAACTGA
>CAVPCA010000010.1:0-43720 GCA_963702315.1 uncultured Pseudomonadota bacterium
CAAAAAATACTCCCCATAAGTCTGCAACAGTTTGAAATTACTAGAAATCAACAATTGCATATTTCTAGTAACGTTCAGTGCTGTTCCACCATGGTTGGAGAATTCCATGGAGCGTGGCTGTTTTGCCAAGCTTGAATAATGAGTTCAGGTATCATATATCACTCTCCACATCGCTGTTAACAATCACTTTCCAAGTTTTATTCCAGATACCCCCTTTAACTTTCCCAGGAACTAAAGGTATGTATAGATGGGATTAATTTCTTGAACACGGTGTCAAATGAACACACTCGGTGTCAATGATGACATTAATTTAAAAATAATTTTAAAATCAATCCATTATTTTTAAAAAATGTTATGCTTGACACCGATAACTTTAATAATTTATTTAAGAAATAAATACCTAGGGAAAAAAACGAGGTATTTTTTAAATGTATACCCAAAGCGTTTGGATTTTCGGTTTTATTCGCCCAGATTGGGGTTAGATTTAAACGAATGGATTTTAAAAAAAACGCGCGCATAGCTGCTCTATGTGAGCGTTTTTTTAAAATCCATTCGTTTAAAGCTAGCCCCAAGATGGGATGAATAAAACCGAAAATCCAAACACTTTGGGTATATATATCGATATTGGACTAGAAAAAAATTTATTGCGCCATCATTTTTTTTTGAAATATTTTTGTCAATCATTTTCAATAAAAATTTTTTATTTGCTTTTCATTTTTTAATCGAGTTATAATCCCCAGCGAGCAATCCAGGTGCAGAAAACACCTGGAAAGCCCTAACCAGGAATAAAACGGAAATTTTATCCATGGCTGTCACTATACTAACTGATTCTTCAAATCTTTTGAACCGCCCGATTTCCCGGGCGCGATCTTCTTTTGCCGTTCCCGCAGCGAGGTTGGACTTTGTCCAAGCTCTTTTGGCGGCTATGCGCCGTATCCCCGGCGTTTACGACGAAAGGGATGCTCAACAGAATGAAGATATGGGAACGTATAACCGGTTCATGGGACCAGCGCCCAGGACCGAGATTGTTTCTCTCTGTTTCTGCGTGCGTTGGTTGCCTGGTGCCATTTTAATGGGGAAACAGCAACCTTATCGCAAAACAGGAGTCAACATTTATGCGCTTTCAACGTATTTTATCTATTCAGAAAAAACTCAGTGAGACGGTATTACGGGAAATTATCGCCAAAGTGCCCGGCTTTGTGTTTTGGAAGAATACGGATTTAATCTTACAAGGCTGCAACGACAACTTTGCCCGCCAAGTCGGACTAAAATCCACTAAGCCATTATCGGCTTAACCGATCATGATTTGCCTTGGACACCCGAGCAGACAGAAAAGTTTATCCAAGATGATCAGGAAATTTTAAAGACCGGCATCCCAAAGTTAAACATTGAAGAAACTCAACGCCAATTAAACGGTCAAGACTTATATTTACTGACCAGCAAAGTGCCGCTACTGGAGGGTAAACAAATCGTCGGCATATTGGGTATTTATGTCGATATCACCCAGTTAAAAACAATCGAGCAGGCATTACGGATTGAAAAAGAAAAAGCCGAATCGCCAATCAATTAAAAACCGATTTTATGTTAAATATGCAACATGATATCCGCACCCCGCTGACAGGCATCTATGGCATGTCGGACTTACTGGCGAAAGAAAATGGCCTGTTGAAATCCAATCTGCGCCGTCCAAAATGGCGAATGCGACCAAAGAATTATTGGAGTATTGCTATGATATTCTGGATTTTGCGCATGTGGAATATGGAACACGCCCGGTCCTGCACCAACCATTTGATTTAAAAAAACTGCTGCATTCAGTGCTCAATATGCAAAAACCGACTGCGCGCTCAAAAGAAACTGCGTTTATCGTTGCGCATGAGCAAGAATACACCCATATTATCCTGGGCGATCCCTTATCGAATCCAACGCATATTAATCAACCTACTCAGCAACGCTATTAAGTTTACGGAGAAAGGTCAGGTAAAAATCACAGTGAAAGGGGGAGGGGATTTATCAAAAACTCGGGGACAAATTATCCAATTTATCGATTCAAGATACTGGGGGTTGGCATTCCGCCGGATAAGATCGATTTGATCTATGAAAAATTTATGCGCGTCACGCGCAGCAATAAAGGATTATATCGTGGCAGCGGTTTAGGGTTATACAGGGTTAAGCAATATATCGAAGAGCTACAGGGCAATATTTATGTGAAAAGCCAAATCGATCGAGGGCTACCTTTAAAGTATTACTGCCGGTCAGTCTGCCGTTAGGCTCTGTGTAAAAGAGCCTTATCTAAATTTTGATAAATTGACCCTTGATCAAGCGGTTGCTATGCTGGTTTTTGAAAAATTTTTAAAGTGAATTATCGATATTTTTTGGATTGAAATCTATGACTCAGTGGAGCGCAGCACTCTGCGAAGCAAATCAAATTGAGATTCATTACACAAGGACCGGCGGAAATAAACCTCCTTTAATTTTGTTACATGGATTAATGACGAGTGGGCCTGCTGGACACCCGTGGCGAATACTTTAGCGGGTGAATATGATGTAATCATGCCCGATGCTAGAGGTCATGGAAAATCTAGTAAACCGAGTGATGGCTACCACTACGAAGACCACGCCAACGATGTCGCGGGCCTGATTAAAACCCTAGGGTTAACATCTCCAGTGGTGATTGGGCATTCTATGGGAGGCATGACAGCAGCTTTGACCGCTTGCCATATGCCCAAAATTTTCCGTGGCGTGATCTTAGCCGATCCTCCTTTCTTGAGTCCAGAAGTCCAGCGCAGCGTATACGAAAGTGACGTGGCCGAACAGCATCAACAATTTCTTAATAAATCAGCGGATGAAATTCTCACAGAAGCACGCAACAAACACCCGCATCGCCCATTAGAACTTCTCAATTTATTGATGAGAGCACGACGCCAAACCAGCTTGAGCGCCTTGCAAATTCTCACTCCACCCTATCCCGATTATAAGCAATTAGTCAGCGCAATTGATGTTCCAACTTTACTGGTGATTTGTGAAACCGGTGTGGTTTCGTCACCCGTGGCCGCAGAACTGCGCAGCCTTAACCCAAAGCTGCGCATCGAAAAAATCGCGGGAGTAGGGCATGGGCTTCATTATGATAAACCCGAGCAATTCGTGACTGTCGTTAAGTCTTTCTTACATTCAATTTAACTAAAATGATTTTATGCCCCTGTCTTTTGTTGATTTCGAAAATAGGGGTATCAGGCATAACATATTTTAAGATCTAGTTGTTTGTATTTACTTGTCTTTCTATCCTTGCGTCATCAGTGACACCTGATGTAAAAAATACATTCCACAATACTACATAGAAAGTCTGTGTAATCTGTAAATTCTATGTTGTATTGTGGAGCGTTAAACCACAGTGAGGTACGTACCATGCATTGGGAGCCTTTGGGATTCAAGGAGAATCCATTTAATACTGAACCCATCCTGCAAGATACTCTTGCCCTTTATACCGGGCATGAACAGGAAGTCAAAACCTGCTTAAAGATGTTGACCCAAAAAAATGTTCTCATGGTAATTGAGGGCGCGCGAGGGGTAGGCACGACTTCTTTCGCTAATTATCTACGATTCACTTCTCAAGGAAAAATGGATTACTTCACGCCTCGCAATGAAATTCGCGTTGAGCCTAACTGGAATCTGGAAACCTTATTGGCGGTCATTGTGAGTAATATCGTCCGTGAAGTTGAATTTTTCCAGCCTGAAAAAGTCACCAAAGATAAACGCTTCCAAGAAGCTAAAGCGTTAACCATGCGTATTGCTGAAGCTTACCGGTCTTTTGGTATTGAAGCGTTTGGCTTTGGCGTCAATTATGGAAAATCAGCGGGCGCCACTTCTCAGCCTGTTATTGTGCCTTCTTCAGTATTGGGTCATCACCTCGAAGATTTAAGCGCACTGATTCAATCTGCTGGTTATCAATACGGTTTGTTAATCCAATTGAATAATTTGGATGTCGAAGTTATTCATGAAGAAGACCATTTACGATACTTATTTAATGCATTGCGAGATTATATTCAAACTCGTGGCATGAGTTGGTTATTGGTAGGCGATGAGGGTTTAAGGCAATTTATTGCGCAGCAAGTTGATCGGTTAGATGATATCGTCAATCATGAAATCAGCATTACTCCTATTGAAAAGCTTGAATATGATCTGTTAATTAAAAAAAGACTGGAATTTTTCCGTATTAACAAGAAAGTAGCATCGCCTATTGAGCCTGCCGTTTTTTCTTATTTATATGAGGTCACTAAAGGCCGTCTGCGTTATATTTTTGGTTTATTACAGCGTTTAATTGGTCAATTACATGTGGGTGATTTAACGGATAGATTAACATTAGATATCGCTAAACCAATGGTCATGAAATTAGCTCGTGATCGAATTGCCAGAAACCGACTGTCACCGGGTGAAGAACAGATATTAAGCTCATTGGTGGCGCTTAAATCTTCCTCGGTTTCTCAATTGGCTAAAGCAACGCGCAAATCAATTAATTACACCTCGAATTTATTAGTAAAGTTAGCAGGATTGCGTTTGGTGACTGTGCAAAAAGTTGGAAAAAATCGTTATTACACGCCGGAATTAGATGCGATCATTGCTTATAGCATTCTTTAGGACTTCGTCTTGAGTTTTAATTATAAATAGTTTACCATAGTTTACACTTAAACTGTAAACCACACATAAATTGTCATAAATCGGACAAGCTTTTATGGACCCTTTTCTAAACCCTTACGCTCCTGGCGCTGGTGCTCCACCTCCTGAGCTAGCTGGGCGCGATGAACTGCTAAATAAAGCAGCAATTTCACTACGCCGAATTGCCGCCGGGCGCTTTTGGCCGGGTTTAATTTTAACGGGTCTACGTGGGGTGGGGAAAACGGTCTTGTTAAATCAAATTCGCCGCAATGCAGAGATTGATAAATTGCTTACGGTGCGAATGGAGGTAGCGGAGGGACGTTCTTTGCCGTCGTTACTAGCGCCTGGTTTAAAAACAGCAATTCTGCGGTTGAATCGGACCAAAGCTGCTGGTGAGGTTGTTCTGCGAGGTCTGCGAGCGCTTGCAAATTTTACCAGTGCCATGAAGGTTAAATATCATGACGTGGAAATAACGCTTGATGTAGAGGCAGAACCTTTGGACGTTTCTGCCGGGGTTAGTCTGGACGAAAGTCTTTCACAATTATTTCAGTCCGTTGGCAATGCTGCAAAAGAAAAAAAAACGGCAGTTGTGCTATTTATTGATGAGTTGCACGCGTTGGAGGAAAAACAATTAGCTGCGCTTATTATGGCGTTTCACGTAGCTGCGCAGGATTTATTGCCTATTACGATGATCGCAGCAGGTTTACCACAAACTCTCGCAAAAATGGGGGCAGCCAAAACTTATGCTGAGCGATTATTTGAGTTTTTTAAGACGGATGAATTGGAACGTACGGCAGCTATACAAGCATTAGTGATCCCAGCCGAGAAATTGGGCATACATTATCTGCCTGAGGCTTTAGATACTATTTTACAGCAAACCCAAGGTTATCCTTACTTTTTGCAGGAGTGGGGCAAACATGTTTGGGACGTTGCGCAAAGCTCACCCATTACAAAGCAAGACGTTAAAACAGCCACTGATTACGCCATTGCCGAGCTGGATGAAAGTTTCTTTAGAGTTCGTTTTGATCAATTAACCTCGATGCAGAAACGATATTTGCGCGCCATGGCTGAATTAGGCGCGGGTCCCCATTTCTCAGGTAAAATCGCCTCAGTGCTCAGCAAGAAGGTGACTGCGCTGGGAAACGTACGCGAGCAGTTGATCAACGATGGTTTAATTTATAGTCCCTCCCATGGTGAAACTGCTTTTACGGTACCGTTATTTGATGGTTTTATGAAACGCATATTGCCAAATTTGAGAGGATAATATTTTTCTTGATCAGGCATAACATATTTTAAGATCTAGTTATTTGTATTTTCTTGTCTTTCTAATTCTTGCGTCATCAGTGACACCTGCTTAATAAGTCACAAAAATCTGCTAAAATTAATATAATATAAAAAAGCAGGCAAAGTGATTATAATATGAAACTGATTAATAAATTCATGGTATTAGCTTCATTAATCCTAGTTTATGGGTTAGCTCAGGCAAGCTGTATTTCGCCATCACGGTTAACGATTGACAATAGGACAAGCCAATCTATATGGGTGCAAACAGACGTAAGTTGCGCTTGTATGGAGGGAGGCAACAGAACAATATCGTCTAATACTGGTGTTAGCAATATTATTAATCAGATCAATAGAACCTCTGCATGTGCTTTTAAAAACCCCTATGTATGGCATCACATTTACGACTGTAAAAAAAATATTTGCAACAAGACAGAAGAGATAGTCGCGGTAACATGGATGGTTAAGCAAAATGGCACCGTTGTGTGGAAACAAGATATGCACAGCGGCAATTTCAAATCTGATCTAACCTTAAGTAATAGCAACAAGGATGCAAAAGTTATCATCTGTCCTATCACTGCCAAATGCCCCTAATGAGTCATCCCTGAAATGGATTTGATTTATTCAAGGAAATGCTTTATTCAAATTTGCTACAGTCGATTAATTATGGAACACAATAACTATCTGGCATACCAAGAGAAGTCATTCAGAAACTCATGAACTTACGCATGAAACTGGCTAAGCTCCAAAAAAATTGAATAAATCATTTTTTTTAAAATGATTTATTCAACAAAGCCATTTACATTTAAACGGTAAATCATACATACACACTCGGTGTCAATGATGACATTAATTTAAAAATAATTTTAAAATCAATCCATTATTTTTAAAAAATGTTATGCTTGACACCGATAACTTTAATAATTAATTTATCTAACGGAATAAATACCTAGAAAAAAACGGGGTATTCTTTAAATGTCTATATCGATATTGGACTAGAAAAAATTTATTGCGCCATCATTTTTTTTTGGAATATTTTTGTCAATCATTTTCAATAAAAATTTTTTATTTGCTTTTTATTTTTTAATCGAGTTATAATTCCCAGCGAGCAATCCAGGTGTAGTAAGCACCTGGAAAGCCCTAACCAGGAATAAAAGGAAAATTTTATCCATGGCTGCCACTATACCATGGCAAACGCATTGAAATAAATTTTCCTCATATTTTTTTAAAACTGATGCTGACTTTGAAGTAAAGATAAAAAAATCCAAAGAGTTAACAATGAGAAATGATCAATGGTTAAAAAAAGAATGCTTAATTTTTAGAATTTCATGTCAATAACAAATTCAAGGAACGATTTTTCCTCAACCGGACAAAAAGGTCTGAATAAGAAGATTAATTTTAAGTTTTCGCTCACTGAGCGATTTGTTGAATCAGGAAATGCTGATCAGCAGTTAATACTTTCAGTAAATAGGCGTGGTCCCAGCCTGATCTCTTTCGTCGGCAGGCGATACCATTTTTGTGACTTTTTTCTTGTTTCAGTAAATTCAATGCTATCCTTCTGACAATCGCTAAGTTATGAGCAGCGTGCCCTTTATACGTTTGATTCCAATCTTCCCGAAAGCCTACATCTAATGACCAATGTAAATCCACTTCAATTTCCCAATGTTTTCTAACCGCTTCTTTAAATTCATCGATTCTTTCATAATCTAAACTGCTCAGAAAATACCGAGTAGAATATTCCACTTTGTCCGTAGTGGTCCGCGTGATATCGACCTTACCAATGCCTTTGAGCCCTGGCCAGCGTAATTCAAATAACAACGGATCACGGGCGGATATGAGTGTGTAACGACGAGTTTCTATTCGTCCGTGATTATGGAGTTTTTCAACTCGGCGTAAGTGAAGCATGTTTTTATACTTTTTTTCTCCCTCTTCAGCCCGGCCAAAGATCGCGCAAACGTCCCGATACAATGTGGGTTGGTTCTCTTTGAGCGAGAGAACATAATCAGCGCCTTGCCCAATAATTTGTTTGGCAATCGCGGTCTGACAGCCCATGGCGTCGATTGTAATCATCGCTCCGGTTATATTCATTATTTCCAATAATGCTGGGATAGCAGTAATTTCATTCGATTTTGCCCGAGTCTTAATTTGCGCCAACATCAGCCGGTTTTTTGTGGCCCAAGCACTGACCAGATGCAAGGCGGGCAATGACTGTCTTTTATTGCCGGAACCTCTCAATGTTTTACCGTCGAGTGCAATAATTTCCTTTTTTAAATCAATCGTTAAAGACGCTATCCATCGAGTAAAACAAGCTTCGAAGTGTACGGGATCTAGTAAGGCAAAAACGCGCTCAAAGGTATCATGAGAAGGGATGCCATGCGGTAATTTTAAAAAAGTTTTCAGCCAGAGTTCTTTAGCTTGAGCAAACTCTATAATTTCTTTCCATCCATCTGCGCCACAAATAGTTGCCAGGATAGTAATAATTAAAATATCGCCGAGATGATGTCGAAAATTACGATGCGATTGAAGACGGGGGTCATCGAGCTCGGAAAAATGATCCAGAAAAGTCCCTTCTAATGTCATGAGCAGTTCCTTGTTTTAGACGTTTAGATGGGAACTTTATAAATCGAAAAACCAATAAATTCAATAGCTCATTATTCTGATAAACACAAATAGGGACTGTTTAAAATTCAATGCGTTTGCCATGCTAACTGATTCTTCAAATCTTTTGAACCGCCCGATTTCTCGGGCGCGATCTTCTTTTGCCGTTCCCGCAGCGAGGTTGGACTTTGTCCAAGCTCTTTTGGCGGTTATGCGCCGTATCCCCGGCGTTTACGGCGAAAGGGATGCTCAACAGAATGAAAATATGGGAACGTATAACCGGTTCATGGGACCAGCGCCCAGGACCGAGATTGTTTCTCTCTGCTTCTGCGTGCGTTGGTTGCCTGGTGCCATTTTAATTTGGACAGCAACCTTATCACAAAACAGGAGTCAACATTTATGCGCTTTCAACGTGTTTTATCGATTCAGACTTTAAAAATTCAGCATTTTTTGGTTAAACGCTATTTTTCTTTGCAGACGATAGCTGCCAAGCTGGAACAGGCGTATCAGCCACATATTCCCGCATCAGAGCGGTATTGCCTGGAGGAATTAAAAAAAGAATGGGTTGTGCAGAAGCCATTGAAAGATAAACAGGTGTTGCTGCACCAGCATTTAACCCTTGCCACATTGCCGATGATTTCGCTGTTATTGACGACGGAAGCTCAACTCACTGTCGTTACCTCAAAACTGCTGACCCAACATCAGGAAGTCCGCCAAATATTAACCCACACCGGCGTAACGGTTTTAGACGCCATTCCGGAGTCACCAGAAACAGTTGATATTATTCTCGATTGCGGGGCAGGGATGCATAAATGGGATTCTGAGTATGGCATGGTAGAGCTCACCCAAACCGATCCAAATTTATATAGAAATATTTCTGTGCCGGTAATTACCGTAGATCAATCCTTCACGAAACAACTAGAAAGCATCGGCACCGGCGAAAGTTTAATTCGGGTGCTGAATTGGGTTGATCCCGATTTAAAGCCTGCTCGGCAACGGTGGTTGATATTTGGTTACGGAAAAGTCAGCCAAGGGTTAGTTAATGCTTTAAATAGCGTCGGCACTCCTTCACGACACATCACCGTCGTTGAAACTGCTTTGACGGCCTATCTTCAGGCATTGCGCAACGGTTATCAGGCCCTATTTTTAGATAAAACCGATCAGCAAACCATTCAACAAATCAAAGATGCATTACCGCAATACTTTGCCGTGATCACCGCCACCGGTGTTCCTGGATTTATGAGTGAATTATTTTCGGAAAAAGATTTCTCCCAGCAATTACTGATCAATTACGGCACTTTTGATGAATATGGTGAAAAGTTTTCACCGAGTAGGGTGCTCAATCAGAAAAGGCCCGCCAACTTTATGTTGAAATTTCCGACTTGCGTACGGTATTTGGATGCGATTTTTGTTTTGTTTTTGAAAGCCGGCGTAGAACTTTTAAATCGTGCTTTGCCCAAAGGCTTACAGCCGGTCTCGCCCTCATTAGACATCCCAGTATTAACCCAATGGCTTAAACACTACGGCAATCAACTTTGGTGTCATCCCACCCGTCGTTCCAGTGAAAGCTGGAATCCAGTTTCCCAAAATCAGACTATCACTTTAAAAGCAATAGGAACATGAATATGGAAGATTTACATCATAAAAAACTCAGTGAAGCGGTCTTACGGGAAATTATCTCTAAAGTCCCCGGCTTTGTATTTTGGAAAAATACAGATTTAATCTTACAAGGCTGCAACGACAACTTTGCCCGTCAAGCCGGACTAAAGTCCACGCAAGCTATTATCGGCCTAACCGATCATGATTTACCCTGGACACCCGAGCAAACGGAAAAATTTATCCAAGATGATCAGGAAATTTTAAAGACCGGCATCCCAAAGTTAAACATTGAAGAAACCCAACGCCAATTAAACGGTCAGGATTTATGCTTGCTGACCAGCAAGGTTCCGCTACTGGAGGGTAAACACATCGTCGGCATATTGGGTATTTATGTCGATATCACCCCGTTAAAAACGATCGAGCAGGCGTTACGCATCGAAAAAGAAAAAGCCGAAACCGCCAATCAATTAAAAACCGATTTTATGTTGAATATGCAACATGATATCCGCACCCCACTGACCGGCATCTATGGCATGGCGGACTTACTGGCTAATAGAAAATGGCCTGCTGAAATCCAATCTGCACTGTCTGAAATGGCGAATGCGACAAAAGAGTTATTGGAGTATTGCTATGATATTCTGGATTTTGCGCATGTGGAATATGGAACACGCCCGGTCCTGCACCAACCGTTTGATTTAAAAAAACTGCTGCATTCAGTGCTCAATATGCAAAAACCGACTGCGCGCTGTAAAGAAACTGCGTTTATCGTTGCGCATGAGCAAGAACACACCCAATATTATTCTGGGTGATGCTTACCGCATCCAACGCATATTAATCAACCTACTCAGCAACGCTATTAAGTTTACAGCGAAAGGTCAGGTAAAAATCACAGTGAAAGGGGAGGAAAATCTCAAAAACTCGGGAACAAATTATCCAATTTACCATTCAAGATACTGGCATTGGCATTTCGCCGGATAAGATCGATTTAATCTATGAAAAATTTATGCGCGTCACCCGCAGCAATAAAGGATTATATCGTGGCAGCGGTTTAGGGTTATACAGGGTTAAGCAATATATCGAAGAGCTACAAGGGGATATTTATGTGAAAAGCCAAATCAATCGAGGAACTACATTCAAAGTATTACTCCCGGTGAGTCTGCCACTATCGCCACAAATCATGGGGTAATCACTTATGGAGATTTGAACGAACTGCTTGAAAAAAAACGCGTGCATGGTTATGCTGTGCAAGCGCTTTTTCGAAAGCAGTTCGTTCAAGGATGTGTGCTAAATGGGATGCTAAATGTTCATGAAGGTACAAAATGAATATACTTATTGCCGGTGGAACCGGATTTATCGGCCAATCTTTAACTCGGCATTTTTTACAGAGCCAACATCATGTCTTTATTTTAAGCCGCGATGTTGAAAAAGTTAAAAAAATTTTTGGCAATCAAGTTCAAGCTATTACCTGGTCTGAGCTCTATCTCAATTTATTTAGAAAAATGGATTGGATCATCAATTTGTGTGGCGCTTCAATTGGTGAAAAAAGATGGAGTAAGGCGCGCAAGCAAGAAATTTTACAGAGTAGAATTTACACCACCCAAAAACTTTGTGATTTTTGCAGTCAATTAGGCGAAAATTCACCCGCTTTAATAAACGCTAGTGCTGTTGGCGTTTATGATTTTGTTTCGAAAGCTGACACGAAATATATTTCTTTCGATGAAAACACAACCATTGCATACGACGACACTGCTCCACATTTTCTAGCACAAGTCGCTAGAAATTGGGAAACAGCGACTTGGAATGCCAGAGACCAAAAAGTTAAAGTCATTAATACACGTTTTGCTGTGGTATTGGGTCCACAAGGCGGCATGCTGAAACAACTATTACCCATTTTTAAATTAGGTTTAGGCTTTAAAATAGCTTCCGGACAACAACCGTTCACTTGGGTAAGTTTGCGCGATGTGATTCGCGCCATTCAATTTATTATTGACAACCCTGCGATGAATCACGCCATTAATATTTTGTCCCCACAACTCATCACTCAAGAAAAATTTGCAGACTCATTAGCCACTGCTCTCAAGCGTCCACGTTTTTTAACTTTCCCAGCCTGGAAAATAAAATTTTTATTCGGACAAATGGGCGAAGAATTATTGTTGTCCGGGACAGTCGCTAAACCTCAAAAATTGTTAGAACACGGATTTACCTTTATCGATACAGATATAGACGAAACTTTAAAAAACTATTGTTTCATTTGAATCTACCTAGGCTGCAGCATTTTTTCACTGATATATATAGTACACCTATTTCTCTTGAGGCTGGCCCGACCCATGAAGACAATCGATTTTTGTAGTTGCTGTATTGGGCGTTATTACTTGATTAGTGTCAAAAACTTTTATCGGCTCATCTATATTACTCTTAATCAGATAGGTTATGGAACCGGTGCAAGAGGAATTAATCTTATATGTAAATCGAATAATTCCCTCCGAAGGATTGCCTTTAGCGGCGGTAAAAGTTAATTGCCCATTTTGGGGCAAGATATCACATGCACCAGAACAAAACACATCAGTCGAGGAATTATTAGTTGCATAAGTCACAATCATAGGATTGTTAGTGACGCTGCTAATATTCACGAAATTAACGACAATAATTTGGTTCGAACTTTGAAGGATGGGTTGCGCAAAAGCGCTATTTTCTAAATTTAAAATAGAAAAGAACAAGACAAACATCATCATTTTTTTCATATAAACTCCTTTTTCTTTATTTATAATTTGTCTTTTATTTTAAGTTCTTTCATATTAATTGTCAATTTGCACAATTTCTTTACAAGAAAAAATATCTACAGAATATGGTCGTAAATAAAACCAATAATTGAGCGGCTATGGTTGTTAAGTAGACCTGAGGCTATTTTCTTACAAAAAAAGTCATTACCGTTTGATTTCTTGCGGTGGGGTCCAGCCTTTGGCGGCGCGGGCTTCAGCTTCTTTCCAACCAATTAATTCGATAATCGCCATGGGGGCATTGTCGCCGGCGCGAAAACCACATTTTAGAACACGGGAATAACCGCCGGGCCTAGATTTGAAGCGCGGAGCTAAATCATTAAATAAAGCAGCTACGACGTCATGGTTTCTTAATCTAGAAAAAGCCAAGCGTCTTCGGGCCACGTTGTCTACACGGGCCAAGGTAATTAACGGCTCAATAAATCCACGTAATTCTTTGGCTTTGGGCAAAGTTGTTTTAATTTGACCTTGACGGATCAAAGCTACACCCAAATTCTTTAATAATGCGCGAAGATGAGCGCTGGTGCGATTTAAGCGTCGACCGCTCTTTCGGTGATTCATTCAAGCACCTCCGGTTTAATTTTTTCTGGCGGCGGCAAATCAGCAGGCGGCCAATTTTTTAAGGTCATGCCCAAACTCAATCCGTGTTGGATTAATACAGATTTAATCTCATTCATGGATTTTTTACCTAAGTTTGGTGTTTTTAGGAGATCATTCTCACTACGTTGCACCAAGTCGCCAATATAATAAATATCTTCTGCTTTTAAGCAATTCGCGGCGCGAACGGTTAATTCAAGGTCATCTACGGAACGCGTAAAAATAGGATCTAAAGCTTCAGAGCCTTGTTTAACCCCAATTTTTGTGGCGTGTTGTAAATCCACGAAGACAGCCAGTTGTTGTTGTAAAATGGTAGCCGCTTGACGAATGGCTTGTTCCGGGTCCAAGGTGCCATTGGTTTCCAAATCAATGATCAATTTATCCAAGTCTGTGCGTTTTTCTACGCGGGTATTTTCAACTTGATAGCTGACTCTTTTGACTGGGCTAAACGAAGCATCTAATAATAAAGAACCTACTGGTCGTTTGATGGTTTTATCGGCTAAACGGTTGGAGGCGGGTTGATAGCCGCGGCCTACCTCTACCTGAATTCTAATATTTAATTCGCCATCTTTGGTTAAATGAGCGATCACGTGTTCAGGATTAACAATCTCAATGTCTCGCTCTAAAGTGATATCCCCAGCCGTGACGACACCAGGACCTTTTTTTCTCAAGTTTAATTCAACTTTATCACGGCCCGGTACTTTCAAGGCAACGCCTTTTAAGTTTAATAAAATATTGACAACGTCTTCATGCACGCCTTCAATCGAGCTGTATTCATGGAGGACTGTTTCAATTTGCACTTCGGTAATGGCGGCGCCAAGCATGGAAGAAAGTAATACCCTTCGGAGCGCATTACCCAGCGTCAAACCAAATCCTCTTTCAAAGGGTTCCAACACAATCCGATAATGGTTAGGGCCTAATACGGCAACCTGTAGATTTTGCGGAGTTAAGAAATTTTTATAAATATCAGACATGTATTTAGCCTCAAACTACTTTGAATACAATTCCACAACCAAGCTGACTTTAAATTCAGCAGGTAACTCATGAACATCCGGAATAGATTTGAATGTTCCTGTCATTTGTTTCGCATCTACTTCGAGCCAAGATACTGGCTCACGGGCTTCTAGCCCAAGAGCAGCAGAAATGCGTAATTGTTTCTTAGCCTTTTCGCGAATCGCAATAATAGAACCAGGAACAACATGGAAAGAAGGAATACTCACCGTCTTTCCATCTACTAAAACGGCTTTGTGATTCACCAATTGTCTGGCTTCAGCACGGGTTGCAGCAAAGCCCATGCGATAAACAATATTGTCCAGACGGGATTCTAACAGTACGAGCAGGTTATCACCGGTAGAACCTTTGGTGCGATCTGCTTTTTTATAGTAATTTCGAAATTGTTTTTCAAGGACATCGTAGTAACGGCGGATTTTTTGCTTCATGCGCAATTGCAATCCATAATCCGTGGTCCGGCCACGGCGTTGCCAATGCATACCAGGGGTACGTTCAAGGTTACATTTGGTATCAATTCCACGAATTCCGCTTTTTAATTGCAGATCGGTTTTTTCACGTCGAGATAAACGACATTTTGGCCCTAAATATCTTGCCATTTGCTTTAACCCCTTAATTCTCTAGACACGTCGCCGTTTACGCGGACGGCAACCATTGTGTGGTATTCCCGTGGTATCTGTTAAACTTAAAATTTCCAAACCCGAATTATACAAACTGCGAATAGCCGAATCCCGGCCTGCGCCCGGGCCACTGACATAGACGACAACTTGTTTGGTATCAAATTCTTCCATCATGCCCTTAGCTACCGCTTCTGCGGCCATTTGTGCTGCAAAAGGCGTGCCACGACGGGAGCCTTTAAAATTGCACAAGCCTGCTGAACTTTTTTTTAATAAATCACCTGAAGGCGTTGTTCCAGATACAATCGTATTGTTAAAAGTGGTACGGATGTGGATAGCACCTTTAGGAAACTTACGTTTTATTTTTTTTGCCATGGTTTATTCCTACTGGGTTACACGTTTCTAACAGGTTTACGTTTGCCCTTTCTGGTTCGAGCATTGGTTTTAGTACGTTGCCCACGCACAGGCAATCCATGACGATGACGAAGCCCTTGATAACAACCCAGGTCAATTTTGCGTTTGATATTCATGGAAACTTCACGGCGTAAATCACCTTCTACCGGGACGCCGGTCATTGCATCGCGAATTTTCTTCAGTTGATCTTCGGTAAGGTCTTTTACCTTATGCGTCGGCTCAATATCCGCTGCTTTACAAATTTCTTTGGCGCGAGAAGCTCCAATGCCATAAATAGATTGTAACCCAATGACGATATGTTTATTTACAGGTATATTAACCCCGGCAATACGTGCCATTCGTTTTGCTCTCCCCTTTGACCATTAAAAAGCAGATAAGTCTAACCCCAATATCCTCAAAAATCAAGTGAAATTAACCTTGTCTTTGTTTATGCCGGGCATCATCTTTACAGATCACACGTACTCTGCCGTGTCTGCGAATTATTTTGCAATGACGACACAATACTTTTACCGATGCTCTAACTTTCATTTCATTTCTCCAACGTAGATAGGTACTTTATAGTAAACTCATTTTTGAGCCCTTCATTTTAGCCTTTTTCATCACGGATTCATATTGATGACTCACGATGTGTGCTTGAACTTGGGCCATAAAATCCATAATCACGACAACCACAATTAACAAGGAGGTACCGCCGAAATAAAATGGTACGTTCCAAGCCAAAATTAAAAACTGGGGCAACAAGGCCACTAAGGCTAAATAAATAGAACCGACCAAGGTTAAGCGGGTCATGACTTTGTCGATATAGTTTGCGGTTTGCTCACCTGGGCGAATGCCCGTAATAAAAGCTCCGGAGCGTTTTAAATTATCCGCGGTTTCTTTTGGATTAAAAACCAAAGCCGTATAAAAAAATGCAAAAAAGATGACAAGGAAAGCAAAACAAATGATATAACCCGGTTGACCAGGAGATAAAGCCAAAACCAAATTATCTAACCAGCCAAACCCTTTAGCGGTTCCAAAAAATTGTGCGATGGTGCTCGGAAATAAAATGATCGCTTGCGCAAAAATCGGCGGAATAACACCTGACATGTTAATTTTCAATGGCAAATGGCTGGTTTGGGCGGCGTATATTTTTCGGCCTTGCTGCCTTTTTGCGTAATTAATCGCAATACGCCGTTGGGCTCTTTCAAAATAAACCACGACGACGGTAACGGCTAATACAATCACGATAATCAATAGTAAAGTAAGACCGGACATTTGTCCCTGCTTCACTTGATTAAAAATCTGGGCAATAGCGGCGGGGAAACGTGCGGCGATACCCGCAAAAATGATTAATGAGATACCGTTGCCTACACCTCTTTCGGTCATTTGTTCACCGAGCCACATTAAAAACATGGTTCCAGTCACTAAAGTTATCGTAGCCACAAAATAAAAATTAAATCCTGGGTCGATAACAACACCACTATTCACCAACCATTTGCTGATACCGACGGCTTGGATAAAAGATAACAGAATGGTTGCATAGCGTGTGTATTGGTTGATTTTACGTCTACCCGCTTCCCCTTCTTTTTTTAATTGAATTAATTTGGGAGAAACCGATGAGTACAATTGCACGATGATCGAAGCAGAGATATAGGGCATAATACCCAAAGCAAAAATCGTTAACCGGCTTAACGCGCCACCGGAAAACATATTAAAAAGACCTAATATTCCGCCTTCATGTTGTTGGAATAAATCAGCTAATTTTTGTGGATTAAGTCCAGGGACAGGAATATAAGCGCCGAGACGATAAATCACTAAGCCAATCAGCACAAATAACAATCTGTTTCTTAATTCACGCAGCCCTCCAGTGGACAAACCGCCGCCTATTTTTGCTGTATTCACCTAGTTGCTCACCTTGTAGATTCGTTGAATATCAGCCAAAATGGAACGTTCTCCGTATGCCTGTGCTGAATAATGACTATTCATCAAAAAATTCCTCCAAATACTTGCGCTATTCAGTCGACACTACCGCCAGCGGCTTCGACTGCTGCCCGGGCGCCTTTACTGATACGCAATCCTTTTATTTGTACTGCTTTCTCAATTTTTCCTGTATGGAAAATTTTAACTGATTTGATACCTGCGGTAATCAAATTGGCTTCTTTAAAGCCGCTAAATCGATAATTTCTTCTCTGACTTTATTTAAATCACCCAAACGAACTTCCGCAGCATAGCGTGAAGCCTGGGTTTTAAAACCAAATTTCGGAATTCGTCTTTGTAAAGGCGTTTGTCCACCCTCAAAACCAGTTTTATGATAACCGCCTTTGCGCGCATGTTGGCCCTTATGGCCTAAACCGCAGGTCTTACCTAAGCCGGACCCAATACCACGCCCCACACGGGTCCTCTGTTCTTTGGATTCAGGCGTCGGTTTTAAGGTGTTTAACTGTAACGTCATTTTGGTTCCTCAACTTCCAATAAGTAGCTTACTCGATTAATCATGCCTCGATTCGCTGAAGTATCATCCACTAATACAGTTTGATGAGGTTTTCGCAAACCCAATCCTTCTACACATTCTCTGTGTCCAGGAGAACGGCCAAATTTACTGCGTTTCAAGGTGACTTTAATTTTTTTTGGAGCTTTAGCCATAATCACACCACCTACACTGTCTCAACGATATCTTTAAGTTCTTTACCACGTTTAGCCGCGATGGATTCAGGCGTCGCCATTTGTTTTAAGCCTTTGATGGTTGCTTGCACCACATTGACCGGATTGGTTGAACCAATACATTTAGCCAACACATTTTGCACACCCATCACTTCAAATACAGCGCGCATTGCATTTCCAGCAATGACACCAGTACCTTCGGAAGCAGGCAACATTAATACTTTACTTGCCCCATGACGCGCAACCACTTCGTATTGAAAAGTTTTATCTTTAAGGTGGATCTGTAACATATTGCGGCGAGCGGCTTCGGTAGCTTTTTGAATGGCCACGGGCACTTCAAGCGCCTTGCCTTGTCCAAAACCAATTTTGCCTTTGCCGTCACCAGCGACCACCAGTGCTGAAAAACGCATACGCCGACCACCTTTTACTGTAGTGGAGGTACGTCTTACGGAGACCAGCTTTTCGATATAACCGTCGTTAACCTGATTTTCCATTCCCATATAAATATAAACCTCTTAAAATCTCTTTTAAAATAGTACTCCACCTTCACGAGCAGCATCCGCCAACGCTTTTACTCGACCATGATATTTGTAACCGGATCGATCAAAGGCAACTTGTTCGACTCCTGCTTTTTTGCAACGCTCAGCAATCAGTTTACCCACTTGTTGAGCGGCGGCAACGTTGCCGCCATTTTTTAATTCTTTACGAAGTTCTGTATCTAAAGAAGAAGCTTGCGCTAATACTTTTGATCCACACGGTGAAATAATTTGCGCATAAATATGTTGAGAAGTTCTGTGGATGCACAAGTGAAAATTGCCCACTCGTCTAATTTTTCCACGAATTTTAACTGCTCGCCGAGCACGTTTAATATTTTTATTAATCATAAAGATTCCAACTTTATTTTTTCTTAATTTCTTTTTCGATTATCTTTTCGCCTTCATACCGCACCCCTTTTCCTTTGTAAGGTTCAGGAGGCCTTAGCGAACGAATGTTGGCTGCCGTTTGGCAAACCAATTGTTTATCAACGCCCTTCAATATAATTTCAGTGGGCGCTGAGGTTTCTGCCGATACACCTTTAGGTAAAACAAAATCCACCGGATGTGAAAAACCTAAAGATAATTTCAACACATTGCCTTGCACTACAGCACGATAGCCTACTCCTACTAAAATCAGCTTACGAGAGACACCTTCACTCACGCCAATAACATCATTATTAGACAAGGCGCGCATAGTGCCAGCATTGGTATTTGCTTCCCGCGAGTTATTTTTAGGCTTAATCTGCAATACATTATCAACCACTTGCACTTCTACCAAAGGATGAATTGCACGGTCAATTTGCCCTAATTTACCTTTAAAATGCAAGTTATCAGCAGAAATTTTTATTTCGGTTCCTTTCGGAATGGTAATAGGAACTTTTGCAACTCGACTCACCATAATTCAACCTCAGCTTACGTAACACATAACTTCGCCACCCAATTTAAGGTGACGCGCGCGACGGTCAGACATCACGCCTTTTGAAGTGGAAATAATCGCAACCCCTAAACCGCCTTGGATCTGTGGCAACTCATCTTTACCTTTGTAAATTCGACGGCCTGGCGTGCTGACCCTTTGTATAGATTCGATCACTGGCCGCCCCTCGATAATATTTTAAAGTAATGGATAAGGTTGGTTTATCGGCTTCCTTAACCACCGCATAATTTTCAATGTAACCTTCTTCTTTCAGAACATCAGCGACGCTGAGTTTCAATTTTGCCAAAGGCATTTGGATTTCGTTTTTTCCAACCATTTGCGCATTGCGAATGTAGGTTAGCATATCAGAAATAGAATCTTGCATACTCATAAAATTACCAACTCGCTTTTCTTAACCCTGGAACATCTCCCCGCATTGCTGCTTGACGCAAACAAATACGGCATAAACCAAACTTTCTTAAAGTACCATGCGGACGGCCGCAGGAACGGCAACGTGAACGAATGCGCACCGGCGCTTCATTGCGTTTGCGTTTCTGTAATTTAATGACCGCTTCTTCCAGTGCTTCTGGCATAGTACGGATGGTTTCTTTCAAAGCTGCACGCACTTTCTGCGCAGCTTTAACTAAGCGCATCCGTTTTTTATTACGAATCACAACACTGGTTTTGGCCATACAATTTCCTCAATTTGTTAAATAACGTCATTCTTTAAATGGAAAACCAAAAGCTTTTAATAAGGCCTTTGCTTCTTTGTCATTGCGAGCGCTGGTGGTAATGGTGATATCCAACCCGCGAATCACATCGATTTTATCATATTCAATTTCAGCAAAAACAATCTGTTCTTTAATGCCTAAACTGTAATTGCCACGGCCATCAAACGATTTAACGCTGTAACCCCTAAAATCTCTGATGCGCGGGATGGCAACCATAATTAAACGTTGCAGAAAATCATACATTCTTTCACGTCGCAAAGTGACCTTACAACCAATAGGTATATTGTCACGAATTTTAAAACCGGCAATCGATTTACGCGATAAGGTAATTATCGGCTTTTGACCTGAAATATTAGTTAAATCATTGACCGCATTGGTCAAGATTTTTTTGTCTGCAACGGCTTCACCGACACCCATATTCAAAGTGACTTTTAAAATACGGGGCACTTGCATGACGCTGGTGAAACCAAATTCTTTTTTTAAGCGTGGAACTAATTCTTCCACATATTGTTGATGTAAAGTATTCATGGCAGCTCTCTATTGATAATCAGCGCTCACAATTTCATTGTTTGATTTAAAATAACGAACTTTTCGTTTGTTATCGCCTTCCGTGATAAATTTAAAACCGACACGATCTGGTTCATTGGCGGCGGAATTAAACAACGCAACATTGGAAATATCAATACTGGATTCTCTTTGAGTAATTCCACCTTCAATATTACGCTGAGGATTGGGCCTTACATGTTTTTTAACCAGACTCACCCCTTCAACGACAACACGTTGCTTGTCGATTATTTTTAAAACCTTACCCACTCGGCCTTTATCTTTTCCGGCAATAACGACAACGATATCACCTGCTCTAATTTTTTGCATAATTATAATACCTCAAGCGCCAGAGAAACAATCTTCATAAATTGCGCACTCAGCCGTAACTCACGGGTGACTGGCCCAAAAATGCGGGTACCTATTGGTTGCAATTGTTCATTTAAAAGAACGACCGCATTACTATCGAAGCGAATGATGGAGCCATCATTCCGGCGTATTGGTTTTTTGGTTCTAACCACCAATGCATGTTTCACTTCACCTTTTTTTACCTTGCCACGAGGAATCGCGTCTTTAATACTGACCCTAATGACATCACCGATCCGCGCATAGCGTCTTTTCGAGCCGCCCAACACTTTAATGCACATGACTTCGCGTGCACCGCTGTTATCTGCGACCTGCAAAATCGTTTCAGTTTGAATCATTGTCCATTCCTCTCAAAAATTTCAGCTTTTTCTTTCACTGTGTCCAACATCCAGGCTTTAGTTTTAGAAATGGGCCGGCATTCTTTAATAACGACGATATCCCCTTCTTTGGCAATACCCTCCGCGTCATGCGCATGGATTTTGGAAGAACGGCGAATAAACTTTTTGTATTTGGGATGGCGCACTCTATGTTCCACCAACACCACAATGGTTTTTTGCATTTTATCACTAACCACACGACCGGTTAAGGTTTGCGGTAACACTACTTTCTCGCTCATGCTTGCCGCTCCTTCTCGCTAATAATGGTTAAAAGACGTGCTATGGTTATTCGCACTTGTCTTATCGCATGCGGTTTAGGTGACTCACCCATGCCTTTTTGCATACGCATTAAAAATTTTTGTTTGGCTTGTTCTGCCACCATTTTTTGTAATTCATTGACATTCATTTTTCTTAATTCGGTAGATTTCATATTATCCCCGTTCTCTTCGAACAAAAGTTGACTTCAACGGCAGTTTGGCTGCTGCAAGCGCAAAAGCTTCTCGGGCTACGGCTTCGGATATGCCCTCGATTTCAAACATGACGCGACCCGGTTTAATCTCAACCACCCAGTATTCAACGTTTCCCTTACCTTTTCCTTGGCGAACTTCTAAGGGTTTTTTGGTAATCGGTTTATCAGGAAAAATTTGAATATACAGTTTTCCACCTCTTTTCACATGGCGCGAAATCGCGCGACGCGCAGCTTCTATTTGCCGTGCGGTAATTCTGCCTCGACCTAAAGCTTTTAAACCGAATTCACCAAAACTCACGGCATTGCCACTGGTGGCTAACCCGCGATTGCGGCCTTTAAATTGTTTACGGTATTTTGTCCGAGCCGGTTGACGCATATTTATTCCTCTTCTCGCTGAGTTTCATCTTCAACTGCCGGTCGTTTCGACTCTCTAGGAAGATGGGTTTCGCCTTTGTAAATCCAAACTTTAACGCCAATAATACCATAAGTGGTTTCGGCAACGGCAGTGCCATAATCTATATCTGCACGGAAAGTATGCAATGGTACACGGCCTTCGCGGTATTTTTCGGTTCTGGCAATTTCAGCACCCGCTAAACGACCCGCCAAACAAACTTTGACACCTAACGCACCTTGACGCATGGTGGTTTGTACGGCCCTTTTCATTGCGCGGCGGAACATCACCCGGCGTTCTAATTGTCCGGCGATGCTTTCAGCCACCAATTTGGCTTCTAAATCCGGTTTACGCACTTCTTCAATCGTAATATGTACCGGAATATTCATGATATTAGCGATCTCATGGCGCAACGCTTCAACATCACCGCCTTTTTTACCAATGATCACACCCGGTCTGGCGGAATGGATTTGAATATTGGCTTTGTTACGGGCCGGACGCTCAATACGTATATTGCTGATGGCGGCGCCTTTTAATTTTTTATTTAAATGCAAGCGAACCTTACGATCGGCTTCTAAATAATCGGCAAATTCTTTTGTGCTGGCGTACCATTTAGAATTCCAATCTTTCGTGATGCCTAAGCGAATACCATTTGGATTAACTTTTTGACCCATGCGTTATTTCTCCCCTTTGGTAGCCACTGCTACTTTAATATGGCAGGTCGGTTTAATAATTCTGTTGCCGCGGCCACGCGCGCGTGTGCGCATACGTTTTAAACGCGGCCCATGATCAATGGAGATATGCGATACAAACAGTTCATCGATATCAGCGCCTAAATTATGTTCAGCGTTAGCAATGGCTGAGCTCAAAGCTTTTTTAACTGACCGAGCCGATTTTTTATTACAAAAAGCAAGCAGCTGAGAAGCTTTACCGACCGGCATGCCACGCACCATATCCGCTACTAAACGGGTTTTTTGCACAGAATCACCTACATATTTCAATATTGCTACAGCTTCCATTTATTCTTCCCCTCCGGCTGCCTTTTCTTTTTTAGCTTTTTTATCCGGTGTACCTGCATGACCTCGATAAGTTCTGGTAAAAGAAAATTCGCCTAATTTGTGGCCAACCATATTTTCTGAAATAAAAATCGGCACATGATCTTTCCCATTGTGAATGGCGATAGTAAGGCCCACCATGTCCGGCGTAATCATCGACCGGCGAGACCAAGTTTTGATCGGTCGTTTACTGTTGGTCGCCACTGCTTCTTCCACTTTCTTGGAAAGATGATGATCAATAAAAGGACCTTTTCTAATAGATCTTGGCATATAACCTCTTTACTTCACTCTTCTATCGCGCACAATCATTCCTGTCGTACGTTTGTTTCTTCTGGTTTTAAAACCTTTAGTGGGCAATCCATTCGGTGACACAGGATGACGGCCACGAGTACGGCCCTCACCACCACCGTGGGGATGATCTACTGGATTCATAGCGGTGCCTCGGACAGTGGGCCGTATGCCCCGCCACCGGTTCGCGCCTGCTTTTCCTAAAGATCGCAAATTATGTTCAGAATTAGACACTTCACCAATCACTGCATGGCAAGTAGCCAATATTTTGCGCATTTCACCCGAGCGCATACGCACCAATGCATAAGCGCCTTCTAGTCCGACTAATTGCGCAGAAGAACCCGCGCTGCGCATCAACTGCGCGCCTCTTCCAGGTTTCATCTCAACGCAATGGATAGGGGAACCAAAAGGAATATTATTTAACGGTAAACAATTGCCAGGTTTAATCGGCACTTGCGGGCCTGATTGCACTTCCGAGCCTGCATGCAGATCTTTGGGAGCAATAATATAACGTCTTTCTCCGTCCGCATACAAAACCAGGGCGATATGCGCGCTACGATTAGGATCATATTCCAATCGTTCAACGCGGCCCACGACACCTTCTTTATCTCTTTTAAAATCGATTTGACGATAATGATGCTTATGGCCACCACCGCGTCTGCGCACCGTTATCCGGCCCTGATTGTTACGACAACTAATACGTTGTTTACTCGTGACTAAACCAGCGTAAGGCGTTCCTTTATGTAACTCAGGATTGACGACTTTGATGACAAAGCGCCTGCCTGCGGAAGTTGGTTTTGCTTTAATTAAAGCCATACTGACACCCTAATCTCTACTGTATCTTTGTTAAATCGATTTCTTGGTTTTCTTTTAAAACCACGTAAGCTTTTTTCCAGCCCTTGGTTTGCCCAGGAATCTGGCCACGTTTTCTTTTGCCCAAAACTTTGCATGTTTGCACAGAGCGTACTTTTACTTTGAATAATTGTTCTACTGCCTGGCGAATCTCAAATTTGTTAGCTTCCGGCAAAACTTCAAAGGCATATTGACGATAACCACCACTCACTTGAGAAGTTTTTTCGGTGACATGCGCATTCAATAATATGTTGTATAGCCGATGTGAATTCACTGTAAACTCTCCTCGATCTTTTTTAATGTATCGGCTGTCAATAAGACATGATCATAAGCGACCAAGCTAACCGGACTAATATTGCCCAAAATATTTATTTCAACTTTTGGAATATTGCCCGCAGCAAGATAAAGATTTTGATCTTCGTTATCAACAATGATTAAAACTTTTGCCAAATCTAAGCGCGTTAATTTTTCAACTAAAGCTTTTGTTTTGGGCTGCTCTACGACAAATTGATCCACAACTTTCAGTCGATTTTGGCGAATCAGCTCGGAAAATATGCCGCATAATGCGCTGCGGTACATTTTTTTATTTACTTTTTGCGCGTAACTACGCGGACACGCTGCAAAAGCTCTTCCACCACCACGCCACAATGGACTACGGATAGAACCGGCGCGAGCACGGCCCGTACCTTTTTGTTTCCACGGTTTAATACCCCCTCCACGTACTTGCCTACGAGTTTTTTGCGCTTTGGTTCCGGCTCTGCCCTTTGCCATATAAGCCGTGACCACTTGATGCACCAAACCCTCATTAAATGCGCACGAAAACAATTGATCAGACACCTGTAATTTGTTGGGAGAAATTTCTCCACCTTGTTTGATAATAGGTAATTCCATTAGACTTTCCCCGTTCTTTAATCGAAGGCATGATGGTGACAAAGCCACCGGGAGCGCCTGGAATGCCGCCTTTTACCAATAACAAATTTCGTTCGGCGTCAATTTCGACAATTTTTATGTGTTGAATAGTTCTTTGCACATTACCCAATTGACCCGGCATTTTCTTACCTGGGAATACTCGGCCTGGCGATTGTCTTGACCCGTTGACCCCACCGAGCGAGTCGTTAATGAATTTCCGTGAGTAGCGTCTTGCGTGGCAAAATGGTTACGTTTTACACTACCCGCAAATCCTTTACCTTTGGTAATGCCGGTAATATCCACGGTTTGACCTAATTTGAATAAGTCTACCGTGATGGCGTCACCGACTGATTTGCCTTCTAATTCTTTTTCAGAAACCCGAAATTCACGAATAAGGCGGCCGGCTTCCACACCTGCTTTGCGAAAATGACCGATCATCGGTTTATTTAAACGAGCAGCAGATTTCTCTCCAGCGGTAATTTGCAGCGCACAATACCCATCGCTTTCTTTATTTTTTATCTGAGTAATACGATTGGGATTTACAGCAATAACCGAAACCTGAACCGCTTCACCGTCAGCACTGTAAATTTGCATCATTCCACATTTTGTTCCGACAAGCCCCAAAGCCATTATAATTCTCCAATCTTTTGCTTACTCAACACTAATTTGCACATCAACGCCAGCTGCTAAATCCAACTTCATTAACGCATCAACTGTTTTCTCAGTTGGTTGAACGATGACAACTAAACGTTTATGCGTGCGTATTTCATATTGGTCTCGCGCATCTTTATCAACATGCGGCGAAATAACACCGTGTAACGTTCTGTTTTTGTAGGCAAAGGGATAGGCCCATTGATGCGGGCGCCAGTCCTTTTAGCAGTATCAACGATTTCGGAAGTTGCTCTATCCAAAAGCCGATGATCAAATGCTTTAACCTAATTACTATTCTTTCGTTTGCAGCCATCTTGATTACTCAATAATTTTCGCAACAACACCAGCGCCTACTGTGCGTCCACCTTCGCGAATAGCAAAGCGCACACCCTCTTCCATCGCAATGGGGGTAATAAGCTCAACAACCATCTTGATGTTATCACCAGGCATCACCATCTCAACACCAGCCGGTAACTCAATCGATCCAGTTACGTCAGTGGTACGGAAGTAGAATTGTGGACGGTAACCTTTAAAGAATGGCGTATGACGGCCACCTTCTTCTTTGGATAATACATACACTTCTGCTTCAAATTTACGATGCGGCTTAATGCTGCCTTTCTTCGCTAATACTTGTCCACGTTCAACGTCGTCACGTTTCACACCACGCAACAAGATACCCACGTTATCTCCGGCGCGACCTTCATCCAACAATTTGCGGAACATTTCCACACCCGTACAGGTGCTTAATACAGTGTCTTTAATACCGACGATTTCAATTTCGTCGCCCACTTTAATAATACCACGCTCAATACGTCCAGTGACCACCGTACCTCGACCAGAAATGGAAAATACGTCTTCGACAGGCATTAAGAAAGGTTTCTCAATTTCACGTTGAGGTTCTGGAACATAATTGTCTAATGTCTCAAGCAATTTCTTAATAGAAGCTTCACCAATTTCGCTGGTGTCGCCTTCTAATGCTTTTAACGCAGACCCAACAATAATAGGTGTGATCATCGCCCGGGAATTTATAGGTGTTTAATAATTCACGAACTTCCATTTCAACTAAGTCTAATAATTCTTTGTCATCAACCATGTCTGCTTTATTGAGATAAACCACAATATAAGGCACACCCACTTGACGCGCCAATAAAATATGTTCTCGTGTTTGTGGCATAGGGCCATCGGCAGCAGAAACCACCAAAATAGCACCATCCATTTGCGCGGCGCCGGTAATCATGTTCTTTATATAGTCGGCATGGCCTGGGCAGTCCACATGGGCATAGTGACGATTGGCTGACTCATACTCAACATGCGTCGTGTTGATGGTAATTCCACGTTCTTTTCTTCAGGTGCATTATCAATTTGATCGTAAGACCGCGCTTCCCCTTTTCCTGTCAGCTTCTTCGCTACGCTGGTAATAGCTGCAGTTAATGTTGTTTTACCATGGTCAACGTGACCGATGGTGCCCACATTTAAATGTGGTTTAGTCCGTTCAAATTTATCTGGCATAAATAGACCTCTTATTAAATGCTAATGTTTCTTTTTAATTACCGCTTCCGCGATAGCTGCAGGCGCTTCGGAATACTTTAGAAACTCCATTGTATACGTTGCTCGCCCTTGACTCAATGATCGCAGGTCAGTTGCATAGCCAAACATTTCAGCTAATGGAACCTCTGCATTGACCATCTTCCCGGCAGGACTTTCCTCCATGCCTTGAATCATTCCACGCCGGCGACTTAAATCGCCAACGACGTCACCCATATAATCTTCTGGGGTGACTACCTCTACTTTCATGATCGGTTCTAATAAGACAGGATTGGCTTTCGCTGCACCTTCTTTGAAACCAATAGAGCCGGCAATCTTAAACGCCATTTCACTGGAGTCGACATCGTGATAAGAGCCTTCAAATAAGGTAACTTTGACATCCACCACCGGGTAACCGGCCACGATGCCATTTTCCATTTGCTCTTTAACACCTTTTTCAACAGCTGGAATGAATTCTCGCGGAATAACACCACCGACAATCGCATTCTCAAATTCAAATCCAGCACCGCGTTCTTGCGGTTCTATTTTCAACCACACGTGACCATATTGACCACGGCCACCGGTTTGACGGATGTACTTGGATTCATGTTCAATGACCTTACGAATTGTCTCGCGATAGGCGACGCGGGGCTTACCAACGTTCGCTTCTACTTTAAATTCGCGTTTCATACGGTCGACAATAATTTCTAAATGCAATTCACCCATGCCTTCAATAATGGTTTGACCTGATTCAGGATCGGTGTGTACCCTAAATGAAGGATCTTCTTGGGCTAATTTGCCTAAAGCGATACCCATTTTTTCCTGGTCGGCCTTTGGTTTTGGGTTCTACCGCAACGGATATTACCGGTTCCGGGAATTCCATGCGCTCCAGGCGGATGAGATTATCAGGATCACTCAAGGTGTCGCCAGTTGTAACATCTTTTAATCCCACTGCCGCAACGATTTCTCCGGCGCGGGCTTCACGGATTTCTTCTCGCGTATTGGCATGCATCAATAATAACCGGCCAATGCGTTCTTTTCTAGATTTCACCGTATTGTAAACGGCGTCACCAGATTTAATGATACCGGAATATACGCGAATAAATGTTAACGTTCCCACAAATGGGTCTGTCATGATTTTAAAAGCTAATGCAGCAAACGGCTCTTTTTCAGAAGGTTTACGGAAAGCTTCGCGGCCTCTGTCGTCTTCCCCTTTAATCGGGGGAATATCGGCTGGTGAAGGCAAATATTCAATCACTGCATCTAATAATGCTTGTACGCCTTTGTTTTTAAACGCGCTGCCACATAAAATCGGAACAATTTGATTAGCAATGGTGCGTTTACGCAAGCCGCGTTTTATTTCATCCACGCTTAATTCGCCGGTCTCTAAATATTTATTCATCAACTCGTCTTCGGCTTCAGCGGCTACTTCCACCATTTTTTCGCGCCATTCTTCACAATCTTCTATCATGTTGTCTGGAACGGGTTTTTCTTCATAGGTCATGCCTAAATCTTCTTCATTCCAATAAATGGCTTTCATGATGATTAGATCAACGACGCCTTCAAAATTCTCCTCTGCGCCAATCGGTAATTGAATGGGCACGGGGTAAGCTGATAATCTTTTACGAATTTGTTCGATAACACGTAAAAAGTTGGCGCCGGCGCGGTCCATTTTGTTAACAAAACCCAAACGCGGCACGCCGTATTTATTGGCTTGGCGCCATACGGTTTCACTTTGTGGCTCTACACCGCTCACTGCACAAAATAATGCACAAGCGCCATCCAAAACTTTTAAGGAACGCTCCACTTCAATGGTAAAGTCAACATGGCCCGGTGTATCGATGATATTAACACGGTGTTGAGAAAATTGCTGACGCATACCACTCCAGTAGCATGTCGTAGCAGCAGAGGTAATGGTAATGCCGCGTTCTTGTTCTTGCTCCATCCAGTCCATGACTGCAGCGCCTTCATGCACTTCACCCATTTTATGGGAAACGCCGGTATAGAATAAAATACGCTCGGTAGTGGTGGTTTTACCCGCATCAATGTGCGCCATAATACCAATGTCGCGTAATTTTGATAAATCTGTTGCCATCTTAAATTACCATCGATAATGAGCAAAAGCTTGGTTTGCTTTCGCCATGCGATGAACATCATCGCGTTTTTTAACTGCCGCTCCGCGTCCAGCGATGGCGTCCATAATTTCTCCCGCCAATCGCATCATCATGCCTTTTTGACTGCGTTGCCCAGCAAACTCTACCAACCAACGCATGGCCAAAGCGACGCGTCGATTTTCACGAATTTCTACCGGCACTTGGTAAGTTGAACCTCCTACTCGGCGAGACTTCACTTCCACCACAGGTGTTACATTTTCCAAGGCCTTGCGAAAAGCTTTAATTGCGGCTGCGCGCGCTTCATCACTGTTGCGGATATTAGCGCTGCTGGGTAATTTTCTACTACCACTACCACTACCACTACCACCGCCTTCGCCGCCTTCATCTTCTTGGCCAATATTGCCAACGCTTTTAACCACTTGATCTAAAGCGCCGTAGACGACTTTTTCAGCAATGGCTTTTTTACCACTACGCATGACGGTGTTGATAAATTTCGCTAATAAGATACTGCGAAACAACGGATCTGGAAGGATCTCTCTGCGTGGGGCTGCTTTTCTTCTAGGCATACATTATCTCTCTTTTATTCCTTCGGTTTCTTCTCACCATATTTGGATCGACCGCGCCGGCGACCAGAAACACCTGCCGTATCCAAACTACCACGTACAATATGATAACGAACACCAGGTAAATCTTTAACACGACCCCCTCGGATGAGAACAACTGAGTGTTCTTGTAAATTGTGACCTCTCCACCGATGTAAGAAGTCACTTCACTGCCATTGGTTAGACGAACACGAGCCACTTTTCTTAAAGCTGAGTTTGGCTTTTTTGGCGTAGTGGTATAAACGCGGGTGCAAACGCCACGACGTTGTGGACAGCCTTCTAACGCGGGTACGTTCGTTTTTCTCTGTTTCGTTTTTCGTGGTTTTCGTACCAACTGGTTAATTCTTGCCATTCAATTACAATCTCCAAAAAAATAAAATCTCATCTACCAAATGGGTAGGGTTGGTCATTTTAAATAAGCCTTGAAAAGTTGTCAATATAAATTGATGCAAAAATATCAATTTATTCCATACACCGTGAATATCTCCCGCCACCAACAGGCAGGTTAGCCTCTCCACAAGGCCAACTGAAGCGGAATTGCTTCCTCATCATGAGAAGATATCGAAACCAATTCGAAGCCCTCGATTACGAGGGCTTACTGAATAGCAGTGGATTTTTCCTATCCTTCGTCGTTTTCTAAGCTATCTTTTCTCAATGCCTCGCTCAGGGCTTTTTCGGCTGAGGCAGCTTTTTCCTCAGAAGTGGGTTCGGGAGCAGGGGCAACGACGGCTTGGACAGCTTTTTTACGGCGCTGGGTGTGGTATTCGTAACCTGTTCCGGCAGGAATTAATCGACCTACCATGACGTTTTCTTTTAAGCCGCGTAACTCGTCTCGCTTACCGGCCACCGACGCGCCGGTTAATACGCGCGTGGTTTCCATAAAGGAGGCGGCGGATAAGAAAGAGTCTGTCGCCAACGACGCTTTGATTAATCCTAAGAGGATGGGTTCAAAGGTTGCAGGAGATGCCTTTATTTTTACCAGCTTCTTCATTCGCTTCATACACACGATAACGCTCTACTTGTTCGCCACGAATAAATGAGGTGTCGCCGGCGTCTTTAATTTCTACTTTACGCAGCATTTGACGAATAATGACCTCAATATGTTTATCGTTAATTTTTACACCTTGTAATCGATAAACTTCTTGTACTTCGTCAACAATATAGTTGGCCAGTGCATTCACGCCCAATAAACGCAATACGTCATGTGGATCAGTGGCGCCATCGGCAATCACTTCTCCTTTGGTGACAGTTTCACCTTCAAATACAGTAATGCGGCGCCATTTGGGAATCAATTGTTCAAATACTGCACCGTCTGGGGCGGTGATGATGAGGCGGCCTTTTTCTTTGGTATCTCTACCAAAGCTAATCACTCCGGAAATGTCCGCTAAAATGGCAGCGTCTTTCGGACGGCGGGCTTCAAAAAGATCGGCTACGCGGGGTAAACCACCGGTAATATCTCGCGTTTTCGAAGCTTCTTGCGGAATACGTGCTAAAACGTCTCCGATTTCCACTTTTCGACCATCTTCTTTGTTGATAATGGTGCCTTCTGATAAGAAATAGTGAGCTGGGACGCTACTGCCGGGTAAGCAGACATCTTTACCTTTTTCATCCACCAATTTAATCATGGGCCGCAGTTCTTTGCCGCTGACACCACGTTGTCTGCTGGCGGTGACCACAATGCTGCTCAAACCCGTTAATTCATCGGTTTGACGGGTCATGGTGACACCCTCAACCAAATCGACTAATTGTAGGCGGCCAGCCACTTCCGTAATAATCGGGTGGGTATGTGGATCCCATTGAGCGACGATTTGTCCGGCTTTGACCGGGCTGCTATCTTTAATATTTAAAGTTGCACCATAGGGTACTTTATATTGTTCGCGCTCTGCACCATGCAGATCATGCACGATCAATACTCCTGATCGCGAAACAGCCACAATATGGCCGTCGGCATTGTTTTACGGTTTTTAAGTTTTGTAAGCGCACCGTTCCGTCCAATTTCACTTGAATATTGTTGATGGCAGTTGTTCTGGAAGCAGCACCACCGATGTGGAAGGTACGCATGGTTAACTGCGTGCCCGGTTCACCAATGGATTGTGCGGCGATAACGCCGATCGCTTCACCCACATTCACCAAATGTCCGCGCGCTAAATCGCGTCCATAACATGAAGCACAAACACCATAGCGAGTTTCGCAAGTAATGGTGGAACGCACTTTCACGGAATCGATATTGCGTTCTTCTAACATTGCGGTCTTTCTCTCATCCAATAAAGTTCCAGCTGGAAATAACTTCTTGCTTGGTTTTTGGATCATACACGGGATCTGAAAGCACACGCCCTAAAACACGTTCGGTTAACGGCTCAACGACATCGCCACCTTCAATATGTGGACGCATTTCAATGCCAACTGCTGGTACCGCAATCTTCTTCGGTAATCACTAAATCTTGAGCAACATCCACTAATCGACGGGTTAAATATCCGGAGTTTGCTGTTTTTAATGCAGTATCCGCAAGACCTTTACGCGCACCGTGAGTAGAAATGAAATACTGACCTACGTTTAATCCTTCACGGAAATTCGCAGTGATAGGTGTTTCGATAATGGAACCATCAGGTTTCGCCATCAAACCTCGCATTCCTGCTAATTGACGAATTTGCGCAGCAGAACCTCGAGCGCCGGAATCGGCCATCATATAAATAGCATTAAACGAATCTTGTCGAACTTTGCCTTTTGATCGATAACTTTTCGGTCAATTTTCCATCATGGCTTTGGCCACTAGATCATTGGTATGAGACCAAATATCCACGACTTTATTATAACGTTCACCATGTGTGACCAAACCGGAAGCATATTGATATTCAATTTCGCGAACTTCATTTTCCGCTTGTTCAATAATTTCTGCTTTTTCTTTGGGAATGACTAAATCATTAATACCAATGGAAACGCCGGAATAGGTGGCGTAACGAAAACCGGTATACATTAATTGATCAGCAAAAATAACGGTTTCTTTTAAACCCAATTTCGATAGCAATCATTCAATAATTGAGAAATCATTTTTTTGGTCATGGGTCTGATCAATTAATGCAAAACGGCAAACCTTTAGGCACAACTTTCCACAATAATACTCGACCACAGTGGTGTCTCTACACTAATGATTTCTTGCACAAACCTTCTTCATCAAGAGCGTATTCTTTTAATCTTGACTTTAACCGCGCATGGATATCAACGGCTTTATTTAAATAGGCACGCTCAACTTCATCTCGTCTGCAAAAATCATGCCTTCGCCCACAACATTTGCTTGATCACGAGTCAAATAATAAAGACCCAATACGACGTCTTGAGTCGGCACAATAATTGGTTCACCATTGCCGGGTGAAAAAATATTATTGGTCGACATCATTAATGAACGCGCTTCTAATTGCGCTTCCAATGTTAAAGGAACATGTACAGCCATTTGGTCGCCGTCAAAGTCAGCGTTATAGGCGGTACAAACCAAAGGATGTAATTGAATAGCTTTACCTTCAATTAAAATCGGTTCAAATGCTTGAATACCCAAACGATGCAAGGTCGGTGCGCGGTTTAACAAAACAGGATGTTCACGGATAACTTCTTCTAGAATATCCCAAACCTCAGGTGCTTCCCTTTCCACCATTTTTTTAGCTGCTTTAATAGTAGTGGCTAATCCGCGACATTGTAGTTTGCTAAAAATAAATGGTTTAAATAATTCCAATGCCATTTTCTTGGGCAATCCGCATTGATGCAATCTTAATGTAGGACCAACCACAATCACTGAACGACCTGAATAATCAACACGTTTACCTAATAAATTTTGACGGAAACGGCCTTGCTTTACCTTTAATCAAATCAGCCAAGTGATTTTAAGTGGACGATTTATTAGAACCTGAAATAGCGCGCCCACGTCGACCATTATCCAACAACGCATCAACAGCTTCTTGCAACATACGTTTTTCATTGCGTACAATAATATCAGGCGCATTTAAATCTAATAACCGTTTTAAACGGTTATTACGATTGATCACGCGACGATAAAATCATTCAAATCTGAAGTTGCAAAACGGCCACCATCCAAAGGTACTAATGGCCGTAAATCAGGTGGTAAAACAGGCAATACGGTCAATATCATCCACTCAGGTTTATTGCCTGACTCATAGAAATGCTTCATGATTTTAAACGTTTGTGAATTTTCTTGATTTTTGTTTCCGAATTGGTGGTAGGCAATTCTTCACGCAAACTTTTAATTTCTTCTTCCAAATTAATTTCTCTTAAGAAGTCGTTGAATGGCTTCTGCACCCATACGGCATCAAATTCATCGCCATATTGTTCTATGGCATCCAAGATAGGCTTCTTCGGATAATAATTGACCTTTCTCTAAGTTGAGTCATGCCAGGATCGACGACCACAAAAGCTTCAAAATAAAGTACTCGTTCAATATCGCGTAAGGTCATATCCAATAATAAACCAATACGTGAAGGTAAGGATTTCAAAAACCAAATATGCGCAACTGGACTGGCTAATTCAATATGCCCCATACGTTCACGTCGAACTTTGGCAAAGGTGACTTCAACGCCACATTTTTCACAAATAACACCACGATGTTTCAGACGTTTATATTTACCACATAAACATTCATAATCTTTAACAGGCCCAAAAATTTTAGCACAAAACAAACCATCCCGTTCTGGTTTAAAAGTGCGGTAATTAATGGTTTCAGGTTTTTTAACTTCACCATAAGACCAAGAACGAATCATATCAGGTGAAGCAAGACCAATTTTAATCGCATCAAATCTTCAATTGCATTGTCTGCTTTGACTAGATTTAAGTAAATCTCTCAAGCTATTCTCTCTCATTCAAGGTGCAATGTTCGTATTTCACCTCTTCACAGTTGATTGCAAGGTGCTCAATATTACTCGTAATCAATTCATCTCAAGCTCAATATCAATACCCAACGATCGAATTTCTTTCACCAATACATTGAAAGATTCCGGCATACCTGGCATCCATACGATGATCACCATCGACGATATTTTTATACATCTTGGTACGTCCATTCAACATCATCTGATTTTACAGTTAACATTTCTTGTAAAGTATAAGCAGCACCATATGCTTCTAATGCCCACACTTCCATTTCCCCAAATCGTTGACCACCGAATTGTGCTTTACCACCTAATGGTTGCTGGGTCACTAAACTATAGGAACCTGTCGAACGAGCATGCATTTTATCATCACCAAATGGTTAAATTTCAGCATGTACATATAACCCACAGTAACTGGACTATCAAAGGGTTCTCCGGTACGACCATCAAATAAGATGGTTTGACCAGTTTCTGGCAAGCCTGCCAGTTTCAACATGGTTTTGATTTCTTCTTCATGGCACCATCAAACACCGGCGTTGCCATGGAACACCTGCTCGTAAGATTGTTAGCAAGGTCAACAACTTCTTCATCTGTAAAGCTATCTAATATCTACTTTATGTTCATCACTGATGTTATAAATTTTATTCAAAAATTACGCATATTTCTGTAGCAGCTGATTGTGCTTCTAATAATTTACCAATTTTAATGCCTAAACCTTTTGCTGCCCAACCTAAATGGGTTTCCAAAACTTGTCCGATATTCATACGTGAAGGCACACCCAAAGGATTTAACACGATATCAACAGGCGTACCATCTGCCAAATAAGGCATATCTTCAACAGGAACGATCGTGGAAATAACACCTTTGTTACCATGTCGTCCTGCCATTTTATCACCAGGTTGAACACGACGTTTAACCGCCAAATAGACTTTAACAATTTTAATACGCCAGGCGCTAAATCATCACCTTGCGTAATCTTTGTTGCGCTTTTGCTTCTAAGTTTTGCATCACGTTCTTTACGCAAATGTTTATAGTTGTCGTTGGCATTTCTAATTGTTGTGCGACTTCTTCATCTTTCAAACGAATTTCAAACCATTTTTCACGTGGTAATCTTGCTAAATAATGCTTTGGTAATTTTAGTGCCTGCTTTAATTCATCGGGACCACCTTCAGCTACTTTATTCACTAAAAATTTTTCTAATCCGTAGATAAATATCATCTTCGCGAATACGCAATTCATCATTCAAATCTTTTTTGACTTTATCTAATTCATCTTTTTCAATTTCTAAGCACGCTGCATCTTTTTCCACACCTTCACGGGTAAACACTTGAACGTCGATCACTGTACCATTCATACCAGATGGAACACGTAACGAACTATCTTTCACATCAGAAGCTTTTTCGCCAAAGATAGCTCGCAATAATTTTTCTTCAGGCGTTAGTTGTGTTTCACCTTTAGGTGTGACTTTACCCACCAAAATATCACCTGCATTCACTTCAGCACCAATATAAACAATGCCGGATTCATCTAATTTGGACAAAGCACTTTCACCAACATTGGGAATATCTGAAGTGATTTCTTCAGGCCCTAATTTGGTATCGCGAGCGATACAAGTTAATTCTTCAATATGAATAGTGGTAAAACGATCTTCTTCTACAAATCGTTCCGAAATCAGAATAGAATCTTCAAAGTTGTAACCATTCCAAGGCATAAAGGCGACCAATAAATTTTGTCCCAACGCTAATTCACCCAAATCGGTAGAAGGACCATCCGCCAATACATCGCCCTTTTCAACGCGATCGCCCACTTTGACTAATAGGTCGTTGATTAATACAGGTATTTTGATTGGAACGGGTAAATTTAGTTAAGATTATAAATATCTACGCCTGTTTTACCAGCTTCGCTTTCATTGTCATTAACACGTACCACGATACGCGAAGCATCAACAGAATCAACGACACCGCCGCGTTTGCGCTACGACGGTTACACCAGAATCTGTGGCAACGATACGTTCTATACCTGTTCCCACTAAAGGTTTTTCCGGACGTAATGTCGGAACAGCTTGACGTTGCATGTTTGAACCCATCAATGCACGGTTAGCATCATCATGTTCTAAGAATGGAATCAAGGCTGCAGCAACCGAAACAATTTGCTTCGGTGAAACATCCATATAATTGAACTTTTTCGGGTAGTCGTCAATGTAGATTCATTTTTATAACGGCAAGACACCAAATCGCCAGTTAAATTGCCTTTCTCATCCACAGTGGTATTCGCTTGTGCAATATAATAATCACCTTCTTCAATCGCAGATAAATAATCAACTTCATCGGTTAACTGTACCATTCACTACTTTACGATAAGGACTTTCTAAAAAGCCATATTCATTGGTGCGTGCAAAAACAGCCAATGAATTGATTAATCCAATATTTGGACCTTCAGGTGTTTCAATAGGACATACACGGCCATAATGGGTGGGATGCACGTCACGCACTTCAAAACCTGCGCGTTCGCGGGTTAAACCACCAGGCCCTAAAGCAGAAACTCGGCGTTTATGCGTCACTTCAGATAACGGATTATTTTGATCCATAAATTGCGATAATTGACTGGAGCCAAAAAATTCTTTAATAGCGGCTGAAACCGGTTTAGCATTGATTAAATCTTGCGGCATCAAATTTTCAATATCGGCTAGACTTAAACGATCTTTTACCGCACGTTCTACTCGCACCAAACCAACACGGAATTGATTTTCAGTCATTTCACCCACGCTGCGCACACGACGATTACCTAAATGATCGATATCATCCACTTCACCACGCCATCACGAATATCAATCAAAACTTTTAAAACATGCAACAATATCTTCTTTGGATAATACGCCAGGACCGGTCAATTTCTTCGCGGCCAACGCGACGATTAAATTTCATACGGCCTACAGCAGATAAATCATAACGTCTAATCGAGAAAAATAAATTATTGAAATAAAGTTTCTGCAGCATCTTTGGTAGGTGGTTCTCCAGGACGCATCATGCGATAAATTTCAACCAGTGCTTCTAATTGATTTCTGGTAGGATCTAATTTCAAAGTATCTGAAATATAAGGACCACGATTCAATATCATTGATGTACAAAGTTTTGAATTGTCTTTAATGCTTGGCTTTGCGTAATTGTTCTAACAATTCACTGAGTCACATCTTGTCCAGCTTGCGCAATAATTTCACCGGTTTTTTGATCAACGACAGGTTCTGCAATCACTTTACCATACAAATATTCAGCAGGGACTTCTAATTTATTCAAATCGGCTTTTTCCATTTGGCGCACATGGCGCGCAGAAATACGTCGACCCATTTCGATAATGACTTTGCCTTTTGGTATGTTAATATCCGTGACGTGCTAATTCTCCACGTAATCTTTTGGCACTAAATCCAAAATAAATTTGTCAGCTGCTAAATGAAAAGTATTCGTTTCATAAAAAGATCTTGAGAATTTCTTCAGTGTTATAGCCTAAAGCACGCAAAATAACGGTTGCAGGCAATTTACGCCGACGATCAATTCTAACAAAAATAGCATCTTTAGAATCAAATTCAAAATCCAACCATGAACCACGGTAAGGAATTACTCTAGCAGAAAACAGTAATTTACCTGATGAATGGGTTTTTCCTTTGTCATGTTCAAAGAACACACCGGGTGATCGATGTAATTGCGAAACTACAACACGCTCGGTGCCGTTGATAATGAAACTGCCTTTATTGGTCATTAATGGGATTTCACCCATATATACTTCTTGTTCTTTAACATCTTTGATGACTGGATTTTCTAGGGATTTTTCCTTATCAAATATCACTAAACGCATTAACACTTGAATCGGCGCCGCAAAAGTTGCGCCACGTAATAAACATTCTTGTTCCTCGAACATGGGCTCACCAATGGTGTAATTGACATATTCGATTTGTGCATGACCAGAATAACTGCTGATCGGAAATACACTTTTAAATGCACTGTGTAACCCCACATCTTTGCGTTTATCAGGGGCTATATCAGCCTGTAGAAATTGCTCATAAGAATTGACTTGCATGGCAAGCAAATAAGGAATATCCAATATTTCTTCTTTTCCCTTTCCAAGCCGGAGGCGTACGCGTTTTTTTTCAGTGTTTGATTTGATTGGATAAAGACTTTCAGTTTTTTGTCTTGCAACCATGAAAATACCTCATAAGCTATAGATTTATTTTTATCCCACGCGTCGGGAAACCCGATGCTTGGAATGAAGGGAGAGAATCGCGATTCTCCCCCTTGCGAACCCCCATTGCAATGAGGGATTACTTGACTTCAACTGTAGCGCCAGCTTCAGTCAATTTTTTCTTGATTTCTTCAGCATCTTTCTTCGCTATACTTTCTTTCACCGTCGCGGGAACACCTTCCACCATATCTTTGGCTTCTTTGAGTCCCAAGTTAGTGATTTCACGAATGGCTTTAATCACCGCAATTTTCTTAGCAGCATCATAAGCCGTCATCACCACGTTAAATTCGGTTTTTTCTTCCGCAGCGGCGGCTTCACCACCACCCGCAGCAGCAGGCGCCACAGCTACCGCAGCAGCAGCGGACACACCAAATTTTTCTTCCATGGCTTTCACTAAGCTGACAACATTCATCACACTCATATTTGCAATCGCATCTAAAATCTCTTCATTTGTAAGGGCCATTTCATTTCTCCTCAAAAAATTAGTTACAGTACAATTACGCAGAACGCTTTTTATCGGCTACAGCCGCCACGGCTCTAACCAGCTGCGCATAAGTTTCCGACATTGTGCGCGCCAACTTGACGACCGGCCCTTGCATGACCGACATCAATTGCGCCAATGCTTCGTTACGCGAAGGTAAACTCGCTACGGCTTTCAGTTGGTCGGGGCCTAACAAATGCCCTTCCAACACCAAAGCTCGTATAACAAATTTATCGTTGTCTTTCGCAAAATCACGCGCTAATTTAGCCGCCATTGATGGTTCATCCTGCGAGAACATCAACACAATCGGGCCAACCAGTGCTTTTTGCAGACTGACAAATTTAGTACCTTCCACGGCACGTCTGGCCAAGGTATTACGATAAACTCCTAATACGATACCATGTTTACGTGCGTTCACTCGTAATTGCGTCATCTGAGCAACGGTAAGACCACGATATTCTGCTGCAATAACCGATACCGATCGGTTAGCAATATCAGTAATTTTACCCACACTTGCTTTCTTTTCTTCTATATTCAATGCCACAATTTACTCCTACATTACACCCATGGTGAGGGGCCGCTTCATACAAAGAAGCCTGTCACCGTCTGCGTAGGCCATTAAGACGTAACAACGTCACCTACGGTCTTCGACGGATGGTCTCATGGGAAAACCCATCAAACCTTTTCCGCGATTCCTATTCAACCAAAGTACCAACATCTACTAATAGACCAGGTCCCATAGTAGAAGACAAAGTGACTTTCTTGATGTAAATACCTTTGGCTGTGGGGGGTTTGGCTTTTATCAATCCCCCGATAAATGCTTTGATGTTATCTTCTAAAGCTTGTGCGTTTAACTTAATGTTTCCAATCGCACCATGGATCAAACCATTTTTGTCATTGCGAAATTGCACTTGGCCACTTTTCGCATTTTTTACGGCAGTTGCCACATCGGCGGTGACCGTGCCCACTTTGGGGTTTGGCATCAAACCGCGCGGCCCTAAAATTTGACCTAAAGTTCCCACGATGCGCATACTATCCGGGGTAGCGATTAAAACATCGAAATTAAAAGCGCCACCTTTAATCGTTTCTGCCAAATCTTCAAAGCCGACGATATCTGCACCAGCGTTTTTAGCAGCCGTGGCTTTGTCGCCTTGTGCAAAAACGGCTACGCGAACTTGACGTCCTGTGCCATGCGGTAAAACAACTGAGCCACGCACCCCTTGATCGGATTTACGTGGATCAACACCTAAATTAACGGCAACATCCACGCTTTCAACAAATTTAGCGGTTGCACATTCTAATAATAAATTCACCGCGTCTTTTATCGGGTAAATTTTCCCGAATGGGGTTTTAGTTTGAATAGCTTGTCTTTTTTTTGAAATCTTGGACATATTATTCTACTCCCTCAACATCGAGGCCCATGCTACGCGCACTGCCTGCAATCGTACGCACAGCTGCTTTTAAATCGCCGGCCGTTAAGTCAGGTTGTTTCATTTTGGCAACTTCCTCAAGCTGCGCTCGAGTGACTTTACCAATCTTTTCTTTACCTGGAGTAGCACTACCTTTAGCTAATTTGATTAATTTTTTAATGAGAATCGTAGCAGGCGGCGTCTTGGTAATAAAAGAAAACTGCGATCGCTGTAAACCGTAATAATAACGGGAATCGCCAGCCCTTTTTCGACATTTTGGGTTTGCGCATTAAATTGCTTACAAAATTCCATGATATTAACACCCTGTTGACCCAACGCAGGGCCAACCGGCGGACTTGGATTAGCTTCTTGAGCTTTTACCTGTAATTTTATGTAGCCATTAATTTTTTTTGCCATATTTTCTCCAAATGGGTTCAATCGCTATTATTATAAATAGCTCCCCTTGTTATATCCTTCGCATCAGGAAACCTGATGCTCGGAATGAAAGGGAAGAATCGCGATTCTCCCCCTTGCGATCCCCCATCGCGCAGGGATTATTTTTTTTATATTCGTTCACTATCCCTTCTCAACCTGATCGAATTTAAAGTCGACTTTAGTTGGTCGTCCAAAGATAGAAACAGAAACGGTTAATTGATTTTTCTCGTAATCAACCGCTTCAACAACACCATTGAAATCTGCAAATGGCCCTTCGGTTACGCGCACAACCTCGCCGGGTTCGAAAAGCACTTTCGGTTTCGGTTTGGACTCACCCTCTTCCACTCTACGCAAAATCGAAGCGGCTTACTTGATCACTGATCGGCGCAGGTTTATCTGCCGTTCCACCAATAAAACCTAAAACTTTAGGAATGCCCTTTACGAAATGCCAAGTTTGCTCATCCATCGTCATTTGCACCAATACATAGCCGGGAAAAAATTTACGTTCGCTTTTTCGTTTTTGCCCGCCACGCATTTCTACAACTTCTTCGGTGGGTACGATGATCTCGCCAAATTTGTCTTCGAGTCCACGCATCTTCATTCTTTGGCGCAAAGCATTGACGACATAATTTTCGAAACCAGAATAAACATGTACCACAAACCAGCGCTTTGTATGTTCAGTTGTCATCGCTGTTTAACCTCGCTGCCCCGTCACTAGACTGACCGCCCAAAAAAACAATGTATCTAAGCCCCATAAAACCAAGGCTGTTACCACGACCATCGCCACAACCACCAATGTGGTCTGCACGGTTTCTTGCCGGGTTGGCCAGGTTACTTTTCTCAATTCGCCACGGGCTGACTTGATAAAAGCCCACGCTTTCCGCCCTTGTTGGGTCCACAAAGCGATAGCGATCAGAACCAGCACCAATACTAAACCAATAGCGCCACGAATACCCCAAGCCACTTGGGAAAAATAATAATTCGCAACGATGCCTGCTATTACCAGCAAGACAACCAGCAACCACTTTAAACGATCCAACACCGGACTTTCAGAGTGTTCAGCCGGTTGCAAACCCATTGGTTTTCCTTTCATATGTTACTTCATCACCATTAAATCCGCGCGTTTGGCAGGCCAGGAGGGAATCGAACCCCCAACCTGCGGTTTTGGAGACCGCTGCTCTGCCAATTGAGCTACTGACCTATGCCTAAGCCCACAACCGGAGTTGAACCGGTGACCTCTTCCTTACCAAGGAAGTGCTATACCAACTGAGCTATGTGGGCAAGTTTTGGTTACATGCTGCACATCGGGAAACCCGATGCCTTCTGCCCCATAACTATGCCTTCCAGAGCGGGTGATGGGAATCGAACCCACGCTATCAGCTTGGAAGGCTAGTTCTACCATTGAACTACACCCGCAGATCAATGGAGGGGGAAGGATTCGAACCTTCGAAGGCAGAGCCGTCAGATTTACAGTCTGATCCCTTTGACCGCTCGGGAACCCCTCCGAAAACAAGCCGGACATTGTCGATCATTCTTTATCTATTGTCAACTCTTTTGACATGCATAGTCAATTCAATAATGCCATGTGATGTAGATTTTCGAGAAAAATTTGCAATGCATAATAAATTCAATAATAGTTTCGAGTGGAATTTGAGTAAAACTGTAATCTACGGTGAAACTTATGATAAAAAAGCGCGACTCAGGAACTTAGGAAGCTAGCTAGATTTAAAACATACTTGGAACTAATAAGGCTAGGCAATTACATTAAGCGGGGGAAATTAACATGAC
>CAVPCA010000011.1:0-72018 GCA_963702315.1 uncultured Pseudomonadota bacterium
GCGCCAATACCGCCAATTTTAAAGTCAGCCAATTTGATGAAAGCACTGGTGGCTTGCAACAAAGTAAAACCCAACGTGAAACCGGTATTCGTTTAGGATTGGGTTACAATTTGGGTTTAGGCCATAATGTAATGGCTCGCGCTGAATACGCCTACACACAATTCTTCAGCTTTAATGAACAGGGCAGCGATATCCATCCCAACAGTAGCGAATTCATCGTTGGAATCTCTACGGTACTTGTGATTTAGCAACCCTTGCTAAATACTGGGTTATTGATCAATGGGTGATTAAATGATGTAATAAATGCATTGAGTGAAACCTGACAAATTTTTATGGAAAAACAGAAAATGAAAGACGACAGCGGCGGTGTCGAAGAAATTGATTTCAATAAAAGCCCAGAACATGACATTGCTTTAAAGCCGGGGCCAAATGCTGACAGCTTTGATGATATTGAGAAATATTTAAGCTCCGAAGTTACAACTTTGTACGAAGTTTATAGCTACAGGCATGCCGCTGCTATTTTGGCTAATTCATTTCCCAACGAATTGATTGATATTCAAAGGGCTTTGCTAAGTTTCCGCATTACAATGCGTGATATCGGCGCACCGGGGGGAAATGAATCTGATATGCCCAAAAAAATTTCCCATATTCTTCGTCCAGCAGGTTGGGTAGAAACTCGAATTCAAGGCGATCTATTAGTACGTATGCAAGAATATAAAGAGATATTTCTGCCTGACGAGAAAATAAAAAAAATAAGAATGGCAGAACGTCCGCCACATCTTATTCCCAATTTTATCGATGGTCACAAAATTGATTACGTTAAAGGCCGGGTTGCCTTTGATTTGGAGTGGAATTCGAAAGATCAAACTTTTGATCGTGACTTGTATGCTTTACGAACTTTTCATGAGTGTGGTTTGATAAGTGTGGGTATTATAGTGACACGTAGCGCCGCTTTGAATAGTGTATTTGAAATGATCCCTCAGCTGAATAAATTAGGTAATATCGACTTGTATCAGAGCGGTAAAAAAATCGGCCAACCTAAGAACGTAAAAGGAAAATATGGGGCGAGTACAACGTGGATGGGGAAACTACTTTATCGTTTAAATGCAGGACGCCATGGCGGTTGTCCAGTATTGATATTTGGTATAACTCCTAAATTAATTACAGATTGGAAAATCTTATGAATCAAATAAAATCCAAAATAAATGCAGACTCAGGTATTGATTTGTTAAATAAGCAAGGAAGGAACCATTTTTCTACAATCCTAGCTGATCCTCCATGGCAATTTCAAAATCGTACAGGGAAAATGCGCCTGAGCATAAACGTTTAATGCGTTATAGCACGATGGTTTTGGAAGAAATTGTAAATTTACCCGTTAAACAAATTGTTAATGATAGGGCTCATCTTTATCTCTGGGTGCCAAACGCGTTACTTCCCGAAGGACTCAAAGTTATGGAAGCTTGGGGATTTAAATATAAATGTAATTTAGTATGGCATAAAATCCGCAAGGATGGGGGCTCTGATGGACGTGGGGTAGGGTTTTATTTCAGGAATGTGACTGAACTTATTTTATTTGGTGTTAGAGGTAAAAATGTGCGTACATTATCACCAGGACGTAGCCAAGTAAATTTATTGGCTAGCAGAAAACGAGAACATTCTCGAAAACCAGATGAATTATATCAGATAATTGAATCATGTAGTCCTGGGCCTTATCTTGAATTGTTTGCGAGAGGAAAGAAAGAGGGATGGGCAGCTTGGGGTAATCAAGCTGAAAAATATTTCCCAACGTGGTCGACGTATTCTGACCATTCTCAGCTAAGTCATGCAAAAAATAAGATTCTGGACAAACCTGTAAACAATTTTCCTTTATTCGCCGCGCTGGATGAGCTAAGTTGAAGGTTTTTTAATAAGTTTTATATTTGGAAAAGTGCGTCGACGAATTCTTTGGCGGTGAATGGTTTTAAATCATCTAGTTGTTCGCCGATGCCGATAAAACGGATCGGCAGATGCATTTTATGGGTGATCGCAAAAATCATTCCGCCTTTGGCGGTCCCGTCAAGTTTGGTGATGCATAAACCGGTTACACCAATCGCTTTGTGAAACTCTTCTGCTTGGCGCAGAGCATTTTGCCCAATCGTGGCGTCAATCACCAACATCACTTCGTGCGGCGCGGTGGCGTCAATTTTTCCCAAAACTCTTTTTATTTTACTCAATTCCGCCATCAATGGATGTTGCGTATGTAGCCGGCCCGCCGTATCTGCAATCATAAGATCAAAATGTCTGGATTTTGTAGCATGCATCGCATCGAAGATAACGGAAGCGCTGTCTGCCCCTTGCGATTGACTGATCACCGGTACGGCATTGCGTTCGCCCCAAATTTGCAGTTGTTCAACCGCCGCCGCACGAAACGTATCGCCGGCCGCCAACAGCGGTTTTAAACCTTGTGCCTGATAAAAATGACATATTTTAGCGATACTGGTGGTTTTCCCAGAGCCATTAACGCCCACCATTAAAATCACAAATGGTTTTTGATTCATATTGAGAGGCTGGCAATAAGGGGTTAATAATTCTTCTAGAATTTTTTTCAAAGCAGCCGTGAGACGCTCGGGCTCATTTAATTCCTTGCGCGCCACCTGTGCTGTCAATTGCTGCAAAATATGGTCGGTGACTTCAACGCCGACATCCGCCGATAATAACAAAGTTTCTAATTCTTTAAATAAATCCGCATCGATCTGCTTTTTGCCGAGCACTAAATTTGCTAAACTATCGGTTAGAGCAACGCGCGTGCGTTTTAAACCTTGGCTGAGACGCGAAAACCAACTTTGTTTAGGGGCTTCATCGTTTTTTTTGGATTTCAAAAAATCAAACATAGCGTGTATTCTACCATAAGGCAGGAGCTTAAATGATATCAATAGATCAAATGAAAAAAGCAGCGGCGCTTGCAGCCATTGAGCACATTGAAATGGGAAGTGTCATTGGGGTTGGCACAGGATCAACCGTTAAATTTTTTATTGAATCTTTGGTTAAAATCAAAAATAAAATAGATGGCGCTGTCGCCAGCTCTCGAGAAACTGAACAATTATTAAAAGCCGCCAATATCCCTGTATTTGATTTGAATGAATTTTCGAGTTTACCGCTTTACGTCGATGGCGCAGATGAATTTACTGAATATTTATCTTTAATCAAAGGTGGCGGCGCAGCCTTAACGCGTGAAAAAATTATTGCCGCCGTCGCCGAAAAATTTGTTTGCATTGTCGATCAACGTAAAAAAGTAAATATCCTTGGTCAATTTCCTTTGTCGGTTGAAATCATTCCCATGGCTAGAGGTTATGTGGCGCGTCAAATGGTTAAACTGGGTGGAGACCCCGTGTATCGCGAAGGCGTTAAAACCGACAATGGCAACATCATCTTAGATATTCACAACTTAAAAATTCTGCAACCCATCGAATTTGAAAAACAAGTCAACAATATTGCCGGCACGGTCAGCAACGGCGTGTTCGCCATGCGTGGCGCCGACATAGTATTAATGGGCGCCCCAAACGGCGTGCAATCTTTTTCTAGGAAAATCCCATAACCAGGCATTGATTATCTAATTTAAATTAAAAAATCATGTTATTTGTTTATATTCAATATCGTCTAACATATTGATAAAGTTTTTCCTACAGATTATAATCTCCATAATAGCAAAGAGACTGCGTATTTAATTTTTAGAGGGAGGAATAGTTGTGCTAGTTTTAACACGTGCTATCGGAGAAAGGTTAATCATTGGTAATGGCGAAATTACTTTACATGTTCTGGAGATAAGAGGGAACCAAGTCCGTATTGGTATTGAAGCCCCAAGACATATCCCTGTTCACCGCGAAGAAATTTTCCAACGGATCACAGAGAAACAAAAACAACAGGAAGTGCCTGCTTTAGAAGAAGAAAAAGTCTGATTGTAACTACTAGCACCCTGTAGATGGGAACGCCCACTTTTGGTCCAGGTTTGACGAAAAATCGTCCTCAAAATGCTCACATACGCCAAGTATGTTGCGCTTTTTCGGCCAATTTTTCGTCAAACCTGGACCAAAATTGGACGTTCTGCGTATGCAAATTCATGTGATGAATGGATACAAGAAATCCACCCTTAAATTGGCTATAATTAATACAGAGGGTGAGAGAATAAAATCGATTAATATACGTTTTAAGGAGATTCTTATGCAACAACCATTACAAATCACGTTTCGCGATATAGAGCATTCAGAAGCTGTTGCTGAACGGATACGGCAAAAAATTGAAAAATTAGATAAGTTTTATCCAAATTTGATGTCCTGCCATGTGGTGGTTGAATTTTATCAGCAGCATCACAGGAAAGGTAACCTGCATAATGTCGCCATCCATGCGTATATGCCTGGCAATCACTCAATTGACGTCAACCAACAGCCTCAGGAAAATTTATACCAGGCCATACAAGTGGCCGTTGACGGCTTGTGGGAACAATTGGAAGACTATGAAAGCCGTCGCTTGGGTAGGGTTAAAGACCATGGTGAAAAATACCAGGGGGAAATTGTGCGTTTAGTGAGTGATGAAGAATATGGTTTTATCGCCGACGCAGAAGACAATGAATACTATTTCAATCTAGGAAATTTGCTAGGTGTTAAATTCTATAATTTACAGATCGGGGATAAAGTGCGTTTTATTCCTGCCGTTGGCAATGAAGGCCCGCAGGCGCGCCGAGTAACGTTGGTTAAACGCGAAACCCGGCATTAATGGTATGACTGAATCTGCCAAACAAGCATGCCGGGTTATCCAGGAAAAAAGGAAGCTGTTTGTTCCCAAGCTCGGCATGATATTGGGTTCGGGATTAGGCGATTTTGTTAAGCAATTGGAAAATATAACTGAATTTGATTTTCGTGATTTACCGGGTTTTCCAGTTTGTCACGTTGCGGGACATAAAGGCAAACTGATTTTGGGAGCCTATCAAGGTGTCCCAATCGTTTGCTTGCAAGGGCGTGGACACTTTTATGAAGGCTCAACAGCAAATAAAATCCTGACTTATGTGCGCACATTAAAATTATTGGGTTGTGAAACTGTGGTGATTACCGGGGCGGCAGGTGCATTGCATTTAGAAATCAAACCGGGTCAATTGGTTTTGCTCAAAGACCATATCAACTTTCAAGGTCTCAATCCGTTAGCAGGCGCTGACTCTCCTGATTTTGGCCCACGATTTTTCGACATGAGTGAAGCCTACAACAAAAATTTGCGGCAAAAAATGCAACACATTGCTTTAGATTTATCGATTTCACTGATGGAAGGTATTTATTTTGCTGTGTTAGGCCCTAATTTTGAAACGCCCGCGGAAATTCGTGCCTTTAGAACACTAGGCGGTGATGTGATTGGCATGTCCGTAGTGCCTGAAGTATTAGCAGCAAGACATTGTGGACTACAAGTTTTAGGATTAGTCGTTGTCACCAATCTCGCCGCAGGTTTAGTCCAATCCACATTGAGCCATGAAGAAACACTCGCTGTCGCCGGCGAATCCGCCGATATGATGAAATTACTTCACACCTTTGTTGCGCAATCGTAAAAAACACGGGGTTGACTTGCCTTTTGATTTTTAAATAAAATATTTTACTTTGTAATTTTGCACAAAAGGTTTAAATATGAATAGAAATGCAATGTTAAGTTTTTCGGTGGAGATGTCTCCAAGTTTGTATGACTTAATTGAACAAATGTCTGAAGATGCTAATTCTTCTAAAGGTGATACTTTTAAAAAAGCATTAGTTCTTCTGAATATAATTATTCAAGAGGAAAAAAAAGGAAATCATATTGGTATCCTTGATAAGGATAAAAAAATAATTGAAGAAATAGTGGGGATAACAAAATGTTAGAGTTTAGGGCTTGTAAAAAAATAATTTACCCTTTTGAGCGCTCATCTTTGGCTTATCTTCAAACGCTTTGCCCTTGAGAAAAACACTTACATAGAACGGCTATGCGCGTATTTTTCTCTAGTACAAAACGTTCGAATCTAAACCAAATCTGAGCACTCAAAAGGGTAAATTATTTTTTTACAAGCCCTTATCGAAATCATCAATAACCCAAATGTTAAATTCACTTTCTCTGGCACTACCAGAGCACACCCTCGTGATGCATGCGTCCGCCGTTATAAAGATATAATTTTATTTTCTGTGAGTATGATTTTGGTGTTATTGACTTTTATATTTTGTGCATATGCCATGATATAGTCAAAGCGCCTGAATTTTTGTCATAAACGTACATTTATGATATTTTATTGTTGATGAAAAATTTTAACCTGAACCCAGAAGAGCTGCAATCACTGCGAGTGGTTCATAAACTAACGCGTGATAAATGGGCGGCAGATCGAATTAAAGCGCTGCTAGCGTTAGGAGGGGGCTGGACGTTAGAAGAGGTATCAGAAATATTGCTGTTAGATACAGAAACATTAAGAAATTATATTAAGTTGTATCAAAGGGGAGGCGTAGAAGAATTGACGCAGCGTCACTATAAAGGAAGTGTAGGTAAATTATCAGAGCTAGAGCGAGAAGAGTTGAAAGCGCATTTATCGGAAATAACGTATTTATCAGTGATTTCGGTAGCGAAATATATAGAGCAAACCTATGAAGTGAAATACACCGTGAGTGGTTTGAGAGATTTACTGCATCATTTGGGGTTTGTGTATAAGAAGCCAGATATTGCCCCTGGTCGAGTAGATGTGGCTAAACAATTAGAATTTTTGCAAAAATTTGAAGAGATGAGGCGGAGTGGTGATCCGGTTTATTCGATGGACGGCTGCCATCCTCAACATAATTCGATGCCGCAATATGGATGGATATTGAAAGGTCATACCAAGACATTGCCGAGTAATACGGGGAGGAAGAGGATCAATATTCAGGGAGCCGTGAACCTGGATACGCATGAACTGATATCGACGGTGCATGAAACGCTCGATAAAAATTCAACGATTGAACTGCTCAAAAAGATTGAAAAAGCCCATAAAACTGCCTCGAAGATTTACACGCTCGTGGACAATGCGGGTTATTATCATGCCAAAGAAGTGATGAAATATTTAGAACATTCTAAGATAGAATTAGTGTTTCTGCCGGCTTATGCGCCGCATTTAAGTTTAGTCGAAAGAGTTTGGAGATATTTAAAGAAGCAGGTGCTGTATAATCGCTATTATCCGACTTTTCAAGAATTTAAAGAAGAAATTTTAAATTTTCTCAATCGAAGTCATCGTCGAGCCTTTAAAAGATTACTGACGGAGAAATTTCATTTTGCCAGACCGAAAACTTCAATGATGCAGTTGAGTACGGCATAACAGAAAATTTTTAGAAATATTACACCTAAAAATCATTCGGAATGACTATATACCCAAAGCGTTTGGATTTTCGGTTTTATTCATCCCATCTTGGGGCTATCTTTAAACGAATGGATTTTAAAAAAACGCTTACATAGAGCAGCTATGCGCGCATTTTTTTAAAATCTATTCGTTTAAATCTAACCCCAATCTGGGCGAATAAAACCGAAAATCCAAACGCTTTGGGTATAGATTCAAGTTTTAGTGATGATTTTAAAAAATGGTCTATGACAATGGATGGCGGTATAATTGCCGCATTCCTGGGTTTTTTAGCTGGGAAAATACTGTTTGACTTAGTACCATTTGTACTAGATGTTGCATTTTGTTTTTGAGGGGGTTTATAATAAACCCGTCGCGACAGTCAGGTGCGCAAACACCTGAAAGTCGCTGGCCAAATTAATAAGGAAGTATTAACATGGTTGAGAACATTTTAACTTTTTCTTCGCACTTTTTGAACATGGCAAACGCATTGAAATAAATTTTCCTCATATTTTTTTAAAACTGATGCTGACTTTGAAGTAAAGATAAAAAAATCCAAAGAGTTAACAATGAGAAATGATCAATGGTTAAAAAAAGAATGCTTAATTTTTAGAATTTCATGTCAATAACAAATTCAAGGAACGATTTTTCCTCAACCGGACAAAAAGGTCTGAATAAGAAGATTAATTTTAAGTTTTCGCTCACTGAGCGATTTGTTGAATCAGGAAATGCTGATCAGCAGTTAATACTTTCAGTAAATAGGCGTGGTCCCAGCCTGATCTCTTTCGTCGGCAGGCGATACCATTTTTGTGACTTTTTTCTTGTTTCAGTAAATTCAATGCTATCCTTCTGACAATCGCTAAGTTATGAGCAGCGTGCCCTTTATACGTTTGATTCCAATCTTCCCGAAAGCCTACATCTAATGACCAATGTAAATCCACTTCAATTTCCCAATGTTTTCTAACCGCTTCTTTAAATTCATCGATTCTTTCATAATCTAAACTGCTCAGAAAATACCGAGTAGAATATTCCACTTTGTCCGTAGTGGTCCGCGTGATATCGACCTTACCAATGCCTTTGAGCCCTGGCCAGCGTAATTCAAATAACAACGGATCACGGGCGGATATGAGTGTGTAACGACGAGTTTCTATTCGTCCGTGATTATGGAGTTTTTCAACTCGGCGTAAGTGAAGCATGTTTTTATACTTTTTTTCTCCCTCTTCAGCCCGGCCAAAGATCGCGCAAACGTCCCGATACAATGTGGGTTGGTTCTCTTTGAGCGAGAGAACATAATCAGCGCCTTGCCCAATAATTTGTTTGGCAATCGCGGTCTGACAGCCCATGGCGTCGATTGTAATCATCGCTCCGGTTATATTCATTATTTCCAATAATGCTGGGATAGCAGTAATTTCATTCGATTTTGCCCGAGTCTTAATTTGCGCCAACATCAGCCGGTTTTTTGTGGCCCAAGCACTGACCAGATGCAAGGCGGGCAATGACTGTCTTTTATTGCCGGAACCTCTCAATGTTTTACCATCGAGTGCAATAATTTCCTTTTTTAAATCAATCGTTAAAGACGCTATCCATCGAGTAAAACAAGCTTCGAAGTGTACGGGATCTAGTAAGGCAAAAACGCGCTCAAAGGTATCATGAGAAGGGATGCCATGCGGTAATTTTAAAAAAGTTTTCAGCCAGAGTTCTTTAGCTTGAGCAAACTCTATAATTTCTTTCCATCCATCTGCGCCACAAATAGTTGCCAGGATAGTAATAATTAAAATATCGCCGAGATGATGTCGAAAATTACGATGCGATTGAAGACGGGGGTCATCGAGCTCGGAAAAATGATCCAGAAAAGTCCCTTCTAATGTCATGAGCAGTTCCTTGTTTTAGACGTTTAGATGGGAACTTTATAAATCGAAAAACCAATAAATTCAATAGCTCATTATTCTGATAAACACAAATAGGGACTGTTTAAAATTCAATGCGTTTGCCATGACTTTTTGAACCCCCAACTTTCCGAGGGCGTTTTTCCATTGGATTCAGATGATTGGGAGCAATTTGATATTGCATCTCGGTTATTGTCTGCTCGTTGTTTGAACGAGGGATGGAACAAATGCTTCAAAGTCAGACTGAGGGAACAAAAACCTAAACTCAAACCCGGAGATCGCGAAGATTATGGTGCGATGGTTTCAATTCATGCGCCGGCGCAAGTTCGAGGCGGTAAATCCAAATCGGCAGCGTCGGTGGTTGGCCATTTTGTCGCAAGGAAGAAAAAAGTCAATGTCCTGGTTGTCGAAGATTCACTATTTCAGCAAATCCCAGTCAGAAAAATTTTAGAATCACTCGATTGTGTTGTCACGATTGCCGAACATGGCGAACGTGGTGTTGCGTTTTGCAAAAAAAATGCTTACGACATTATTTTTATGGATTTTGATTTACCCGGCATGAATGGCATTGAGACGACCAAAGTGATTCGCAAAACTAAAAATTTAAATCAAAATACATTTATTACCGCATTAACCAGCCATGACGAATCCGAAATAAAAAAAGCAGCCATTGCCGCAGGCATGAATGATTACCTATTGAAACCGTTAAATTCAACTAAAGTTAAAAAAGTATTGGCCTTAATTAGAAAATAAATGATGACAATATTTCAAAAAACACGGTATAGATTTACAGGGTTGACAGGCCTATGCTTGTGTCCATGTCAACAATTATTCATCAACCGCACGATAAATTATTTAAACTTATTTATTATACGGGTAATACCCCATGGATAACGCCTTTGGAAATTTTTCCTCAATGGATGGATTTATGCAATTAATAGAAGTTAAAAATATTCCTGATGAAATCATTCAGGAAAGGAGATTATGGGGGATAGTAGAATATGTGTTTAAGCACAGAGGCTCGAAGGATTATAAGAAAATATTAAAGGTATTAATACCATGGATTCAAGAAATTGAAGCGAGTGGGGAAGTGTATTCATTATGTGAGAATGTGTTAACATATTGGATAGACGGCATCGAAACAAAAGATGTTGAGAGTGTAAAAAAAGAATTACAAAGCTGTTTGGAGATAACATTAGGAGCAAAAAAAATGACATTAGGACAATTATTAAGAGCAGAAGGACATGAAATAGGATTGCAGGAAGGAATAACCCAAGGAATAAACCAAGGCGAAGCAGCTGTTTTGCTGAGGCAATTAAAGCGTCGATTTTATAAAGTGCCGGCAAATTATCTGAAAAAAATCCAACAAGCGGATGCGGAAACATTATTGGTGTGGAGTGACAGAATTTTAGATGCTAAAAACTTAGAGGAAATATTCATTTAATATTTCCTCAGAAATTTTTTAATAACGATAGTAATCCGGTTTAAAGGGGCCTTTTTTGTTGACGCCGATGTATTTAGCTTGTTCGTCGGACAAAACCGTTAAATGCGCGCCAATTCTTTCTAAATGCAATTGCGCCACCATTTCATCTAAATGTTTGGGCAGCACATAAACCTTATTTTGATATTTTCCACTTTCACGCCACAATTCCAATTGGGCCAATACTTGATTGGTAAACGAAGTAGACATCACAAAACTAGGATGACCGGTTGCGCAACCTAAATTAACCAGACGTCCACGCGCGAGCAGGATAATGCGTTTGCCGTCCGGAAAAATAATATGGTCCACTTGTGGTTTGATATTTTCCCAAGGATATTTTTCCAATGAGGCGACATCCACTTCTAAATCAAAATGACCGATGTTGCAAACAATCGCTTGGTTTTTCATCAATTCCATATGTTCATGGCGAATAACGCCTTTGCAGCCAGTCGCAGTCACAAAAATGTCGGCGATGGGGGCCATTTCTTCCATAGTGACAACAGAATAACCTTCCATCGAAGCTTGCAGGGCACAAATAGGATCGATTTCGGTGATATGCACTTTTGCACCCAAGGCGCTTAATGCTTGCGCGCAACCTTTGCCGACGTCACCATAACCAGCAACCACAGCGGTTTTCCCCGCAATCATCACATCAGTGGCGCGCTTTAACGCATCCACCAGTGATTCGCGGCAACCATATAAATTATCGAATTTTGATTTAGTGACGGAATCGTTCACATTAATCGCCGGCACTTTTAATGTGCCTAATTTTTCCATGTCATAGAGGCGATGCACACCGGTTGTCGTTTCTTCAGTTAGGCCTTTGATCGTCTTTAATAGATGAGGATATTTTTCATGTACGACAGCGGTTAAATCACCGCCATCATCCAGCAGCATATTGGGTGTCCAACCATTGGTGCCTTCTAGGGTGCGATCAATGCATTGGTAGTATTCTTTTTCAGTTTCCCCTTTCCAAGCAAATACAGGCACACCGCAAGCGGCAATGGCGGCGGCGGCATGGTCTTGTGTCGAATAAATATTGCAAGAAGACCAACGCACTTCAGCGCCTAATGCGATTAAAGTTTCAATCAACACTGCTGTTTGAATGGTCATATGCAGGCAACCGGCAATTCTAGCGCCTTTTAGCGGTTTTTGTTGACTATATTTTTTGCGTAACGCTATTAAGCCCGGCATTTCAGTTTCGGCAATGGCAATTTCTTTGCGTCCCCAATCAGCGAGATTGATGTCGGCGACATGGTAATCTTGTTGCACATTAAGATTTGAAACAGGTACGATTTTTCTCATAATGATTTCATCCTTTAATTAAATGGGCGTGAGCGGATTGTTTTAATGCTTCAGCTTTATCGGTCTTTTCCCAAGAAAAGGTCGCTTCTTCACGGCCAAAATGGCCATAGGTTGCTGTGGGTAGGTAAATAGGGCGCAATAGGTTTAAACTTTGGATAATGCCACGTGGCCTCAATTCAAAATGCTCTCTAACCCAGCGGCTGATATCGTATTCCGATGCTTTGCCGGTGCCAAACGTATCAATACGCACGGAAGTAGGTTCAGCCACGCCGATCGCGTAAGAAAGTTGCACCTCACAACGTTCCGCTAACCCAGCGCTCACAACGTTTTTAGCCACATATCGAGCCATGTAAGCGGCTGAACGGTCGACTTTGGTGGGATCTTTTCCGGAAAAACAGCCGCCGCCATGGCGCGCCATGCCGCCATAGGTGTCGACAATGATTTTTCGACCGGTTAAACCGGCGTCGCTGACCGGGCCGCCAATGACGAACCGCCCGGTGGGATTAATCAGGTATTGGGTATTTCTGTGCAACCATTGTGCAGGAAGTACAGGTTTGATGATTTCTTCCATCACGCCATCCACCAACTCTTTGCGGCTCACGTCCGGATCGTGCTGATGAGATAAAACCACGCAATCGATGCCAACGGGTTTACCATTTTCATACACCAGGGTCAGTTGGCATTTTCCATCGGGCCTTAACCATTTTAAAATGCCGGACTTACGCACTTTCGCGGCGCGGCGCATAATTTGATGGGAATAATAGATGGGCGCCGGCATCAGTACCGAGGTTTCCGTGGTTGCGTAACCAAACATCATGCCTTGGTCCCCTGCGCCGATTTCTTTATCTTTGCTTTCATCAACGCCCATGGCAATATCGGGAGATTGTTTGCTGATGGCGGTTAATACCACGCAAGTATCGGCGTCAAAACCATACTGGTGCTGGTTATAGCCTACTTCGCGAATCACGTCGCGGGCGACTTTTTCCATATCCACCCAAGCGCTGGTGGTGATCTCACCGGTAATTAACACCATGCCGGACTTAACCACCGTTTCACAAGCTACCCGTGACTGCGTGTCTATGCTAAAAATAGCGTCAAGTACGGCGTCAGAAATTTGATCAGCCAGTTTATCAGGATGGCCTTCAGCCACCGATTCAGAGGTAAACACATTGCGATTGCTCATAATATTCCTGCATATATGTGGTGAATTACGTTTTTGGTGGGAAATAAGATAACATAATCATGCAAATTACCCAAGTCCGCTGGTTGCATCGCTGATCCGTTGCCGCTGGTCGGACTACGGTTTAATCAGTGCCGGGACGCTTAAACCCATCCATGGGGCGCTTCATCTTTTTACATCCGTGTAAAAAGATGACCCGGCACTGCTTAAACCTCCGTCCGAAGCAAAAACGGATCAGCTCTGCAACCTGATGAAAGTTTTTTGCTCTTCGTTATTTTCTTTTTGGTATTTTTATATTTAATAAGATTGAGCTGATATGCAGCAAGCACAAAAAGTGCGAATTATTGGAGGGCGGTGGCGGAGCCGGCGGATCGCTTTTGCGGATATTCCAGGGCTTAGGCCCACGCAAGATCGAATTCGAGAAACCCTGTTTAATTGGTTGCAGCCCTGCCTTTCACAAGCAAAATGTTTGGATCTTTTTGCTGGCAGCGGGGTGCTGGGCTTTGAAGCGTTATCTCGTGGCGCGGACTATGTTTGTTTTGTGGATCAGCATCCCCAAGTGATTACGGATTTAAAAACCAATGCACATGCTTTGAACGTCGACCCGCAACAATACTCTATTGTGCGCGCTGCCTTTCCTAAACAAATACCGATTCTGCCCGTGCATCCTTTCGATATTATTTTTTTAGATCCGCCGTTTGGAGAAGGCTTATTACCGCTATGCATAGAATGGCTATCCAAATCCCATTACTGCCGCGCTGGAACTTGGATTTACATCGAAAGAGAACTCGATAGCCGAATCAATTTACCCATCCATTGGCGGACACATCGCCATCAACAAACCAAATCTTTGATCTATGAATTAATTCACTGCTAAACAAAAAAGCGAGATCTTGTGCCTCGCACAAGATCTCGGGATTTGATTTAACAACAACACCGACTCTGGTTATCAGAAGACTGAATAGCCTGATAAGTTGGGTTTGAACCAAATAGTCTGCAACATACATTACTCAACCAGGAAGAGTTGCCTGCACCAAACGATTTAAACCTACTCTCATTAAAGCGAGAGTCATCGCTGGCAAAGCTAGACAATCCATTAGCATGAGTGGGAGATGTTTCTGTATCAACAGTTATTTCAGAACTCAATTTCATTTCGTGTCTTTCAGATGATTGAATCAGTTCCTTTCCGTTCCGTAAATAATTTAATAATCCGCAGCAAGTGGTTATGGCATTCCAAACACCGCTGTTTTGATTTTGAAGGGACTCGTCTGATTGGCTTGATATGCTTTCTTCATGAAGAAGAGAGGTGTTTAGTGAACTTTGTGCTGCAGTTAGGGGGGATTTTCGTAGGCAACAGCAAAGCCAATTTTGAAGGAGACCGACCAAGCCCCCTTGATTTCTAGCTTGTTGTGGGGCTACATCTTTATTCTCTATTTTTAGTTCAGGCACATCCCCTGAGTGTTTTTTTGCTTCCTGTTCTAATTGTTTAAGTTCTTCTGCCGTAAGCGTTATATATTGCGTATTATCTTCACCACCTAATGTTGAAAAAAGGGTGCCGCGATGACAGTCAATCTGGTTCAGTAAATAATGAAAACCGGATAGCGCAGCAGGATAAACCCAAAAAACATATTGAATCCCAGACAGGAGAGCAAATATTAAAATAGGAATAGCTAATAAGAATTCTTTAGTCGTAAAGTCTTCTGGTTTCAGGCCGCTAAATGCCCGATCTGGGACAGACATAACGCGTGCATACAGTACCCCCCCCATTCCTGTCCAAAATAAAGATTTAAAGATTAGTTCTATTCCCTTGTTCCTAAAGTGAAACTCAGGCGACAAGTTAGGCGACTTAATTAATATTTTAAGGGCTGTAACACCTTGGCTAAAAAGGGTTAAGAATCCTGCCATACCAGCTGATACGTAGGAAAGGTAACCTAACCAGGCGGGATTATGTCCAGGGAAATAGCCATCTAAAACACTATTTCTGAACCAATTAAAACCTCCATAAAAACCCCAAGAGCGATTTGTGACGCTGGCTATTGTCATTAACGAGAAAATAAATTTTTGCTTGCACGACAAACGTGAAAAAGCCTCTTTGACGCTAATTCTTTTTTCATCAGGAGTTTTAATTACGTTTTTTCCAAAGAGTATGTTAGGTGTTGCAGTTATTCCTTGAGTATTTGTGTAGATGTAATTGGACATTTGCCCAAACCAAAAAAAAATCCCCAAAGTGGAAACCCATATGTAACCTTCGGAGGATTCTTGGATAAGTGAATATTCTGCAAGGCCGGCGGATGGCATTAAAGATCCAAAACTATAAGCACCCAGTAAAAAAATAAAATTAAAAACAGTAACCGCTCGATATAGCTTTCCTGTGCCCCAGTCCTTTTTAACATTTGCTATTCCTTCATTAGCGCCTTCTCTCTCCACGGGCATGTTCAGCATCATGGCGCAAGAAAAAGTAGAGTCGAGAATCGCGCATGGCAGAGATAAATTTCCAAAAAAACCTTTCAACCATGTGGATGAATTGCGAAGCAAAGCCTTTTGAAAAGCTCCGGTAGTAAAATTTGTAACAAAGGTATAACCACCTTCAGAAGTCCAAGACAAAAAACCTGCAATATAATCCCACGTATTGTAAGGTTTGTATTCAGGAATTATAACTACTGTTAATGTATCCGGTCTTATCCTGTGCTTGATATTGAAGAGCGTAGGGAAGTGCTTATGTAATTCTTTTTTAATCCCAACGATCTTATATTGAGGATTTTGACTAGGTATAAGTGGAAAACTACCACCTGAATATTGCATTTTTTTCTCCCTGAAAAATTTGTTAAACAATTTTTTACCATAGCGGGCAAACTAATTGATGTCAACACCTTTTAAAAATTTTTTTGACATCGCTGCAATAATCGATTAACTTTCTATAATAGGCGTCGCAAAACAAAATTTTTTTTGAGAACAAGACCCATGATAAATTACCGACACTTTTTCATTTTATTATTTTTTATGGCTAATACGGCCTTGGCCGATACCGTGATCTGGAAAACCACGATAATTTCCGCCATCCCTAATCGCGCGGAAATTCCCGTCGCGTTTTGTCAACGGTTTTCTCCAGACATTTATGTGGCCCCCGCTGAAAGCTTATTGCGTGAAAGCGTAACCAGTCAAAACGGTTTACAAGTTAAATACCGCCATGTTTCTTTTCGCCAAGAAAAAAGCCTTTATTTTGTTGAAATTAACGGCATGTTCTCAAAAGCCTTACCCAGCGGCCATCCCTGGTTCGCCTATTTTTACATTCACGAACAAATGCTAACCCCCCAAGGCGTCGCCGACGGCGTTTGGAGCACCGATAACTGCAAAGGCCGCCTGATCGCAGAACCTACAATCATTCATTCCCGTTTTTAACCTAAATTCCGCAGTAGGAGGCAATTGCGGAATTTAGGTTTAAGATGTATTGCTTATACCGACAGACCTGAAGTCTAATTTTCGAAAGGGACGGCGCGGGTAAATAGAGTGGTTAGCTGAGGGCGGTATTTTTTGGTTGGAAAAAGAAATTCTCAGGGCTTTTTCTAATAATTGGATACATTTTTGGTAATTTATTGATATGGGTTTATACCGAATCTTTCGTAAAGCTCGACTTAATTCCTTGGCGTCGCACTCAATAAGATAACTTAATAACTTTGGCAACCCCAGATCAGCAGCTATGACAACAAGTGTTTCGTTGTTATACGGATGAAATCCGTTTGCAAATGTTTTTTCTATATCTATTTTACCTATTTTAATCAGCAAGATGATGCAGGCTTCCAGATTGGCCAAAGCCCAAGAACCAGTGCTATAAACAAGAAAGCAAAAAGCTAAATATGGAAAATGATTTCTATCTTTTACTTTATGCAAAAACTGTTCTACTTTATCTTCGCCTAAATAAGCCAATTGTCGAACGCTTTTGCGGATTGTTTCGACATCGTCATCGAAATATTTTTGATCCAAATTTAAAATTAAAGAAACGAACAACGGATTTTTAGAATCAATTAAAACCATACTAGCAGTTTTAACCATATCACTCTTCACGAGATTAGAACTATTGGAAAGAGAGATCAAAAATTTTGTCAATTCAATATCTTGATAGGTGCGTTTAGTATAAAATATCTGCTGAAGAAAAGTAAGAAAAGGGATATTATCCTTTTCAAAGGATTTTAGAGCATAGTCTAAAATCTGTTTTTCCCCATACCTGTAACCGAATTCTAAAAAATGCCACGGCATGATGGTGGTTTTATTTTTTAGAAAAAAATAAATTTGATGACAAAGTTCAAGTTGATAGCAAGCAAAACCTAGAGCATACAAATGTGCCAAATCTTTATAGGGAGCATCCTTGTTTAAGGGGGAATTTTTTATGATATTTTCTGGTATTTTTTTTAAATCTTTCCGCTTTAAAGGTTGATAAGTTGAAATTTTCTTGTCTGCATAATGTGAAAACTTCATTTTTAATGTCTCATAAAAAATGAAATCTAATAAGTTCTTATACCGGAGATCGGCTGCATATTTTAAATCTAGCGTAGGATGTTGCTGGGTAGAACAGATTTTTTCAAAATTGAACGCGGGTAGAAATAATTTAAGCAGTCGGGTTAGCAGATGACCTTTTATATTGGGTTCCCATAATAATTCTGGTGCACGTAACACAGTAACAGGATAATAAACAGCATCCTCCCAGCGACCTAATTCTTCCCAACAAGTCATTTTCAGCATATATTCAATTTGTTTTTCATCCAAAAGACTATTTTTTAATTGTTTTCTATATTTGTTAAAGACTATAGGGAACCCTTTTCTCATCCTTGTAAATGATGTATTTGAAATTTCGGATGTAAATATTTCAGCGTGTAAATAAGGAAAAGCTGCGAAAAATATCTCCCAACGAACATTTTTCATTTTATCGTCATTAATTAACTGGCTGAAAGACTTGCAGGTTGAAAACAGGGCAATAAAATCAGCCAAATTTGAAAATTTAAAACATTCTATTAAAAGGACTTGAGGCACGTTTTTCATATTTTTATGTGAAGAATTTAAAAAATTTCGCTGGGGTTGACAGAAGAAGTGGTGTCACCTGCTGAAGCGGTAGTAGGTTGTTGCGGCAAGTTGTCTTGCCGAAAAACTTCAAATAGGGCATCGGAGTCATCACTCCCAGCCAATAAGCCAGTAGCTGCATCGATACGTGCTGTGACAATTCCCGGTGGTTGCGGCATGGTGTTTTCCGCCGTTTGGGCTAAAGCAGTTTTCATAAAATCTATCCAAATAGGCAGTGCTGCTTGTGCACCATATTCGTGCGTAGGCCGCAAGTCATCATAGCCCACCCATACTGTCGCCACAATTTGACTATTAAACCCGATAAACCAAGCATCTACCTTGTCATTGGTAGTGCCGGTTTTCCCGGCGATATCCCCTCTCTGCAAAGATTTTGCGGCAGATCCGGTGCCATGCACCAGCACATCCCGCAACGCTTGCGTCATAATATAAATATTTTGTGGATCAACAACACGTGTCGAATTTGCAGTTTCTAAATTAGGATGAGTGATACAAGCTTCACAAGCTTCTATGGGTTGGGCCTTAAAAATCAGATTTTTCCCTTCATCAACAATGTGATCAATAAAATAGGGCGTTATTCGATAACCCCCGTTCGCAAAAATCGCGTAACCGGCAGACATATTCATCGGTGAAGTGACGCCGGCGCCCAAAGCTACGGAAAGTGAATGTGGCCAAGCTGGGGTGTTAAAACCAAAGCGGGCTAAAAATTCGAGTGTGTAATCGATGCCCAACGCTTGCAACAAACGAATAGAAACCATGTTGCGTGATTGGATCAAGCCTTCGTGCAAACGCGTTGGGCCATAAAATTCACGCGTGTCATTTTGCGGACGCCATAAAGTATTTTCCCCGCTATCCTTCATCACCACGGGGGCGTCATTAATGATGCTGGCCATGGTAAAGCCCTTATTTAAGGCAGCCGAATAAATAAACGGCTTAATGCTAGAGCCGGGTTGACGTTCCGCTTGCGTGGCTCGATTAAATTGGCTCAAGGTATAATCAAAACCACCGGATAAAGCTAAAATCGCTCCCGTTTGCGGGTTAAGAGAAACAAAAGCGCCTTGTATTTTAGGAAAAGATTCCAATCGCCAGCTGTCTTTGATCTGCCGCAACCAAATAATATCGCCAACCGTCCACGTCAAACCAGACCTGGGCGTGGTGATAATCTCCCCGGTTGCCAATAAAGCGCGAAGACTATTTTCATTAATTTCGTAAACAGCAGCCGGTTGCAAGGGATTGCCTACGCCCAAACTCATCGCCGATAATTGTTGCTGCCAAGCCTTTTGCCAATCAGCGCCGGATTTAGTGAGCGTTTTTCCGGTGTTTTCATAACCATGACGTTCAGAATAATCAATAAGTCCATTTTGTAAAGCTAAATTACCGGCATTTTGTAAGGTGGTGTTGAGTGTGGTGTAAACCTCATAGCCTTTATCGTAGGCATCAGGCCCAAATTGTTCCACCATATACTGACGCGCCATCTCACCCACATAAGCTGCATTAACACTAATTTGCGGGCCATGATATCGCGCATGGTCCGGTTCATTGAGGGCTTGTAAATATTGCGCCTGGGTGATATCTCCTACACCCTCCATGCGTAATAAAACATGATTACGGCGTTCGATAGATTCTTTTTTTCTTACCAAGGGATTATTTTTTGAGGGAGCTTGCGGCAGCCCGGCAATCATCGCCATTTCCGCCAGCGTGAGCTCATTTAACCGTTTACCGTAATAGACATCTGCTGCTGCGGCAACCCCATACGCGCGATTGCCGAAATACACTTTATTTAAGTAAAGTTCCAGTATTTTGTCTTTGGGAAAAGAACGTTCAATTTTTAGGGCCAATAAAATTTCCCGGATTTTTCGAATATAAGTTTTTTTATTGGATAGAAAAAAATTACGCGCCACCTGCATCGTAATGGTGCTGGCGCCCTGACTTTTTTGTCCTGTGTTTAGCAATACTTTGAAAGCACGAAAGAGCCCAATGAAGTCAACCCCGGGATGTGAATAGAACCGCTGATCTTCAGTAGCCAAGATGGCTTGAATTAATGGTTTGGGCACTTCATCGATGGTGACTGGAATGCGGCGGCTTTCCCCGTATTCGCCAATTAATGTACCGTCCTGGGTATAAACACGCAGCGGCACTTGCATCGGCGCCTCTTTGAGCACGGCGACATCGGGTAATTGTATTTCAATGATCAAACAAAATCCCAACGCGACAATAAAAAAAAGCGCAAACACCCCAAAAATGGTCAAAAAGTAACGCCGGATGATTTTCCATAAATGATTCATGAAGAGATGCTCAAATTTAAAAAAAGCATTATATCATCAATATCGAAAGTAGAAAATTAGTAACTATTCAGTAAATTTTAACCAGACAAACGCAGAACGTTCAATTTTGGCTGCTATTCAACGAAAAATTGGCCGAGCAAGCGGAGCATACACGCCAGTATGTGAGCATTGCGAGGCCAATTTTTCGTTGAATAGCAGGCAAAAGTGGACGTTCCCCTCTACAAGGTGAATAGTTACGGAAAATTACGGTATTGAAACGGATTGTTGACAGACTAAAATGATGCTCATGGTGAAATTTTTTATTATTTTGCTTTTACTAGGCATAGGAGTCTATATGCATCATTGTGTTTTAAAAAAAATAAATATGGAAAAAATTATGCTGGCGAACATCAATCAAAAGATAATGGCCAATCCACTGTCAAATAATACTAAACAACTGGCTGCGCAAGTAAATACGCAAAAGAAGGAAATTAATTTTTTGCATGATATCAATGTCAACTATCAAATCTGGGGGAAGACTTTGATATTTCTAAAAAATCAAAGACCGATGGAACTGGTTTTGGACAGGGTCAGTTGGACGCCGGCCCAGTTGGAATTAGCAGGAGAAACCGAATTTCCGGAAAAAATAACCTATTTTTCGCAAAAAATGGAATCTGATGCTTTATTTCATCAGGTGGCTATTAAGCAACTTACGCAAATGGAAAAATCAAATGTTACAAAATTTACGGTCACGGCTCAATATTAATATTATATTATTGATTGGCTTTTTTATTATTGTGGGTTTGGTCATTTATCTGATTGTCCCAAAATATAAAGAATTGCAGAGTTTGCATAGCGCAAGATTAACCAAAGAATTGGAATGGCATACCCGTCAGTTGCAAGCAGAAAAAAGCAGAGCAATGACTCAAGAGATCATGGCGAATGCATTAAATAAAAAATTAATCGATTTGCATAGCCATTGGAGTAAGTCAATGTTAGCGGAGGAAATTATCCGTATTTTAGGCGTCCATCATGTGCAATTAGTTGAGTTTTTACCAAAAGAAATGCAACCAGCGACGCATAGCCATAGCTTTTTGGTAAAAATAAAAGGCTCGGAGCCTGATTTAATTGACACGATAAAGGATTTGATCAATCAAAACTGGGTAATAGCTTTTTCCAATATCAATTTTATCTTCGTCAACCAAGAACTAACCTTGCAAATGCAAATGGATTTTTATTATGATTAATTTAATTAGCACACTTATTTTTTCAGTGTTTTTATCTTCCGCTTTTGCAGCGGAATTGTTTCCTGCGGCGCCCATGAAAATAACGACGGATAAACCAGTTACATTGGCGCCGGCCAAACAAATATTGATTAAAGCGCATATTGTGAATATTGATCGCAATTACACCCAATCTTTAGGGTTTATTTTCAATACCACCAACCCAACTGTGCAATCCTCTAAAGGATTTACCCTAAATTTGCCGTCATTTGGGACTGAGAGCGCCATCGCATTTCCCATCGCAAAACTGGGCGAAGGTATTTTATTGGAAGCAACGTTAACGGCTTTGGAGCAGGAAGGTCACGCCGAATCGATCTCCGATCCGCAGCTATTAACTGTAGATGGGCAATCGGCAACTTTAGAATCCGGACAAGAAGTACCTTATCAACAAACCAGTGAAAACGGCGGCACAACGATTGCATTCAAAAAAGCTGTGCTGAGTTTAAAAGTCACGCCGCACTTAAAACCCAATAACAAAGTATTATTAGATTTGCTGATTAATCAGGATCAAGTGAGTTCATTAACCGTCAACGGTGTTCCCGCTATAAAAACGCAGCAATTACAAACCCAAGTACTAATGAAAAACCAAAACACATTAGTGCTCGGTGGGCTTTTCGAAGAAAACACTTCCATCGACCAACAAAGAGTCCCTTTTCTTAGCAAAATCCCTATTATCGGCTATTTATTTCGTCACCAAGAAAATAAAAACGAAAGAAAGCAGCTCTTAATATTTGTCACTCCGATTATCGCGAGCATTTAATTTTAAGCTAGTAAATTAGCAAGTTATCCACCAAAACGGCCCTCAGGCTGGACTTTTTTAACCAGAATGGCGCATAATAGCCTAGCTTTGCACTGTACTGTAACAAAAGAAATTAAAGTGAGATAAGAACATGAAAGAATATAAGTATTTTGGGATGAACGAAGCCGAAGCGTTAATCCAATCACTAAATGCTCATGAATGTGAAAACAAATACGAGGTGCAGGATTTAAGGTTGTACATTAAAAGTTGCTCACTTTCTTCGCTTACCTTAGTACTCGAACAACGAAAATTTCAAACTATAGATCTGCGTATTTCCTGTTTCGTTGATCCTCAAGAATCTGAATCTGACTTTACACAAAAATTGACAATGTTTGCTAATGCATTGAGAACACAAGAATGGCTTAAAGATTTTTCATTTATATGGTTGAAAAACTCTTCTAATGATCTAATTGTGTCTCAAATTTGTCAAGGTTTAAGGCCGGATTTAAGCCAGAATTTAAGCCAGAGCTTCTTACAGTCGGTTTCGCTTCATGGCTTAGTATCCGATGAAGGCGCCATCATGGTCGCTGATTTGGCTAAACTCAGACAACTTTCAGATATCGACCTTTCAAGAAATAAGATTAGTGACAAAGGCGCAGCGGCGATTATTGAGTATCTTTATGATAAAGATAGGAACTCAGATGTACGGATCGACCTCGGCAGCAATCAGATAACTGATCAAACGGTAGAGCTGTTGCTTAGTGGTCATGCAGATACCATAATCAATGGACGTGTAGAGATTTGCATTAATTTGAATCCTATTACTTTATCCGCAAAAAAACATTTGGTAAATCATTTTTCAAATCTAGTATTTCGCAACCGTAAAAAAAATTTTAGGGATGCATTATCTATTTTTAAAGTATCTTTACGCGTATATAAAGATCGCCGTATGAGCGCAGCGGCAATAGACTTTTTAAGTTCACACCCTGATCATAAATATGAAAATGAACAGAAATTTAAAGTGAAATTTGAGCAAAATAAAACCTCTGAAATGTCCTTAGAACAATTAATTAAGCACGACTCCAGAATATGGAAAAAGCCTATCGATAATAAAATTGAATCTATTTCATATAAACAAATTGTGGTCTGTGCTTGGAGTGCGGCCTTATTTAATTCTTTGCTGGCTAATTGTGAAAAGTTTTTTTACTGGCAAGGTGATCCACATCAACTGGGAGAAAAATATGATAAAAATAAATTCACACCTGCAATCGCCCAGAATGTAGAAGATTTATTAGAAAAAACCTATCCTGAGAAACAATTTTGGGTGATTGATGAATACGTATTGAATAAAATCCTGCATGATTTCTTCATAAAAGATGAATTTGAATTCTGGTATTCCGCCGGTCGATTCCTACTTAATTTCCCTCGTAAAGAAGTCGATTTAAGTTTTTACAGTTTTTGGATGACCGATGCGCTGTTGAATAAGATTGCCCTTGGCCTATCGCCAACAACCACCGAGATTAAACTACAAGGTTGTCAACAGTTAAGCCCACAAACGATTAGACAGGTATTGCAAAAACACACACAGCTGCGATATCTGGGATTGCTAGATGCTAAATCCTGGGGAGTCTCTGAGTTAGAAACTTTAGTCGATCACTGTCCTTATCTTCAAACTTTGCAAATTTGTATTGATACGGCTGCACCTTTAAATATTTTGGGTAAATTTAAGTGTTTAAAAAGTTTATATCTAGATTTTTCTTACAATCTTGAAATACAGGATTTAAATTTTCTCCAAAATTTTGGGAAGCATATCACTCTCTTGAATCTCTCTGAATGCAGCAATTTAAAAAATTTGAATGGATTAAAATTTTGCGATAATTTAAAAGAGATTTGGTTTCAAAATATGGAAATCCTGCATTTCGCTGATTTAATTGTCAATCTAAGCCGGCTTAGAAAACTCAAGCTTTTGGTATTGCATCAATGTCGCTATGAATTGCTCAATGATCAAGTAATTGACTTGATTAAAACACGGTTACCGGAAGTCTTTATTTCTGTTAACAAATCTTCTTCAGACTGTCCTCCTCAAGGAGAAAATTTGTCTAAAGAAGATTTCATTAAAGATGAAAAATTGACAAATGATATTAAGACTCAATCAACAAACAGGGTTGAAGCATTGAGTTGTGCGCATTCGCCTTCTGATCCTGCTAAAAGACAGTGCAACGTTTCTCAAATTTTCTGGGATCACGAAGGAAAATGGCCCGATCATCAATTGGACCGATTATCTGTTCTTGATCATATCGAGATAAAAAAGGATGGTCATATTCTTTTTTCTGCGCCATTACCGTTATGTACATCTAATAAAAGCGACTTCGAACCTTTTCCAAATGTTAAAGTCATACCTTATAAGGGAATTGATGCTAAGCTATTGCAGAATTATAAAGCAAGTGACCCTGATATACAGTACTATAGACGAAATTATTATGCTGGAGAACTGGAAATTACGGTATACACTGATAAGTTCACGCCAATTCCTTCACGCGGCGTATTTAATATTCCTGCAGCCTGCTCCGAAAAGTTACAGTGGGTATGCCGTTTGTCTACCGGAGAATTATTTGTCAGTTTACCTCAACAAAAAACACAACAGCGTACTCAAAAATTACGACTTCGTTATGTTATTGCTGCAGACAGACTAACCGACTTGCGGAAGATGGGAGATACACAGTCATTACCAAAAATTATCTCGGATGCTTTTTCAGTATTATCCAAAAACGGAAAAATTTTAGAAAAATTTCCTAATTTTAAGCAATTAATTACCAGGCTGGATTTGTCTCTCAATGCGTTAGAACGCTACCAGTGTATTAAAGGATATTGCCAAATGGATACAAAAGGTGGTTTTACTGATGAGCCGCTCGATGCTGAAAAGTCATCCATTGTAAGCGATTTTATCGATTCTTTAGCGATAGAGAATTCTAACACTGTTCTTGATTTATTCTCTCTTTTTGACACTCTATTACAACAAAAAGGCGTCTGCACAGATATTGTTCGCTGCGTCAAATTACTCTGTGACAAGTATAATAATATGCCTTGCCATATAATACTGAGCAAGTCTCACGCCTTCATAGACCGTGATCTTTATGGTATGACGAAGGAACTGCGAGTCACCATATCCGATGATTTAGGCGGTGGTAAAGCACAAATTACGCTTCATCCTTTGAAGTCTTTGTCAGCAGAAGAAAAATACAGCAACGAGATGCAAGATCAAATACCCCTAAAATCCCATAAAGAGCTATGTATTCAACGTGCTTTGGATGAACTTAAGCCCTTTGCCCAGCTTGGCGCTCTTTGTAAAGATTTAGATGAATACGTGAAACTACTCTTGTCCATGTCCTGCTCCAATCCGTTGATTTACTGTGACAATCCTAGCGACGCCGACAAAATTGTCGCCGCCATTTCGCGATATACTAAAAATTTATTTTACATTAACGATCCCGAACAAATTACTTCCTTATGGGATAGCACACACATTGTTGATAACAAACCTAATCTCGTGCCCGGCTGGTTACAGCATTTTTTGAGAAACCCAAATCCCAAAGTGTTGGTAATCGATTTTAAGGGATTCAGCCGTTACGATTTAGCTTCAGTCCAAGGCATAGGCGACGAACATCGCACACTGAACGCCTTATCGGTACAAAATACCGTGTTGATCGGCGTAGCACCCAAGAACCTTGCCTATGAAGCAATTTTCTTGTCCCGCTTCATCGCGGTTGTATTTCGCGAGGATTTACTGGCCAATATTCAGCCTATTCACGCCGTTACCCCTTTGCCGAATGAAGAAAAAATCAATGTACCGTGGGAGCATTTATATCATGATCCCTATCTTGCGATGGACAGTGTCAGCAAGGTGGCTTTAAAGGGTGAACATCTAGAATGTGTTTTAGGCCCTTTGGGAAAAGCGGTGGAAGAAAAGAAGGATATCGCATTCACCGAAATTCCGGCAGAATTTCAACACTGGTTATCGTTGGCTGCACTGACACAACAAATTCCAATCAATGGTGAACCGCGTGGGTTTCCGCCGATAAAAATTTATTCCGGCAAGCACCCACAACCGGACAACAAGAATATCCGCTTTGTTGATGCAGATGAAATGAAAGCGGCTAAAAGCCACTATTACTTAAACAACCATCATTATTCTCGGCTTGTGGTGGGTGAGCGCCATATTGATCCTTCCACTGGGTTCAGTGATCCGGTTTCAGCGTTATTGTTGACGGAAGAATTGCTGGAAGTAATTGTGCTCACACACTCACTGTCGTATTCAAATTGGCGACGCCTGCTCGATGCGATTAATCAGCAAAATAAATCTATTTCATTGTATCTATGTCCCGGCGCCAAGATTAGCGGCACAGAATATGATGCTCCTATTGAAGCGTGTCAGAAAACGAAGCTGCAATCATTGCCGTCTTGCTACGTCATTGAATCGGACGCACCGGAACAAACTTTATCAAAGATGCTGGAAAAAAAAGAACTGAGCGCCGAAGATGTGTTGACCTTAACGGAAGACGTCGGCTTGGAATTGTTGGAAATGATCAACCGTAAAGGCGATGAAGGATTTAAATTGGATTATAAACTCGGTTGGTTGCTTTCCCGCTTTTTTGACAGGAAAACCACCGTATTGATGGCTGATTATATATCAGCTGAACTATGGGATGCCTTGGAGTCTGCATTTTCTCTAAAACCTTATTTTTACACCAATGAGGGCCGGAAGGATATTGAGAAATCTTCTAAAGTTGGGAAAATTGTGTTGATTAAATCAGGCAATCCTACTAAGCCATTGGCCAGTACGGTGGTTTGTATTTCAGCCGACGAGAAAAAAATAGAGCAAAAAGCAGCAAAAACTCAGGAATCAATATTATCTTATCATGACCGCGTGCAGCAGCTGAGTCAATTTCTCACCGAACCAAACTCGATTTTCTTTGAATGGATGGGGCCGCCTGGTGCGGGTAAAACCACCGGCGTCGTCAAGGCAATTAAGGCATTACGTAAGGAAGGCCAAACCGTTGAGCACTTTTCTTCGGTAGAAGATTATGTGGCATGGCGCGACAGACATTCAACAGATCAAAAATCATTATGCGTGCTGCAATTAGATGACTGCCGGCGATGGCCTGCAGGCCGTCTGGAATATTTGCGAGACCTAAACCGTTCCCGGCAATTTTATTGGAAAGGACGATGGTATCCCTCTCCGAAAGTGGTCATGACCAATAACCCAGAAAGCGCCTCCGATCCAAATAAACACCGCTTGTTTCAGGATTTGCAAATTCCTTCTACATATTGTCCGGCATTAACACGGGAAGAGCTGGCTGAATATGTCGTGCAACCCCTGCTCCAAGAGATCAAAGGGATTGCCAAGCATACCCACATACTTTGCGAATTAATTTTATCCACTTATGATCATGTGAAAAAAGCGCTGCCTAATGCCTGTATTTCAGCACGGCAGTTGACGACGATTTGCCAGCGATTGTTGGTATTACTATCAATCTCTACAACAGAAAATCCTCTGCAGACCTGCGCTCATGCCTGCTATGAAGAATTTTTTGGGCTATTTTCTCAAGAAAACCAGCGTCGTATATTGTGGAATGAAATTAATTATCATACCAAATTGTATATGACCAAAAATCCCATTATTGTGGACGAAAAATTAAAAGCGTCCATCGAGAAACGCGATTTACAACTGACGGAACAAAGCATCCAGATGATGAGCGTGATTCAGCGACTGGTTCAGATGCGCAATCAGTACGGCGAGCAAAAAGATTTTCCAGGTCAATGCGGCCTATTGCTGGAAGGTTCACCCGGGATTTTAAAAACAGAATTAAGCATTGCCGTCTTGGAAACATTGGGATTTACTCCAGCTCCAGAAATCCCAGATAATAAACCGCATTATCTGAATTTAGTTGCAGGTGACCCCTATTTAATGGAGCAAAAACTTTGGGAAGCCTATCAGAGAGGCTGGATTGTAGTGTGTAATGAATTAAATTTATTAAAATCCTCGACCATTCAGTTATTGATGAAATTACTGGACATGCCCAAAACTGGATTTTGTTTGATAGGGACACAGAATCCAACATCCGCAGGCAGTGGCCGCAAGGCACTGGGACCGGCGCTCAAAAATCGGTTACAGGTAGTATACTTGCAAGATTACAGTCGCGATGAATTAATCCAGTTTGCGCGGAATCAAGGATTGGCGCGTGAAGCCCCGCTATTAGTGGATTTATATCAATCACTGCGAATGTATCAACAGTTGCATGAATTACCCTTATCTAATCCACGGCATTATTTCCAATGGTTAAAACAATTGCAGCCCTTAAAGCGTCGAGAACGGTCTTTATCTGTGATGATAGCGCATTTGCTGCAAAGAGGCTGTAACCCACCGCTTAGTGTGCAACAACAATATCATGCGGCAAAATCTATTATGTGGCGCGTTCCGGACATTCATTTCCCGAAATTCATCATAACGGAGAACAGTTCAGCGTCCTTGCTACCATCACCATCCCGAACAATCTCAAAAAAAGCGCCAGAATCGACAGCTCAAAAATCATGTTTGATAATGTAGAAAATAATAATTTGAAAAATGCGCTGCGTTGTATTAGGATTAGGCAATTTTAAACTTGTTAAATTTAAATCAATTAGAGGTATTCAAAATGAAAAAGGAAAATCAATTACTGAGCGAAACAGAAACCTTAGCATTGGCTGATAAATTGATTGATATGGTTAAGTCGAAAGAAAAATTAAAAGCATTAAAAATGAAGTTTAGGCAGTTAAAGGCGCAGGCTACACAGCGCCTTGAAGTTATAGCTATAGAAGAAAAATATAATGAAGCCACAACGAACTTCTTAAAAAGCTACGTTGAAAAAATATGCTTAGCTTTGTTTAAGTTTCAAGAAAAAATGCAGATTACGGCAGAAGAATGCATGGTTGAATCAGAAAGCTTTACTCGGAGAAGGTATCCAAATTATTAAAAATGATATAACAAATAATAATGAGTATTTTTGCTCTGGTGTGACTGAGTGGCTTAAGTATTATAGTAGTGAAATTAAAAATCACCCAGATTTAAGAAATAAAATAAAAAAAACATGGAATGAGGTTCAAAAAACATTGAAATCTGTTTTTGAATCACTTGAAGGGGTTCATAAAAAGGATGAAACAGAACAAAAAATTGAAAAGCATAAGGCTATTCAATCCAATGTGAATGGGCAAACCATAGAACAAATTTTATCAAATTTTTCTTCCTTAAAGGGAACAGATTACGGGCTAATCGATAAAAAATTTCTATAGAATTTAGAGAATCCATATTTTATCATATCAGTAAACTATCAAACATTTTGCATCCTGATAAAAACAAAATAAATGAAGTGATAAGCCGGTTAAATTTTATTCTTTCATTTTTAGAAAAAGCTGTTTTATATAAATTTATTAATCATATTCTGCGGCTCCCTTATCCAAATACTCTGATTGAATTTCAAAAAGTATTTTGGGAAATTAAAAAATTTTTCTTACGTATAGCCTAAAACTTTTAAAAATATTGAAGCAAATCAAGATATTCTGAAAGTCCTGCAAAAGCAAATACGTTGTAATTTTACACCTGACGAAGAATTTTTTAAAAAAATGGAGATGGAATTAAGGATTGTAAGTTATCAGTTTAATAAAATAAAGCCGAATCCTTTTCAATTCACCACCAATATGACTGCAAGCGGCATCAAGTTCAAGTAGCTTTTCTACTTTAGCTTTAACGTAATTGACTTACACGGCTAAATGAGAAATATCTGCTATTTGAATGAAAAGCGCATGGAGTTGCTTTAAGAGCGCAAGGCGATTGCGGCGTTTGTCGATATCGTCACACATCACCATCACTTTATCAAAAAATAAATCCACTGCGGGTTTAAGTGTTGCTAATTGTTCAAGCGCTTCGACATATTGACCATTGCGATAATATTCCACATTTTTTGGTTTTGCGAAGTCAGTTTTTCCGCCAATTGTTTTTCAGCGTCATGGTCAAATAAATTGAGGATTAATGGCAGCCTCTGTGACCTCTTGCGCTTCTTTACGTAAAATATTGCGCACTCTTTTATCTGCGCTGGCCAAAGCGGCGGCTTCCGGTAACCGTTGAAACTTTTGTACAGCATCTAAGCGCTTTACAAAATCCACGGATTGTGCGGTTTTTTCGCAAGCACGGCTTCATATTGCTGCGGAGAAAACCCTTTTTCTGCGCTTAGAGTTTTTAAACGCTGCATCATAAAATCAAAAACCTCGCGCACTACCTCATTATTCGGTAAATGTGAAGAGAAAGTTTTTTTGCTATGTTCGAGCAAATCCATCAAATCAAATGTGATGTTTTTTTCAATTGAAATTTGCAGCACACCATTGGCGGCGCGGCGTAATGCAAAAGGATCTTTTTCTCCGGTAGGTGCTTGCTGAATACCAAAAATGCCCACCAAAGTATCTAATTTATCAGCCAAGGCCACACAAATGCTTTCTTTTGTATCAGGTAATGTATCACCGGAATGCCGTGGATAATAATGTTCTTTGATCGCCAACGCGCAGGACTGACCTAAACCGTCGTTTAATGCGTAATAAAATCCCATAACGCCCTGCAAAGTGGGAAATTCGCCCACCATTTCACTGAGTAAATCACATTTACAAAGTTGTGCAGCTTGTTTTGCCGTTTTAATGTTCGCACCTATTTTTGTTGCAATATATTCAGCCAAGGCAACCATGCGCTCGGTTTTATGCGCAATACTGCCGAGGTGCTTTTGAAAAATAACATGCTCTAAGTGCGGTAAGCGGCTTTCCAAGCTTTGTTGACAATCATTTTTAAAAAAGAAAGCGGCATCAGATAAACGCGCGTTTAACACACGCTCATTGCCTTTGATAACGGCTTCTGGTTCCTCACTTTCAATATTGCTGACGACAATAAACTGAGGTTGTAATTGATGGGCTTCATTGAAAACTGGAAAATATTTTTGATTCAGTTTCATTGAAGTGATCAGCACTTCTGGTGGGATTTTTAAATATTCCGGATTAAATTTTCCCATTAAGACCACGGGCCATTCGACTAAAGCGGTTACCTCATTTAAAAGTTCTTGATCCCACTCAACTTGATATCCTTGGGGTAAAGCAGATTTAATTTTTTTCTCAATTGTGTTTTTTCTTTCTTCAAAAGACGGCATAACTTTTGCTGGAAGCATCTTTTCTCGATAGTCTTTGGGTTCTCCAATAACAATAGATCCTGGATGATGAAAACGATGACCATAACTTTTATTGCTTGCTTCTAAATCAAAAGCATGTACCGGCACTATTTGTTTGCCCAATAAAACCAGCAGCCAATGCACCGGGCGAGCAAAACCGGCTTTATGTTTACCCCAGCGCATGGGCCGATCAATCGGTATTTTGTAAAAAACCTGGGTAATCATTTCGGGAAGAATTTCTAATGTAGGTCGTCCAGGCCGTTCACCGCGGAAATATAAAAAACGGCCTTTGGGGGTTTCTTTTGTAGATAATTGCTCAATACTAACCCCACAAGCTTCAGCAAAACCTTGTGCAGCCACAGTAGGATTGCCTGCTGCATCATAAGCGGTTTGATAAGGTGGGCCTTGGCGTTCAATAATTTGTGCAGCTTGTTGCAGATTTAATTTTGTAACAGAGACACCAAGTCTGCGTGGTGCAGCAAATGTGGTGACTTCATAATTTTCCGCCAATATTTTTGCAGCAGTGAGATGCTCTATTAACATGCGTGAAAATTTTTCTTTAAGCGTTTTGACGGCATTTGTCGGTAATTCTTCACAGCCAATTTCAATGAGTAAATCTTCTGTGGTCATGATAATTGCTCGCGGAGCAAAGGAAAGCCGAGACGTTCCCGTTCAGCATAAAAAGTTTCTGCAACACCTTGTGCTAATTTGCGAATGCTGAGAATATAACGTTGCCTTTCGGTGACGCCAATGGCGTGTCTCGCGTCTAATAAATTAAAAGTATGAGAGGCTTTCAGCACCATTTCATAAGCCGGCAAAGATAACCCTTCGGCTATTAAGCGGGTTGCTTCTTTTCATAGTTTTCAAATTGATTCAATAACAAAGCAATATTGGCTTGTTTAAAGTTGAAGGTGGACATTTCGATTTCGTTTTGCCGAAACACATCGCCATAAGTAATGCGCTGACGGCCATTTTCCATCCAAACCAAATCATACATGTTCTCAACGCCTTGTAAAAACATGGCCAAACGTTCTAAACCATAAGTCAATTCTCCACTGACAGGATGACAGTCAAGGCCGCCAACCTGCTGGAAATATGTAAACTGGCTGATCTCCATGCCATCCTGCCAAACTTCCCATCCCAATCCCCAGGCGCCAAGCGTGGGTGATTCCCAGTTATCCTCGACAAAACGAATATCGTGGACCAGAGGATCGACGCCGAGTTCTTTTAAAGAATTCAGATAAAGTTCTTGAATATTATCGGGTGACGGCTTCAACATCACTTGCAGTTGATAATAATGTTGACTGCGGTTGGGGTTTTCTGCATAACGCCCGTCAGTAGGGCACCGCGATGGTTGTACGAAGATGGCGCGCCAGGGTTCCGGGCCTATAGCGCGTAAAAATGTTCCGGGATGAAAAGTGCCTGCGCCAACTTCCATATCAAACGGTTGTAACAAGACACAGCCTTGCGCCGCCCAATACTGTTGGAGGCGCAAGATAATATTTTGAAAAGAAAGGAAGGCCACATGATTATTGCTTGGCATTACTACTTGGGGCCAATTTATCAATAGACTGTTGTAAGTCTTTTTCAGGAACTCCGCCGGGAATAAAGTCAAAGTTGGTTAAGTCTTTATTGGCCAACACAAAGCTTGGAGTGCCGACTAAGCTTAACGCTCTGGCTAAGTTATAATTATCCGCCAATTCTTGTTTGATGGCTGGCGCATTCATATCCGTCTTCAATTGATCGACGTTTAAGCCGACAGATTTGGCAGCTTCAGTTATCTTGTTTTCATTTAAAGAACCATCTAATTTAAATAACGCATTGTGAAATTCAACATATTTATTTTGTTTAATAGCGGCTAAAGCCATTTGTGCGGCTAAATTAGAAGATGCGCCAAAAATCGGGAATTCTTTATAAATCACTTTTAAATTTTTATTTTTGGCCATTAAACTATCCAGCGCAGGCTGCATTTCTTTGCAGTGGCCGCATTGATAATCAAAAAATTCTACCAAAATAACATTGCCGTCTGCATTGCCGCCAACCGGTGAATTGGGATTGTTGAACAATTGTTGTTTATTTTTGGTAATGCCCTGCAAAGCTTGCGCTTTGTTCTTGGCTAGCTCTTTATCTTGCAGAGCTTGCGAGGCTTCTAAAAGCACTTCAGGTTGTGCGATTAAATAATCATGCACAATTTTTTGAATCGCTTGTTGCTGTTCGGGCGAGAAAGTGGCTGACGCATTTTTATTGGCAGCTAAGGCAGGATTAAAGCTAAAGGTTGTCGTGAGCGTTAAAACCAACGGTAAGCACAAATTTTTTGTGAAGCGCATATTTTCTCCTTAAATAAAAACGGACTGTTATTCTACCGCGATAGCCCCGCGCATTTTCGACAGAGCATTCTTTTCCAGTTGACGTATTCTTTCTGCTGAAACTTGATACCGGGCTGCAAGGTCATGCAAGGTTGCTTTTTCCTCATTCAGCCAACGTTGCTGCAAAATATCACGGCTGCGTTCATCCAGTGTTTCGAGCGCTGAATACACCAATTTTTCCTGTTGGCCATCCCAATTTTCATTTTCTAAGGCTTTAGCCGGGTTGGTATTCAAATCTTCAAGATAATGGACAGGAGCGCCCCAATTTCCAGATTCTTCGTCGGCTTCAATACCATCGAAAGATTCATCATAATTGTTTAAACGAGCTTCCATCTGTTGGACATCTTTGGTGCTAACATTGAGTTCTGAAGCAACCATTTCCACTTCGCTACGGCTCAGCCAACCCCGATTTTTAGCCATTTTGCGTAAATTAAAGAATAACTTACGTTGCGCTTTGGTGGTGGCGATTTTTACGATGCGCCAATTTTTTAAGACATATTCATGAATTTCTGCGCGGATCCAATGGATAGCAAAGGAAACTAAGCGGACACCGATTTTGGGATTAAAGCGTTTTACCGCCTTCATCAACCCGATGTTTCCCTCTTGAATTAAGTCAGCTTCGGGCAAACCGTACCCTTCATAACCACGAGCGATGCGAACGACCAGCCGCAAGTGACTCAGTACGAGTTTACGCGCCGCAGCCAAGTCGTTGTTTTTTATTAATTGTTCAGCAAGGTCTGATTCTTCTTCCGCTGAAAGCATGGGAATTTGATTAACCCAATGACTATACGCACTAATGCTGCCTATGGGTAAAGAATGTTCAACACATAAAATTTCTTTTCTCATTTTGTTATTTTACCATTAAATTTAATCTGAGAAAACATTTATTCTATGAAGGGGGTTCCGGCTATCCCGCCACTTCAAAGAATACTTTCTAGGGCGGAATAACGCAGAATTCGCGCAGAATTTGGACTTGTCTCTTTAAGGAGGGTGGTGATATACTCCGAAACCTTTAGAAATTTTGGATGAATAATGGAAACAATTGTTGATTGGCATAAACTGACTTTTAAGCTAAATGCAACTAAGACCATGTTTTTAGCTAAAACTTCAGAAGATGGGCAATGGATGGAAGGGAGTTTTTTGCCGTTTGGCCCCATTTCCATGTCTCCAGCCGCCGTCGTATTGAATTATGGCCAAGGCCTAATTGAGGGACTCAAAGCCCATCGTTTGTGGAATGGGCAGATTGTTTTGTTTCGCCCTGAAGAGAATGCTATACGTTTTGTTGAGGGGGCGGAACGGTTATGTATACCCCCGGTAAGCGAGGAATATTTTTTAGAAATCATGCATGAATTGGTGCGTCGGAATGAGGAGTTGGTTCCCCCCTCTGGATTGGGAAGTCTATATATCCGGCCTTGTTTATGGGGAACTAGTCCTATTTTAGGGATAGCTCCTGCTACCGAATATATTTTCGTGGTGTATTGTTCTCCCGTGGGTAATTATTTTAAAGGCGGGGATATTATGCCGGTAAAGTTTGAAGTTTGTAATTCTTATCATCGCTCCGCGCCTCTCGGCGTTGGGCATACCAAATTTATCGGTAATTATGCCCCTACACTATTGCCGGCAGCCCAGGCCAAAGAACAAGGCTTTGCCGGTAATATTTATCTGGACGCCGTTCATCACCAGTATGTAGAGGAGGCCGGTATTGCTAATGTTTTTTGTGTTAAAGCAAACCGGTTGTTAACCCCTAGCTTAAGCCCATCCATTTTATCTGGCGTAACCCGGGCTTCCGTTATTGAATTGGCCCACGAGGTTTTACACATGGAGGTGGTTGAGGAGCCCTTACCGCTCCATACTTTGCTGGAGGCGGATGAATGTTTTTGCACCGGCACAGCAGCTATAGTGACGCCTATCGGTTCATTGGCTTATCAAGGGCGTGAAAAAATTTTTCAAGGTTTTAACACGGGTCCGTATACACAGAAACTTTATGATAATTTAGTCGGCATTCAAACGGGTAGGATTGCTGATACACGTGATTGGTTGGTGAAAGTCCAAAATACTGCCTTAAAAACATCCCAGGTATTATAAAATGCATATACAATGTGAAAGGATATTGCTTACTCAAGTTTATAGCTCTTGGCCGCAGCAGCAAAGGTATGAAAATGAGAAACCCTCTCATATCCTGGGAAATTGGTATGCCCAGGTGTTAACATTCTTACAAAATGAATTTTTGCTGATTGTGCATAATCAAACTTTATTAACTTTAATCGAATTTTTAGACCTTTCTTCTCCAGAATCGTATAATCAACTCTTTAGTAATATTCGCGGAAAAATTTCAAAATTATTGAGTACTAATTTCCTATCCGATGACCAATACACAGAATTATTAAATTCTGTTCTGTGATTACCTTTGGGCAAATCGAAAATCAAAACCTTGCTCCCGTGATGCAAATGATCGCTAAGTACTATAAAAAGTTTCTGCAAGCCAAGCAAAGGTCGCGAAATGGCGAGATTAAACTATGGGAAATAGAAGAAAGTTTAAATAGGGCTCCACGCCGTGAATTAGGCGGTGCTTCGCCGTTAGAAACCCTACGCGATTTAGTTAGATCAGGTTTGAATTAATGCCCACCTAAATGAACAATTAAAGTCATAATCCCGGACATAACAACAACTAGTCCTACCAACATACCGCCAAACCATATTTTCAAATCCCTTCTCAATAACTCGATCTCTACCATCGTTTTTGACTCGAGTTCCTTAATTTTGAAGTCGATTTCCTTAATTTGGCTTGTTAATTGCGCCTCAACTGTTTTAATTTGGCTTGTTAATTGCGCCTCAACTGTTTTAATTTGGTTTGTTAATTGCGCCTCAACTTCTTTCAAAGTTTGTTTTAATTGTGCTTCAACTTCTTTCAAGTCTTGTTTTGATTGCGCCTCAACTTCTTTCAAGTCTTGTTTAGTGACTAATTGCTTCTGCGCTATAATCAGAAACGTTTCTGCTTGGGCTTCCGCTTGCTCACGTGTAAAACCCACGGCTTCCAGACGCTTCATATATTGTAAAGGGTCAAACAGTATTCCCGGATTACCCCCTTGCCGTTGCGGTTTTGCCATAAATTATAACCTCTTAAGATATTGTTTTTTTATGCAGATATGCTATTTAATAATACCATACTTGCCGGTTTTCAACTATACTCAAACCTAATCGCTTTGAGGATGGGTATTTGTCATTTATTCTTTCATCTACTAGTTTTAATATTAGAAGCAATATTAAAGGTAGTAAAGGGAGAAATTATGAAAGGGATTCATATTCTAGCCGCATCTAGCTTGATCATTTCTTTAATGTTAACCGGATGTACAGGAGATCCAACCGCCAATGGCACGATTGGTGCAGCGGCAGGGGCCGCCGCTGCCGCTTTGATGGGTAGCGCTTTGGGCGGCACGACGGCGCGGTTATTGGCGGGGTAGCGGGTGCGGCTGGTGGGGCCTATCTGGGCAGTAAATATGGTGACTAATAAATCTAATTTAATAAAACCTTAAGTTTTGTTGGTTTAAATAGTAGAAAGTTTTTTATGAGGGTGTTATGGGTATTATTATAACAGTAATTGTCGTTATTCTTCTTTTAATTTTTTACACCGTTGCGGTTTACAACGCATTATCGCATGATTGAAGCGGTGCGTAACAATGAAAAGCAAATAGATATTCAGTTGGATCGCCGATATAAAGTTTTTGAATCCTTAGTTAAGGTTGTTAAAAAATATATGGATTACGAACAAACCACTTTAAAAGATGTAGTGGCTTTCCGGTCAGGCCCAACAGGCAAAAGCAAGTGGCGATGAACAAGCGAGAATTGACGCGGAAAATAAAATTTCGGAAATCTCTTCTGGTATAAATGTGGTTTTTGAACAATATCCAGATTTAAAAGCCAATCAAAATGCCTTGCAATTGCAGGAAGAAATTGTCAATACAGAAAACAAATTGGCGTATTCCAAGCAAGCTTATAATGACAGCGTTGAACGTTATAACGCCAAGAAAAAATCGTTTTTTGAATCCATCGTTGTTAAATCCGTTTGCAGAAAAATTAGATTTTAATTTTCCTTATTGGAATGTTGGGTGAAGAAAAAATCAAAAGTCCGAAGATTATACCGTTAAAATGTAAAGCCTATGGCAAACTTATCTCAGCGTTTCAATAATCCGTACGCCTGATTGGCGTCAATCACTACGCCAAAACAAACGGCGTACCATGTTAGTGATGATCCTTTTTATCCTGCTATACATGGCGTTAGGATTTGTCATTGACTTGTTTATTTATAGCGAAAAATATCCCCATGCTTCACTTTCGTTAATCACCCATGCGTTATTTACCTTACGTTTAACCCCGTATGCAACGGCAATTACCTCCTTAGTGGCGCTGATTTCTTTATGGGTCGCCATTACTTTTGACAAATGAATGTTATTGGGAACACAATATCATGAAGTGACAGCGAATAACACGCGCAGCCTAGAGGAAAAACAACTTTATAATACGGTTGAAGAAATGAAAGTCGCTGCCGGTTTAAATTACATGCCCAAAATTTATATTGTCGAAGCCGATTATATGAATGCCTTTGCCAGTGGCTTTAGCGAAAAATCGGCCATGGTCGCGATCACGCAAGGTTTGTTGGATAAATTAGATCGAGCAGAGTTACAAGCGGTAATGGCGCACGAGCTAAGCCACATGCGTCACATGGATATCAAATTAACTTTAATGGCTTCGGTTTTAGCTAATTTAATGCTGATTTTGATTGATATCTTGTTTTATGGCGTTATTTTTGGCAGCGGCCGCCGCAGCCGGGAAAGAGAAGGTGGTGGCTGGCTCATTATCATTATTGTTGTTTTACGCTATGTTTTACCGCTGATTACCGTTTTACTGATGTTGTTGTTAAGCCGTACGCGCGAATACATGGCCGACGCCGGCGCTGTAGAATTGATGCGCGATAATGACCCATTGGCGCGTGCATTATTAAAAATCAGCGGAGATTATCAACAAAATCAAGCTCGTTACGCGAATGAATATCAAAATACCCGGCATGAAGAAGTGCGCCGCGAAGCTTACATTTTTGATCCCTACTACCGCCGGCATCAGCAATAAACAAGCCTCCAGCGATTTTTTTTCAACCATTGCCGTCTAGAAAAACGTTTAGCCGCAATCGGATATAAAATAAAATCCCGCGTGAAATGCTTGACATTTCAGGTAAATTACAGCTAAAATGCGTAGATGAAGCAACCCTCCGAAGAACAACAGCTGCTTGAACAGTTTTCAAAGCTGGTCCAAAGAAAAATATTAGGTAGCGAATCCGATTTAAGTCCTAAAGATCATGCTATGCCGGAAATGTTGGGTTGGTGCCGCGAACATCAGCAAGTTGCAGTTTTACAAAGTGGAACCATCTTGTCTTCAAATCCGACATCACGCATTGTGCAAAATTGCAAAATCGTGATGCACAACAAAGGGTTAATTCCCGGGTTAGTATTTCCCGCAACCAGCACTTTAATTGCGGTATTGCTGGAGAATGCAGAAGAGCGGCGCCTCCACGATGATGAACAAGATGAATTAACCGAAGTCAGCACGCAACAACAACGTTTACGTTTATTGGTCAAAGCAGCATTGGATGTGGGAGCAACGGATATTCACTTAGAAGTTCGCCCGGATATTGCGCGTATTCGTTTTCGTAAACATGGTGAACTATTTTTACATGCCGAATGGCTGCCCAAATTGGCGCGGGAAATTTCTTCTGTGGCTTTCAATAAAGAAACTGATCACAACATTACCCATTTTAATCCATTGGTGCCGCAAAATGCTTCCATGCCGCTGATTATTGATGATCGCGAAATACGCTTACGTTTAGCCAGTTTACCTGCGCACGGCGGATTTGATGTGGTGATGCGTATATTAACCACAGCCGAACAAGATGTCCGACGTTAGAAACTTTAGGCTATTTGCCCGATCAAGTCGCCATGCTGAAACGCGCTTTGCATATGCCATATGGCGCTGTTATTTTAGCCGGGCCTACAGGTTCCGGGAAAACCACCACTTTGGCTTCTTGCATGCAATTAGTCGAAGATTTTCGCAAAGTGTATTCGATTGAAGACCCGGTTGAAAAAGTTGTGGGTGCGAGTTACTCAAGTTCCGGTAAATACCGATCATTATGATCGTAGCTTTGCCAGCATGGCCCGAACCGTGTTGCGAATGGACCCGGATGTTATTGTTTTAGGCGAAATGCGAGATGAAGACACCGCGAATGTAATGGTGCGTGCAGCGATAACCGGCCATTTAGTTTTTTCCACCGTCCACGCGAACAGTGCGCCGGGAATTGTGACCCGCTTAACGGATTTAGGCATTTCTTCTGCTTTATTGGGCAGTCCGGATTTACTGATTGTTTTAATTTGTCAACGACTGGCTCCCTTCTTATGTCCGAACTGCGCTATCCCTATAGAACAATCAGAACGGCATTTGCCGCATTTTTCACGTTGGAATAGGGTTTTTGGCCAGTATTTTTCAGTAGTTAAAGGCCGTGGGCATGATTGCGCCAAGTGTCATGGATTGGGTATCCATGGCCGTACCGTAGTGGCAGAAATGGTATGGATGGATGAACAAAGCCGTCAGTATGTTTATGAGAATAAACCCACCCCATGGATTAAGTATTTAAAACAAAATGGCTGGCAAAGTTATCATGATCAGTTATTAAATTTGGTCAAAATGGGAAAAGTCGATCCTTTGGATGCGGAAGCTTTAGCGGGTGAGTTTACTGATGCCGATCTAAAATTATTGATAAACTAAAATACCGGTTTTATTTATTTCAATTTAATCACAAAAGACAGCAGGAATTTCTGCAGGATTTAGCTGCATTAATTGAAGACGGGGTGCCGGCTAGCCAAGCGATTGATGTGATTATCGAAGTTTCGGAAGGCATTACTAAAATCGTTGCAAAAGCAATATCCACCAGTTTATTCAAAGGACAAGGATTAGCTGAGGGTATGCAAGCCTGGTTTTCGCATCCAGTGGTTGAAGTCATTCGCGTGGGTGAAGCGAGTGGTACTTTAACGCAAACTTTGCGCGCAGCCGCCGACACCTATAAAGATTATTCCAGCACTTTAAGCGCATTTTTAGCTTCTACATTATACCCCTTAACGGTGATGGTTTTAGCATTGATTATGACAGTATTTATCAAAAACTCCGTGCTCACCGGCTTTGTGCAAATGAAACCTTTAGCAGAGTGGCCGACGGTCGGTCAGAATTTATATCGAATCGGGACCTGGGTGGAAGGCGGCTGGTGGTTGATGATTATTACCGTCATCCTATTAACCATCATTATCAATAACGTATTAAAAAACGTTACTGGTCACATGAGAAGTTGGATTGATGATATCCCATTGCTTTCTATTTATCGCTCCTTGTTGGCTTCTCGATTTATGGAAACGTTGGGTGTATTACTCGCCAATGGCGTGGTGTTAAAACAAGCCTTGAGCACGATGCAATATGAGGCTACGCCCTACTTATCCTGGCATCTGTTACAGATGGAATATCATTTAAGCGGAGGCCAAGAAAACATTGCTGAGGTGTTGAATACCAATTTAATCAGTCACGCCGATTTAGTGCGCCTGCGTGTGGTTGCGCGTGGCAAAGGCTTTGAACAGGCGTTGTTAAGCTTGGGCCGGCAAGCCAGAGTACGAACCGTGCAACAAATTGAACGTACTGGCAGGTTCATTGGTGCTTTGTTGTTAATATTGGGCGCCGTAATTGCCATGACCATTGTATTTGGTATCTACACAGTAGGTAGTACGCTAACTTAATGCAAAGCTGCGTCAGTTATGTTATATTAATTCGTTATTTTAGACTATGTATGATTAGATATTAGATATTAGATTTGAGGAAAAAATGTTATGAAAAAATTGAGTAATTTGAGTAAACAAGTGGGTATTTCCTTGTTAGAGGTTTTGTTATCCCTCTCAATTATTTCCGTTATTTTGGTCATGGTCACTCAATATGCCTTGACTGCTACGCAAAGCCAAAAATTGAATATGGTAAGAACAATAATTGGAGCGGATATATCAGCCATTCACAGTTATGGTTTTAACAATAGTGGTTTTTCTAATGTCAATGTGAGCAATTTAGTGAGTTTGGGTTATCTCAGTTCAGACAGCAAAAATTTGACTTGTACTGGTAACGGTAATACTTGTACACAATATACCCCATGGGGCGGACAAATTTCTTTATCTGGAACAACTAATCAAGCGACTTTAATCATTCCCTTGCCTGGTAATTCAGCACTGTGTAAGAATTTGCAAGAAAGCTATAACAATAAAAACACCGGTGGACAAATGGTTACTTGTGGTGCAGGGCAAGCTACGGTGACTGTAAACAACACCACTGGAGCATAAAAACGAGTTGCATGAAACAACGTGGTTATACATTGCTAGAAGTGTTGCTCGTTTTGGTTTGTTTTGCAGCTATTGCGGCATGGACCATTAACCATTATCAACAAAAAGTCCGCCGGTCTCAGAGCTTGCAAGTATCCAGCGATGTAAAATCTTTGCAAAGAGCTTTGGATAGTTATTTTCATGTGGTTGGATGCAAACCACAAATGGGTGAGTTCGCACAGAGTTTAACCGTCGATTGCGTCAGTCAATTACAAGCGAGTTATCCGGTGGTTTGCGAACGCCCACCCTTGATTGCAAGCTATGCCGCCAAAGTCATCGATACTGGAAAAATGACGGAAGATAAAAAATATCCCAAACATATTTACCAATTGCAAATTCAAGCCAACATGGACGGACAATTCACCAAAGAACAAATGCAATGGTACGCCCAAAGCTTGGGAGCGACCGTGGGCAACGGGGATTCAAATACGCTGAATTGGCTCAGCGTGCCCAGTAATAGCTACGTTCAGCTGGGCGATAACAACTGGATTCTATCCGGCGCCAGCAACGTTTTTCGCACCACCGAAAACAATCGTACCTTTAATGCTGCCCAGACAAACGCTTCTGGTTCTCTCTGCGCTAATTAATTTTTCACCAATTATTGTATATTAAATAAACATATGGTAAAATTTTGGCCATATGAAACTATATAGCCCAAACCGATTCACGCTCCTAGCTCCACCAACCTCAACCCCTGCTAAGCAACAAAAAAAACCAGGGGTCACAAACCACCCTATAGAGCAAAAGAAAGCGAATAACATGCTTACTTTTAATTATGATTCAGACGAAGAGAAGGCAGAAAGAAAAGATCAAAGACCGAAGCTAACAAAATTACAAAAAAAACATATACGGCAACAGGCAAAGAAGGCAAAAGAGCAAGAACTTAAAAAGATAAAAAGCAACGACATTGCTATCTCCGACCAATCATCCTCTTTGACACCAGCTTCTCATTCGCCAACCCTTTCTGACGTGCCTTCATTGCCCAGTTCTTCACTCGATATTCAAAATGTGATAAATGAAGAATCCAAGGAGAAAAAAACCGAGCCCAATATTTGGTTGCCGATGAAGGAATTGGAAGAAGTTTATTTTGATAAATCGTTAAATGAATTGTTTACCGAGCTTAGCAAATTTGCCCTATCCGACATTGAAGTTTATATTAAAGGTGGCTTTGTCAGGGATAAATACTTAGGCGAGACACCAAATGATATAGATATTATGATCATAATAAAATCCCAGAATCCAGATGTCAGAAGAGATCTTGTGCACATGCTAAAAACTCAATTTGACGCTTTTCAAATGCCTTTTGATAAAAATATTTATCGAGCAAAAACAAGTCTAAATGCAGATATTACTCTTTTAGAAACGGAAGATTGTAAGGCGCCTGACGCACTGATTAACGGTTTTATTTTAAAGCCATCCCCTTTACCCCGTGAAAAATTCAAAGGCACATTTTGTTATCCAAAAAAATATTTTAAAACCAGCGCAGAAGCTCTCGCGCATCTAAAATCTGATATTCTGGAGACGCCACAAGATCCTGAGAAACATTTTAAGGAAGATCTGGTGCGTATGTTGCGGTTTTGCCGCTTAGCGAACACGCGACCGCTCAAGCTGGCTTCGCGCGTGGAAAAGGCGATGCATAAATCAGCTGAAGAATTAAATATTAAAAAAATAAATAGTAACACGAGTCTATTTGGCCGAATCTATTCAGAACTAGCCAAGATCGAACCAGAGTTTCAAAAAGGCTATTTATATTTTCTTTACGAGAGAAACATACTTTCACAATTATTTTCGGGTAATTTTTCCGGCATTGAAGCCGATGCTTTTAATTTAGAAAATCTGACCAATTTTCTTGATCATTTTCATCTAAAAGATTTGTTTTTATTGCATAGTATGGGAGTCGTTGTTCAGATTGACTATCAAGGTTATTATAGTTTCTGGATAAGAGGACAGGGCGATTTTATTCACAAGCCGCAAAATATTTTTGATTTGTTAAGTCTTTGTCAGAATTACAGCATACCATTTCCTGGTTCACATGTTAAAAATTTATTAAAAAATGAGGAATTTGATTCATGCTTAATTAAAGGAATTTGGGGTGATCTAACCCGGTCTCTCAGCCAATTATTATTAAATGGCGATACCTCATTTAATTTTGATTTATTGAGAGAATGCGGTATTTTTGCTTTCTTATTCCCCAAAGCCAATGAAGCGATTGAAAAAAGTAGCGTCCATCTGGAATATATTAAAAATATTTTAACTGATACGCAGGAGCGCGAAAAACCCAGTATTAGTTTTGTGTATAGCCACTTTTTGGCTTTAGAAATAGCGCACACGCCAGACAATCCTGAAAAAACTATTCAGCAAATTTCAGAATTATATGATGGCCGTTACTGTTCTATCATCAAACCAATGAGCTCAGATAAAATCATAGCGCTAATTAGCTGCGTGACTGCTGTAAAAGGTTTTTCTAAGTCTCTCCGCGTCCCAGCGGAAGAAAAATTTACTCAGGTAAAAGAAAAATCTACTTTATCCTCACAAATGTTATTAAGCCTTCAAACTCCCTCCGGCACAAAGCCAAACATTCCGCTTAAAACGCTCACTATAACTTAAGCCGTCAGGTGTTAAACTTTCTCAAATAGTGCTTTGAGCGGTGTGCTATCCATAATAGTCGCTGCAGCTTGCCTGAAAATATCTAAGATATCTTTAGTGCTCAGATTATTTTCTTTGCGCGTTTCGACGATGAGTCTGGTTAGTTTATAAGCGACTTTCATATGTTCGACGGACGCCTCGGCTACTTGGCCAAAGGTGTTCAGCATGTCTTCTTCGACATCTTCTAATTCATCACCGGCCAAGAGTGAATCATAAATATCCTCATCTGCGGGCGACATTGATTTATTTTTTGCCATAATCTTTTCCTTATTTTTAAGACAGGTTATCTTAAAGATTAATTTCCTGAATCGCAAGCATTTTCGACAAGAAACTTTCTAAAGTAATGACTCGATTGGAGCAATTCATGATAAGCACCGGCTTCAATAATTCTACCTGCAGACAGGACTAGAATTCTATCAACACATTGTAAGGTGCTCACACGTCTGGTGATTACCAGGCGTGTCATGGTTAGTTGTGATAGACAATGATCGATATTCGATTGAGATAAGTGGTCCAATACACTATTAGAATTATCTAATAACAATATTTTTGGATGCTTAATCAAGACACGGGCCAGTAGAATTCTTTGTTTTTGCCCAGCAGAAATAGTCTCGGCGCTTTCGCCCACACGTGTATGAAGACCCATCGGCATTGCTCTAATTTCATCAAGCAAACCCACTCTATCCAAGGTATCCCAAACTTCTTCCTCAGAATGTTGCCCAAATCCTGTGATATTCGTCAAAATACTCCCAGGGATCAGTTTATCATTTTGATCCAGATGCCCTATTTGACTGCGAATAGCGTGAATGTCAATATCCGTTTCATCTTTATCATCAAAATAAATTGCGCCTGCAATGGGGGTTTCCAAACCCATCAGCAGACGAAAAACCGTGGTTTTTCCAATGCCAGTATTACCAATTAAGGCAACAAACTCATTGGCTTTAATTTCAAAGCTCATTTTGTCAATAATCCAGTTATTTTTAGGATGGTAATGAAAAGAGACTTGATTCATTTCTATTTTACCCTCAATATTCACGGAGTTGGTTTTATGCCTTTTAGTCTCGGGTAAAGCATGAAGTATGGGTTTACTCATTTTAAATAAAACCTTGATGTGAAAAAAATGAACAACTTGTAAAGCCAGCGTTAAACTAGAAAATAAAGATAAAACGAGCGCAGCAAAAAATGTTAAAAAATAGCTGATTCCAAGGGTAATGTTTAATGCGATTAAAGCCAAAAAAAATATCAGTAAAGCCGCGGGAAAGTAAATAGAACATAGCATAGTGGTGCTATCGCTCAATTTATCGATTTGTAATGAACATTTTAGCCATTTAAAAAATAGGTTTCCCCAAGTGATAAAAGCTCTCATTTCGGCGCTTGCAACTCTTAATTTGGCGATGCCATTTAAAACATCTATTAAAAAATTATTTACTTTCCCTTCTAATTCTAATTGTTGAGTTTGTTTTTCACTTTGGTAGTGGGCAATAGTGCCAATAGAGATAAAAAAGATCAGGATAAAGAAAGCCATGATAGTAGCCAACAAAGGACTTATCGTAAACATAAAAATTAAATTCACTATCAGTACAATGCTGTTAATCATGAAGTATGGTAAAAAATGCGCTATTTCTTGGCTTAAATCATTAATGCATAAACTTTGTTGCATTAATTCACCAATAGAATGGTTGCGAAAAAATGAGAGTGGTAATTGAAACAGTCGATAAAAGAAACCCGCACTCAGGGCTAATTCTAATTGAGTTTGTACACGTAATATCAGCATGAGGCCGATATAACTTAGCATGCCTAGTAAAAATATCAGTGCTATCCCGATGATGCATAATTCAAAAAATAAAAAATAATTTTTTTCTGGAATAATGCTACTAAACCAAATTTTCACAGCAAAAGGCGCCGTTAGGGCAATCAAACCGGTTAATAAAGTTAATATCATTAAGTTCAATAAATTCCTGAAATTGTTTTGCAACCCAAAACGTATTAAGTCTTTACCGGTTTGCGATTTTTCGGAAAAAGTTCTGAAAAACATAATAGCGGTCCTATCCAAAGAATCGAACATTTCGGTATCTAGTTTTTTTGGCTGCATCATTGAAGGAGATATCATCTTGTAGCCGCCAGTCTTTGCTGCTAATAACACGATGGGATTATTTTCTTGCTTAGTAAAAGCCAATAAGGGAGAAGCATATTTTATGTGCATGTTAGGGGTTAAAGAAACCAATCGCCAGGCCAGCTGGTAATGTTGTAAATAAAATTTTAGTCGATCCATGGGGGCGGTAATATGAGGTGTTCTAATCGGTTTTAAATGGATCCTAGACGCTTGTGCAGCCATTAATAATGCATCATGTAACGCATCACCTGTTTTATACGCATAGCGTGAAGTTTTAGCAGGCATAAAGAGATGAGTTAATTTATAAAATAAATTGGATAAATTTCTTTTTTCTGTCTGTACTGGATTATCCATAACTCGGGTTCTCCACGACTAGATTTTGATAAATCGCTGAATGGGCCATAATATTGTGCGGGCCACGTTCTATAATTTTACCCTTTTCTAATACTATAATTTCATGACAATCTTTGAGTAGACTGGCTTGATGGGTAATGATGATGCCCGTGCTTTGAACCTTAAGCATATTTTCCCAAATTTTTCTTTCCGTCAAAGGATCTAAACAAGCCGTGGCTTCATCTAAAATCAGCACCGTAGGATGATCGATTAAAGCTCGGGCTATTTCTATTTGCTGCTGTTCGCCAATGCTAAAATTATTTCCCTCTTGGCCCAATGTGGCATGGTACTTTCCCAGTCGGGTATTAATAAGGTCATGAATGCAGCTCAATTTGGCGGCTTGAACTATCTGTTCTAAACTAATCGAGTGGTTCCAAAGCGTTATATTGTCAATAATGCTACCCTGAAATAAAACCGGCTGTGGATGCACAACGGCTAAAGAATTCGTTATATTATTTCGAAAAATACAACCTGACCAGGGTTTTTCTGAGCCAATGATTAACTTAACCAATGTCGTTTTACCGCTCCCGCTAGCACCTACAATTCCCAACCATTGCCCTGGTTGTAGCGAAAGGTTAAATATTTTCTAATATTAAAGGCGTATTTTGACTATAGGCAAAGCTTACATTTTGTAATTCTATATAAGTTTTAAGTGGTTTAATCCGGTTTTCACTTTTTTCCACTGCCGGGGATAAGGAAACGGATTCTGAATAATGTAATACATCTTCAACCCGAAAAATTTTGGCAATGACATCTTGAATTTCTGTAGCGAGTTTTACCAAATTATTAATAGGGGCGTTAAAATTTACCAGAAGTAGTTGAAAAGCAATCAGAGTCCCTAAAGTGAGTTTGTCATGCATGATCTGCCAAGTACCTGTTGCAAACACAACAAAATTCATTAACAAGAAAAGAGTTAGTGCGAAAGCCTTTAAAATTTCGGTATAGGAGCCTAATTGTTGTATGAGATTTATAATTTTAACTTTATAACCGGAGCAACGTATGAATAATTCTTCTTCTCCATTCATACTTTTAAGATTAGTCATCATTCGTAATGCTCTTATAATAGTCCACAGTAAATTGCCTTTCTCTTGTAGAACGCGCAGATTACCCTCACGTTTTTTTTGTGCTAAAAAATACAGGATGAGAGAATTAACGCTAACAAAAAAAATACTGATTATTGATAAAAAAATACTGAAATAGAACATGACAGCGAAATAAATAAACATGCTGACTAAATTGAGCAAATTAACAAATATATTTTTAAGTAAAAATTCAGCAATTTGAGGATTCGATTGTGCTTTCTGCAGTAAATCATATAAATTGCGATGATGAAAAAATTTAACCGGCAGAGAAAGTAAATGCCAAATAAATTGATATGAAGTTGTCATTTTTAATTTGGTTTGTAATTTTAATAATTGCTTTTGTTGTAAAAATCTGAGTATGAAAATTCCTAAAATAACGAAGGTGATGCATATTAAAATAGATTGAAGGAGTCGAGATGAATTATCAACAAAATAAATATCAATAAATTTTTTAGTAAAAAGTGTTATTAAAATAGTGCATATCACCAAGAAAAAATTAATAAAAATAATAACGAATAATGAATCTAAGGAACGTTGGAATCGATTTTTAATCCAAAAAAATAAATTAGCTCGAGGTACAGATTGAATAAAATCTTGGGCTTTATTAAAAGATAATACGAGTCCAGAATATTTCTGGTTAAACTTATGTGTATCCACTATAAGATGACCTAATTTGGGGTCATTTAAGTAGAATTTGCCTTTATGATAACCTTCTATTACCAGAAAATGGTTATTTCCCCAAAGTGCAATCACTGGAAATTGAAATTTTTTAATTTCTTCGAGATCAACATGTAAACCTTTGGCGATTAATCCCTGCTGATCAGCGGCTTGCAAGATATCAAACCACTTGCGCCATCGCGGGATATTTTGCAGGATTGGCGTAATTCCTCGAGCGATAAAAATTTACCAAAATAACCTAAAATGATACCCAATGAAGCTGCGCCACATTCAGCTTCCTCCATTTGCAAGAACAATGGCGTTTTTACCCGGTTTCTTTTAATTTTTTTGAATATTTTCGACATACTGTTTTTGCGGTGAAAATAACCATTTAAGAGGAGATTGCTGATTAATAATAATGCGGGCACTACATAACATACCGTTAGTTAACGGCAGATGATTTTTCTTTCGATTATCTAAAGTTACATTGATAATGTAAGGCGACCCTTTTTTTAGGAAAAATTTCGTTAGTGCTTCATTATCCAGTTGTTGATTAATTGTAAAATCGCTCGCTGGAAATTGACTCACTTTTGTTACAACGCCTTTGATAAACCCTAATTCTTCTCGAGGAGGGATATTCAAATAGATTTCTACCGGCAATCCAGGTTTGATTTTTTCCAAGTGTGTTGCGGGCGGCAAATAAAGAACCGCTTCAAGTGGGCTATTTTCAGATTGTAATTGATAAATAAGCGTTCCCGGATGGACGTAATTGCCCTCTCCTGGGGCAATACTGATGATTTCACCAGAAACACCGGCTTTGACTAAGGAAAATAATTGATATTCTGCTTGTAGTAAATTTAATTTATATTGAATTTCTTCAATTCTATTTGTTTCTCTATGTGCTGAATGCGCTGAGATTAATCTTTGAAGATAATTTTGCGTCGCAATGATCTGTTGGCGTAACAAAGGCTGGTCGATTTTAGCAATGACCTCACCTGCTTGGATTTTATCTCCCGGATTAAATTGATGAATATCGGATATCAAACCACTGCTAATTGCTTCGACCCGAGTCAATCCATTGACGGGTAGTAATATTCCTACGGCAGTAATTTCAGTTCGGACCCTGCCCAATATTCCCCAAAGCACTAGGCCGGTAAATAAAATAAAAATGATTACTAGAATAATCCATTGACGTGGATAGACTAAATGCAATTGTTGATCCAACTGCTCGGGGTGATAAGATAGGGTCGAAAAATTTTTATTCATTGAATGCAATACTGGGCTGATTGACGTTACTCAATCGAAAAGTCTCGAAATCGTAACGTTCAATCTCAGAGGTCCGCCCATTACCATTTATTTACAGGAACCACAGTCTCCTGCAGAATACCTTTTTAACTGTTCCTCACTAAGGTCACCTTTCGGCTTCATAGGAATCACAAAATTCAAATCCTTTTCTGTGTTTTCAAAAATATGGACTTTGATATTTTCAGGAATTTTGATGTTCTCTTCTTGAAATACATCGTCTGAGTTAGTCAATAATTTTTTCTTAAATTTGGGGTCTATCCATGCTTTCGCTACCAAACGTGCCCAAATATCCTTTATCTTGTTTTGATCTGTCATAAATTACTCCTTCTTAGAAATAAACTAATTTTAGTAGACAAAACAAAAAAAAACAAAATTATAGAAAATGTCTATAATTGATTTATGGGGATTCTAGAGCTATTTACATTTCTCTAAGGCCGGCTTATGCCCAGCTTAGTAGAAGAAAGGATAATCAATGAGCCTGGAAAACAATTTGTTACCAATATCTGAATATCAGAAAGGGTTCTTTCGAGAATGGTTATTGAGTCCTCATAGAATTTCTTCTAATGTTTCACTTACATTCAAACTTGTTGGAAATGTAAACACAGAAAAATTAAAACAAGCGCTTGAGATAGTTGTAAAAAATAATAAATCTCTTTGTGCAAGATTTAGTGAAAATGATGAAAAATGTTACAAGTTGGATTACAAAGTACAAGATTTCTATCAAGAATTAATTTTTAAAAATAGTCAAAATATTAAATTAAAATTAAGGGAAATGCTGGATAAGCCATTCAATCTAACTAAAGATAATTTATTGCGAATTTATTTATTAAAAACTTGTGATGAGCCCGGCCAGTATTATTTGGTCTTCAGTGCTCATCATATCATTTGCGATGGAACATCTGCGATGATATTTCAAAAAGAAATCTCTTTTATATATAATCAGCTAATTTCTGGTAAAAAAAAGCGGGAAATACTAGTTTATAAAGAGCCGTTCAAGTTTGATGAATTGATTAAAGCAGAAAAAAAATACAGTGATCCGGATTATCTATCAGCATGTAAAAAATTTTGGTTACGTTTTGTCGATAATATACCGCTTAGCGTGCGGTTGCCTTATAAAGTAAATTTTAATGCCGACGATTTAAACACAAAAATTGGTGATATTGCCAGTGATCATATATTTTTTGAAATAAATTTAAAAAAATTAGCATCATTGAAAAAATATGTCAGAAAAAGAAAAGCAACTCTATTTTTGCTCATAGCTACTGCTTATGGATTTATACTATCGAAATATGCTAATCAATCCAAGATATTAATAGTCTATCCAGTCAATATGCGTTCCGGCGGCTATCAAGATGTTATCGGTTGTTTTATCAAATTGGTCTTATTAAAACTTGAAATCGATAATTTTATAACATTCGAAGATTTGCTGAAAAATGTGGTTATGCAAAGAAAAAAGGTTAGGGATTACCAATCTTATTCATTATATAAAATATTCAAAAATCAAGACGAGTTAAACCATATTGATTCGGTCAATTGTTTTAATGTTAGTTTTGTCCAGAGTCATTTTGGAAGCTCAAATTTATTGCAATTGAAAAATGTATCCACCGAACCAATTAATCTAAGCTGGAGTAGCCAAGCATTTACTGAATTCGGTCTTGGGTACGATGACAAGGATCCAGGAAAAATTAAATTTAGGCTCACTTATCGCAAAAAACTATTTGATGAGAACTTAATTGTCAGTTTCGTTTCGTCATTAAAAAAATTCATCAATGACTTAGTAACAATGGGAACAGCAGAAGACATTAATTTAAAAAATTATTCCGTTTGAATTTTCTGGGTAATGAGTATTTAATAAAAATTCACCTACGGATGATTCTTCGTAATAATTTAATCCTGCTAATTGACCGAACGCATCCGAATTACTATTCCCGATAGCGCAAGGCGCTAATTTTAAAGCAGTCGCGACCAGATAGAACGTTTGAAATAGAGATCCGACATTTTTGAGAGTTGTGGCGTAAGCGATGGATTGGTATTTCCAACTCATTCTGGCAAATCGCGCGGTAATAATAATGAAAATATCAGGCGCTTGGAAGAGCCCTGATTGGTTGATAAAATTTTCTAATTCAATGGCTTCTACAGCAATGGGTGCTAAAGAATGCTGATGTGGATTGTAATGATATAATCCAGATTCAATCCCTTGGCAACGGGAAATCGCAAGATAAAGCTCTAATTCATACATAGCGCCTCCACCAGGATAATTGCGCTTGCTGTGACTATAATTCTTCCCTTCAGTGATTGGAGAAATAAATTTTATTCGAGCAGCATGATACAGGAATTCGCTCAGTTGGTGTAGATTAATGGCCTGGGGGCCTGGAACACGAATTGAACATCGTTGCTCTAAAATCGTTTTAAAAGAGTCCGCATTATCTAGGCCATAATGAGTTGTGGGGAGCGGTATGTGATTTTCATTATTAAATGCTGGGTGTACCACCGGTGGTATTTCAGTTTTATTTAGAAAATAGAAGGTGCCGCCACTGGGATAATTGTGCCGCCCATTCCGGCTACGAGTATGAAATAATAAATCGTGAAACTCCCATTGTTGTAATACAGCTGAAGGTGTTCCGGCAGTATTTTTTGGATTTTCAAGCATAGCGGCCGCATGCAGCACTTGAAATACTTTGGTTAAGGAAATTAAAGACCACTCCGGCAAGATTTCAATTAATTCAATGATCGAATAGGGCTGAGTTAATAATGCCACGATTGATAAAATTTTAGGGTTTTTTATAAAAACCCGTGCATTGCCTAGGGGGCTTTCAATCAATAAACATTCTTGATGTTTTCGAATATAAGCAAATCGCGAAAGCATCCATTTATCATGGATGATATTCTTTTCATCCGGTATGCGTATGGGCTCAATCATCGGTTCGATGCTGAGCAGATTTTTATTATCTTCGATTAAATCGAAGCACAACATGATGTTTTGTGCTAACCGTTCTAACCAATAATATAAAAGCGGTAGAGTGAATGTTGTATTTAGATCTTGTATGGTTTCCCACAGCGAGCTAGGTGTGCCGCCCGTCACAGATAATTTTTGAAAGAATGTCGTGATGGCAATATCAGGATTAGCATAAGATAGCTGATGATTGTTCATTTGTAGAATTAATAAATTTTCATTAATGCTTAATTGACAGGCTGGATTAAGGCGTAAGACAAATGAATTATCAAACATCAGTTTACCCTAATTGATTATTTTGACAACCAGTACAAACTGAATTAGGTTTTATTGAAAAATACTGCATTTTCCATGTGCTGGTGTTGACCTCCAGCTTTTTATTTAATAATTGACTTTTACCAGGCTGAATTAAAAACTTCACGATTTCAATAGCCGCTATATCATGAGCGAGATTATAAATTGCTTTCGCTTCTGATTTTGATAATGAATGGGTATGTTGCTGCAGCAGTTGTTTCTTTAAACAGGTATCGCAAATCTTTTTGTCGCGGGTAAGGATAGGCCCCACTGCAAAAAATGGGCCTATCGGTTGAATTAATAGCCAAGATAATGCAGGATTTTTTGTCATTTCACTAAATAAACTTTCGTCTATTGATAAGTGGTCATCAATTATCAAGACATTGAAATTTCCCAATACATCTATTTTGCTTTCAACACCTAACGGATTTAATTTTTCTGCTAAGTATTGAGCTGAAGGAATATTTTTAGAAAATATACTGACTTGTGCTTTCGCAAGTTGATTATGCATATTGAGAGTTGAGATATCCAATAATGACCAAAAAGCCGCGGCCTCCCTTGAAACAATGGGATCAGCTTCAACAAGATAACCTGCCTGTTCTAAGCGCATGATGGCATAATGGACTTCCGAAGCTGAGAATTCATGTGCTAATGCCTCACAAACTTCTAAAGTCGTATGCTGGCCATCGAGTAAATTACTGATGTCCGCGTACAATTTTCCTTTTAAAGCTATGTGATCGTTATTTTCCGAAAGCAGTATTGTTCCTTTTTCTTCCGGAAGAGCAAAGACTTGATAATGGGGTTTAAAAGTAGCTTTTTTTAGCATAATTTTAACCTATAGAAAAAAATCAATTGGATTGAGTTCGGATTCATTAAAGGCCTTAGGTAACCACCCCATTTTTACGGGCACATCATATAATCTACCAGGGGCAAATCTAGGCCAAAAATGACGTAACCCAGGAATAATAACTTTAACAACTCTGAGATTTATATAAGGTTTTGTTTGATCTAATAATAAAATATTGAATCCCTTATTTTCCAAGTGTCCTAAACAAAATTTCAACATTTCAATTTTATTGGTTATTAGTGTATCGAATTTATCTTTATATTGACCGCTTGGTTTAAGATAATTTTGATTTTGTAAATTGGCAAACTGTAACCACTCTCGAACTTTTTTATGAACGTTTTCATCCTTATTTTTATTTAACAATTTTACCAGATGAAACATTTGATTCATTTCAAGTATAGCACTTTTTATTGCTAATTTAGGGTCCAAATGACAGCCAAACCCGAAAACAATATTGGATTTATCGTTTTTTTGGCAAGAAATAGCCGTGAAAACGGGTATTTCTAAATCTGTAGTTAAATCAAGGATCCAAAGTTCACGATTTAAGCTTTTGTGTTTATTTGAAATAGAATGTATAGCATTGTCTTCAAAATTTTCTATCTCAACTTGTGGTTTATTTAAACGATTATACCACCATATTGCAACGGCGTCTCTCTCTACTAACTCAAATAAACCTTTTAATACCGCCGATATATAGTTAAAGTGAGCGGCATTTCCATTTGAATCGTGTTGACAATAGATCGGTGAATTCGGTCGTTTTAATGGATGTGAATGGTATTTATAATATAAAAATTGAGTGGGTAAATAATATTCTTTATTTTGAGTGAGTGAATAAACAGGACTCCAGTCAGTTTCTTGATCTTCATTGAAAGGTAATGGAACTTGATTAAATGGATTTCCTTCATTATTAATTATATCCCGTTGCTGATATTGTGTTTGGCTGTATAGCATACATTCATTGGGGTGAATTGCTTGAGAACCTAAACTGCGTAGGCTGCTTGCTATTCGCGCCTCATTTCCTTTGAAAAATCCAGAATACCTTTCGAGAGTTTCTGATATAGCAGTTAATTTAGCCTTCTTTTTCGTAAATCCTTTGCCGCCATTAACCATATAAGGGTCGTTTTCTTTTAAAGAAAGTACATCATAATGATGATCTGAAAGTGAAATACAATTTATCGTATCGGAAACATAGGAGCCAGGTAATTTATGAACTCTGATCTTAGAAATGATACCGGTAATGGGGCTGACATAACGGTAAAGAGTTTTTAAATTTTGTGGTTGATGCTCATCTTCTTGATGAAAATTTAAGAATTTTTTACAATTAGGGCAATCTTCATCAATTAATAAATCATGATAACGAGTTTTCCATTTGAGCGTATTTAAGGTTAAGATACTTCCATTTAGTTTATGGTCTGCGGTTTTTTGTAAATAACGTTTTATTTCAATCGCAGCTAACGTTGAAGCCAGATTAAAAGTAACTGGCAATTTAGCCAATGATAAACTTGGCGGTCGCCGTAAATTCTTTTTTAAAGTAATTAGAGTTTTTTCAACTTGATTTAGTTCAAGTTTTTTTTTAAGGCAAAGATAGCAGCCAGATTTTTCATGAGTATTAAATACAGGCCCTATCCAAATTTGATAGCCATTGGGTTTTATTAACATCCATGGATGCTGTGTTGCAAGATTTTTTTTATGAATTTCCAGGATGTCAGGATGCAAATAATCGTCTGCGAGCACTATATCGAGGGCCGCGGTATTATCATTTCTGATTTGAATATCAAAATTGGCCAGTATAGAGCAAAATTCAGAACCTGATACATTGCCGATGGCTGTCACTTTTACTGTATCCATATCCTCAAATATAGCAGTTTTTAGGGCTGGAACTTTAAAGGAGGGGGGGTGTATGATAGCCAGCCATGAGTATTTTAAATGTATTAAAAATAAAAGATGTGGATTTGGCTAACCGCCGAGTCTTGATACGAGAAGACCTGAATGTGCCTATGCAAGATGGGAAGATCACAGACTTAACCCGGATAGAAAAATCCTTGCCTACCATCCAATATGCTATCAAAGCCAAAGCCAAAGTCATTATATTATCTCATTTGGGAAGACCGAAAGAAGGTCAATTTGATTCACAATATTCTCTAGCGCCCGTGGCGGAAGCCCTATCAAAAGCATTGAAACAGCCCGTGCCATTAGTGGCTAATTGGTTGGAAGGCGTTGCGCTGCAGCCTGGCCAAGTGATTTTAGCGGAAAATGTGCGCTTTTTACCCGGCGAAGAAAAAAATGATCCTACTTTGGCAAAAAAAATGGCTGCCCAGTGTGATGTGTTTGTGATGGACGCCTTCGCCACCGCCCATCGCGCCCAAGCTTCCACCGTGGGTGTTGGCGAGTATGCCAAGGTTGCTTGTGCCGGCTTTTTATTGTTAGAAGAACTTGAGGCGCTTTCCAAAGCGTTGGAACAGCCGAAAAGACCGCTGGTTGCGGTGGTGGGCGGCTCTAAAGTTTCCACTAAATTACACCTGTTGGAAAATTTACTCGGTAAAGTTAATCGATTAATTGTCGGCGGCGGCATAGCCAATACTTTTTTAGCGGCAACGGGCATGCCGGTGGGTAAATCCTTGTATGAACCGGATTGGCTGGAAAAGGCGCAGATTTTATTAGAAAAAGCGGCGCAATTAGGTGTGGATATCCCGTTACCGCAAGATGTTGTTGTCGGCCAATCTTTCGATAAAAATACCCCGGCGGTCACTAAGCCCGTGGCGGAGGTTCAAGCAAATGAAATGATTTTGGATATCGGGCCACAAACTGCGCAAAATTACACACGTTTTATGGCTGACGCCAAAACCATCGTCTGGAACGGGCCTGTGGGCGTATTTGAGTTTCCTGCCTTCAGTCATGGCACCAAAGCGCTGGCTGAGGCCATCACCCGTAGCTCTGCTTATTCCATTGCAGGCGGCGGCGATACATTAGCCGCATTAACTGCATTTGGTTTGAGCGAAAAAATTTCTTATATCAGCACCGGCGGCGGCGCTTTCTTAGAATTTTTAGAAGGCATCGAACTTCCGGCAGTTAAAATGTTATTAAAGCGGGTGCAATCCTCATGATTAAAACCGATCATCTTGTGCGCCGCACTAAAATTATTGCCACATTAGGCCCCGCAACGGACGCTCCAGAAATTTTAGCCAAGATTATCACCGCGGGCGTGAATGTGGTGCGCCTTAATTTTTCGCATGGTTCACACGAAGACCATCAAAAACGCATCGAAAATGTCCGTAGAATTGCTGGCGAACAAAACAAGGTCATCGGTATCTTAGCTGATTTGCAAGGCCCTAAAATCCGTGTCGCCAATTTTAAAGAAAAGAAAGTGACTTTAAAAGCCGGCGATACATTTGTTCTCGATGCGGCGCTCGACGACAACGCCGGCACCGCTGAACAAGTTGGCATTGATTACAAAAATTTACCGAACGACGTTTTCTCCCAAGATGTTTTATTATTGGACGACGGTCGCCTGCGTTTGCAAGTAGAATCCGTAAAATCCCCGCGTATTTATTGTCGCGTGTTAGTAGGCGGTGTGCTCTCCAACCATAAAGGCATCAATCGCATGGGTGGCGGTTTAACCGCCGACGCTATTACTGAGAAAGACAAACAAGATTTACAATTTGCGTTAGGCTTGGACGTAGATTATATCGCCGTTTCTTTTCCCCGCAATGCTGAGGACATTCACAACGCCAGACGCTTAATTGAGCAGTACAGTGTCAATGTCAAAGGCAGTTTAGCGGGCATTATTGCCAAAATTGAACGCACAGAAGCAGTGGCCGCCATCGATGAAATTATCAACGCCAGCGACGGCGTGATGGTCGCCCGCGGCGATTTAGCCGTTGAAATCGGCGACGCTGAAGTCCCAATTGTGCAAAAAGATATTATTCGCCGTTCTCGCCGTTTAAACAAACCGGTTATTATCGCCACCCAAATGATGGAAAGCATGGTGAGTTCCACGGTGCCAACCCGTGCTGAAGTTTCTGACGTGGCTAACGCCGTATTAGACCAAGCCGACGCCGTGATGACATCTGCGGAAACAGCCAGCGGCCAATATCCCGTCGAAGTGATAGAAGCTATGGCAAGAGTCTGCCGCACCGTTGAAAAAAATCCAACCTTACACATATCCGGCCATCGGCTTGAAGTACGTTTTGAGCGCATAGACGAAGCCGTTGCCATGTCGACAATGTATGCCGCCAATCACTTAGACATCAGTGCAATTTTGGCGTTAACCGAATCTGGCAAAACCCCTTTATGGATGTCGAGAATCAGAACCGCCATCCCCATTTACGGCCTAAGCCGCTACACCAAAACCCTCGGAAAAATGTCTTTATACCGCGGCGTTTTCCCCATCAGTTTTGACGTTACCCAATACACTGACGCCAACATGGACCACGAAGCCGTTCGCGTGGTAAATCAATTAAAATTAATTTATGAAGATGATCTGGTCGTGATCACCAAAGGCGACCACATCGGCATCACCGGCAGCTCAAACGTAATGAAAATTTTAAAGGTTGGAGACGTATTGTAGCGCATTTGCGAGTGAGTTAATTCATGAATCATTGGACCACACTTTTATATATTGTCACCGCAGCCCTGTTGATATGGTATTTGGTGCGCCTGGTGCGTCATCAACCGCAAGCCTTCAGCAAGGAGAATTTGGGAAAAAGTGTTTACACCATTGGATTGCTAACGTTATTACTATTAATCATTATTTTTTTGGGTGTCATGTTGATACGTTCATAGGAGAGATATAATGCCTTTAATTACTTTACGACAGCTTCTAGACCACGCCGCGGAAAACGATTATGGCGTTCCCGCTTTTAATGTTAACAATATGGAACAATTGAGAGCGGTCATGGAAGCTGCCAATGAAGTCAATAGCCCGGTTATCGTGCAAGCTTCGGCAGGCGCAAGAGAGTATGCCGGCCCGAACTTTATTTATCACCTGGTGCAAGCGGCGCTGCAAGAATGGCCGGATTTACCGATTTGTTTACATCAAGATCATGGCGCTTCCCCTGACGTGTGCATACGCTCGATTCAGATGGGATTTACCTCCGTCATGATGGACGGCTCTTTAAAAGAAGATATGAAAACCCCGAGTGATCTAGCCTATAACATCCAAACCACACAAAAAGTCACCGCAGTAGCCCACGCGTGCGGCGTTTCCGTAGAAGGTGAATTAGGGGTGTTAGGATCTTTAGAAACGAAAATGGCGGGTGAGGAAGATGGTTCCGGCGCAGAAGGGGCATTACATGACCATCAAATGTTAACCGATCCCGATCAAGCTGCCGAATTTGTAAAAGCCACACAGGTTGATGCACTGGCGATTGCTATTGGCACGAGTCATGGCGCGTATAAATTCTCCCGCCCGCCTACCGGCGATATTTTGGTGATCGATCGCATAAAAGCCATCCACAAACGTATCCCCAACACCCATTTAGTGATGCATGGTTCTTCTTCGGTGCCCCAAGATTGGTTGGCGATCATTAATCAATATGGCGGTAAAATTAAAGAAACTTATGGTGTGCCGGTTGAAGAAATTTGTAAAGGCATTAAATCCGGTGTGCGTAAAGTTAACATCGATACCGATTTAAGATTGGCGGCCACCGGCGCCATTCGTCAGTATTTTGCGAAAAACCCAGAAGCTTTTGATCCACGAAAGTATTTAGGTGAATCACGTAAAGCAATGCGCAAAATCTGTAAAGAGCGTTATGAAGCGTTTGGCACTGCCGGACAAGCTTCGCGCATTAAAGTCCTTTCCCTTGAACAAATGACGCAGCGATATCATCGTGGAGAAATTTGATTACCATCAAACCCAATTTTTAAAAAGCGCGGCTGAATTGACGCAATTGCCTGCGGATAAAGGTTGGGAAGTTGCCGTGATCGGCAGATCAAATGCTGGAAAATCGAGTGCAATTAATGCGATTACCGGCATTCGAGGTCTGGCGCGTACCAGTAGTGTTCCAGGCCACACGCAACACATTAATGTTTTTACCGTCAGTCATGATCACCGTCTTATGGATTTGCCGGGGTATGGTTATGCCAAAGTACCACGCACCGTAAAAGAGCGTTGGCAAAAAGCCACCAATGAATATTTGGAAACACGCGAATGTTTACGCGGTTTGCTGTTGGTGATGGATATTCGCCATCCCTTAAAAGAAATGGACGAACAACTCATCGCTTGGGCGGTACGGTGCACAGTGCCGGTACATGTGTTATTAACCAAAGCCGATAAATTAACCTCAGCCGAAGCGCGCAAAACTTTAAAACAAGTCACAGACGATTTAGGGCCTTTTGGAAATTCAGTCACCGTGCAAACTTTTTCTTCAATCGAACCTTTCGGCGTCAAAGAAGCCCAGGCCTGCTTGAACGCGTGGTTTACCGTTTAGGCAGCCCCCAAGCTTTTTGCAATTCTGTATATTGAGCTTTAGGCATTTGTACCAACGCAGGATGTAGGTTTGGATTTAACCAATGCCACAACCAAGTCACATTATTTTGCGCCATGGCTGTGCAACCGGCCGTTCCGTCGCTATCGGGCGAGCTTCGAATATGCATAAAAATACAGGAGCCGCCATTGAGCATATCGCCATGAGTATTATAATTAACCACCAATCCTTGAATGTAGGCTGGGTCATTTTCAATCATTATTTCTGCGCTATTCCAATCTTTGGTGGCTACTTTGGATGTGTCAATAATCTTTCCATAATATTTAGAATGGGAATCATCCACACAAACTATATTGGCGTTAATGGGAATGTAGGGTAATTTAAGTTGCGGGTCGGTAGTGGAAGAAAATCCAAATGCTGAACCAATTGCAAAAGCGCCGGCAGGGGCTTTTTTATCCCCTTCTTTTTTAATGGGGCCACTGACTGCATAATTTTTATAATTATTTCCCCAACCTAATCCGGCTTTGCCCACAACCACTGGCCAGCCATTACCTACAGGCTGCCAAGGTTGATTGGGTGCTGAACGTTCATAAGGTTGAAGATAACCTTGATAAGTGTCCCAGTTATCTGTGGTGACTACAATTAATTGTTGGCTTTGATTAAGCAATGGGGGTTTGGGTATCGTTGAAGCCGCATAACCCGGCATTGTTCCAAAAAAAGACAAAAAGCCGCTGATGAGATAAAGAATTTTTTTCATAGTATGTCTCCTTTCATTGACGCCAATAACCTGGAGTAAATAATACCAGAATTGTAAAAATTTCTAAACGGCCGGCGAGCATTGCAAAGGTTAAGATCCATTTACTAACGTCACTGATATTTTCAAAATTGATAGAAGCCCTGCCAAGGCCGATGCCATTGTTAGAGAGACTGCTGGCTAATGCGCCGAAGGCAGTCTTTGGGTCGAGTCCACAAGCTAATAATCCCAGCAATAAAATAATAAAAAGCAAAGCAAACACAGTAACAAAAGCCCAGATAGATTGGATTATATTTTCTGATAAAGGTTGTTCACCTAGCTGAACAGGAAATACGCCGTTTGGATGAATCAAGTGATTGGTTTCGCGTTTGATTTGTTGCTGCATAAGCATGAAACGTAACACTTTAATGCCGCCGCTGGTAGACCCGCCACAGCCACCAATTATCGACAAAAACATGAGAAAGTAGGGCAAGAAAGTGGGCCATTGGTTGATGTTTGTGGTGGAGAAACCCGTGGTGGTGGCGACTGAGGTCACCATAAACAGACTTTGGGTAAAAGTATGTACCAATTTGTGATGATAAGTCCCATACAAAAGGAGTACGATAAAACAAAGGCATATCGCCGTAATAATGATTTTTAAATAAAACAAAAATTCCGGATCTTTTAGATAGATGGAAAATCTACGTTTTTTAAAAAACTGATAATGTAACCCAAAGTTTATAGCCCCCAAAAACATAAAAAATACGGCGATTATCTCAATCAAATAACTGTGATAAAATGCAAAACTATCATCATGGACTGAAAAACCACCGGTGGAAACTGCACTAAAACTTTCGCCAATGGATTCAAATATAGGCATGCCCGCTGACCAAAACGCTAATGCGCACAGTACCACCAGAATCATGTAAATGCTCCACAGTGCTTTAGCGGTTTGATTTAATCGGGGTCGAATTTTACTGGTTTTTATCGGCCCTGCAGTTTCAGCTAAATATAAATGCATACCGCCAATATTAAGTAAAGGCAGAATCGCTAAAGCCAAAACAACGATGCCGACGCCGCCCAACAACGTTAATTGTTGACGGTAATATAAAATATCATGCGGCATGATATCTAAATGATTAAACACAGTTCCACCGGTGGTGGTGAGTCCGGAAACTGATTCAAACAATGCATCTGTAAAATTTAACTTGGGGAAGAAATTTAAATAAAATGGTAATGCGCCAAATATCGAAAGCACCAGCCAAAATAGCACAACGACTAAAAAACCATCTTTTACTTTTAATTCTCTAAGGCCTTTTCGCGTCGGCAGCCAACAACAAAGTCCTGTAATTAGAGTAACCGCAAAACTAACCAAGAAGGGTTCAATAGTTCCATCCCGATAAATAAAAAAGACAATAATGGGCGTTAACATACTGAGGCTAAACATGATCAGTAAAAGCCCTAAAACCCGAAAAATAGGGGATAACCGTTTCACTTGCTAACCAAATCCTCTAATTGTCCAATATTTTTCTTGTCCGAAACGAAAAAAATCAGATGGTCGTTTTCTTGGATAAGGGTATTTTCATTAATAAAAATCTTTCCTGGGCGGGCTAATGCACAAATTACAACACCTGCGGGAAGGTTTATTTGTGATAATTCTTTGCCGATTAATTTGGAATGTTGATCTTTAATAATGATTTCTAAAGCTTCAGAATTCTGTTGTTGAAAAATATAAATATTAGCAATATTGGCGCCACGGATATAACTCAATAATAAACTCAATGTACTTTGTTGCGGGGAAATACCCGCATTAATATTAATGGTTTTATCGGTAATTAAATCGATGTAATCCTTACGATTGACCAAGACAAAAGCATGTTTAGCGCCAAGGCGTTTGGCTTGTAAAGAAGCAATGATATTATCTTCGTCATCGTTGGTTAATGCACAAAAAACATCGGTTGATTCGATATTTTCGTTGCGCAGCAAACTTTGATCACAGCAATTGCCACATAACACTAAAGTATGTTTTAAATGCTCAGATAGCCATGCACAGCGCTGACGATTTTTTTCTATGATTTTTACTTGATAACGGCTTTCCAATCCAGCGGCTAATTGACTGCCGATTTGCCCACCGCCGGCGATGCAAATAGTTTTGTAATTAGGAAGCGAAAGCTTTCTTAGCGCTTTCATAATTTTTGCGCTGTGTATAGATTCTGATATTAAATATACATCGTCGCAGCTGTCCAGCTCTAACTCATTGTCTAAGGGTAGATAATTTCCTTCTCGATATACGCCAACGACTTTAATTGGAATTTCTAAGATATCGGCAATTTTTCCTATTTTTTTTCCTGCTAATAAAGATCCATAAAAGGGCCTGGCAACAATCAATTTGATTTTCTGATCAAAAAAGTAAGAAACTTGTAAACTGCCAGGCGTCTCAATTAAATTTTGAATGGCGCGGGTCACGTGTTGTTGCGGATTGATAAAAAAATCAACGGCTGGATTTTTTTGATCGAATAATTGTGATTGATAATGTAGATAATCCGGGTCTGAAACACGAGCAATTTTGATGGGCGTGTGAAATAAATTGTGCGCTACCTGACAAGCGGTTAGATTGACTTCGTTGTTGTCGGTGACTGCAATTAGCATTTCTGCCGTATCCGCGCCGGCTTCGAGTAATATGGAAGGATGAGAACCATGTCCACATAGGGTGCGAATATCAATCTTGCTCTGAATCTGATCTAATAATTCAGAATTTAAATCGATCAGTGAAACGCTATGGTTTTCTGCCGCCAAATGTTCGGCAAGTGTGCTGCCCACTTTTCCAGCGCCAACAATAATAATCTGCATCCTAGCGTGTCTCCATTGCATGGCAATCGCATTGAAACCAATTAACGTTCACTTTTGCTCTAGATTTGACGAAAAATCGCAATTTTTCGTCAAATCTGGAGCAAAAGTGAACCGTTTTGCGTGCATTTTAGTTCAATGCGGTTGCCATAGTCTCCATTGCCTTTAGTTGCTTGATTGTAACGTAGCAATAGGATCGAGTCGAGAGGCTCGCCAGGAGGGGTAAAAGCCTGAGAAAATGCCGACACCGCCTGATACCAAAAATCCTAGCAGGACGGGAAATATATGAAACGTATATTCCCATCCAGAGATGAGGGCGATCAGAAAAGTGATGATGGTGCCGGTAATAACCCCAATCAAGCCGCCGAGAAAGGTGAGCATAACCGATTCGATCAAAAACATTTCTAAAATATCTTTACGCCGTGCACCCAGCGCCATGCGAATGCCAATTTCACGTCTGCGTTCAATAACCGAAACTAACATAATATTCATTACCCCAATGCCGCCGACCAACAAAGAAATGCCGCCGATCGCGCTCAGTAACAAAGTAAATGTGCTGCGTTGTTTGGCAATGACATCAATAATTTGTTGCGGATCACGAAAGCGTACCTGTTTTCCGGGTGCTATGATGGGAATAACGTTTTCCAGTTTGGTTTTGACATCATTTAAAGCAGTGTCTGGATAGGTCTGTACTAAAATATTTTGGATTTCAGTATGTTTGTTAATCAGTAAAGATAGAGGCAAAGAAATAATAATACCTTGGTTTAAATCCGCAAACATAAATAAATTAGGTTGCCAAGGTTTTAAAACGCCAATGATCGTAAACAAATAAGAACCCACTTTGATTTGTTGGCTAATAGGATCAATTCCTAATTTACTGATAGCCGTCCCAATATCATTGCCCACCACACAAAAGAAACTATTTTGATCTAAAAAAGAAACGAACCGGCCTGCGCTCAGTGATATTTTAACGATCTCCGCCAATTCTTGGGGAGCACCTAATATCTGGCCATTAAAACTGAGCGTTTTAAATCCCAGTGCTTCGTACGATAATGTATAGGGTACAATTTTTTCAATTTCAGGAATCTTTTGTTTAATCAATTGCACATCACTGGGTTTAAAAGTTTGTATTTGACCGTTGGCTGGAGGAGGCCCGGCAGTGTTGAGCATGACAGCAATTAAATTGGTTCCCAATTTTTTAAATTCAGAAAGCGCATGTTCCGTCGCTAGTTCACTGGAAGATATTAAAGCAACAACTGAGCCTGTTCCTACTAAAATTCCTAATACAGCCAATAATGATCTAATCTTTGATGAAAGCAGGTTCATTAAAGCTTCACGAATATGCGCCCAAAATCCCATACGCTTCGCTCCTAATATTTAAACAGGTATATTAGCTCTAAAGAAGCGCCAGTTCTAGCGAGCAAGCGCTCCACAGCTCAACTTGTGCTCTAACCACATCATTGAGCGAATGCATTTGTTTATAATGGGTACGTAGCCAATTGGCGCCATTTTCTCGACGATAAACACTCTTGCGAATGGCTTCTAAAGCAGTTGAACATTCGAGTGCAACCGCATGGCTTTCCAGTTGGCGGCAGGTTAACAAAATATCTTCCCCAATGGGAATGTGATTTTCTTGTAAAGGATCAATTAATTCCGCATTAAATCCATAGCGGGCTGCGCGAAATCGATTCGTGAAATAAGCAAGATATATTTCTTGAGATAGATCGCTGCGCCGTGACAATAAATACCTTGCCAACATTTGAGCATAGGCAGCTAATTCTGCAGCTTTATCCACAGTAAGTGGAGTGTCGCTGATCCGGATTTCTACAGTGCCGTATTCGGGTTTTGGACGAATGTCCCAATAAAAATCTTTAATACTGTTAATAATCTTGAGACGGATCATTTTTTGATAATATTCTGTAAACTCCCGCCAATTACTTACCCAGGGCAGAGCGCCGCTTAGAGGAAACGCGCTAATAACAGCTAAACGGGAACAATCAAAAGAAGTATCTATTCCTTGTTGAAAAGGGGAAGCGGCAGATAAAGCAATAAAATGCGGCAGATAACGTGCAAAGGCATGACAAAGATAGATGGCGTCATCACCATTTGCGCAGGCAATGTGAATGTGTTGCCCAAACACCGTAAATTGCTTAGCCAAATAGCCATATTGTTCCGAGAGGCTGGTAAAACGTCCTGAAGGAAAAATGCGCTGTTCAGCCCATTTTTGAAAAGGGTGTGTTCCTCCACCACAAACGCCTAGATGGGTCTCGTGAGCTTGTGCTGTGATGACATCTCGTAATGCGCGTAATTCATTTAAGAGTGAATGATAAGAGAAATGAATGGAAGAATTGATTTCTATCATTGCTTGCGTGATTTCAGGTTTTATCTCACCGGTGTAAGGGACTTCTGATAATCGCCGCATGAGATTTTTGGATTCCATCGCCAAATTAAAATTTTGTAGGTCGACTAATTGTAACTCCAATTCCACGCCCATGGTTAAAGCATCATTTTTTTTAAAGTCTAAACTAGTGCTCATATTCTCCCGCTATTAAAAAAGCCCATTGGGTAAAAATTGGGCCTATGATATTCATAATGACCAGCGCACCAGAAATGATTGCCACTAATAAATTTCCTAATCCGGGATTTAGATTAATCAGCATAAATGACATGCCTAAAGCGACTCCCGCCATGGGCATTAACGCTAAACTGGTAGCGTAAGCTTGTCGAAGCGTTAATCGGCTGGCCTTAGCAAATAATAAAACGCCAGCCAATTTACCTATAAAACGACAAATGACAAAAGCCAAAACTGCGGTCAGTTCTTGCCAGATTGCGTTGGGTTGCATATAGACGCCAATTAAGACAAACAAGATAATTAAAAAAAAGCGAGCCAGCTCCTCAAAATTAACCGAAGTTAAATGGCGCCGCTGGTCAAAGTTTCTCGCCGCTACGCCCAAAATAAAAAGCGTCAACATGGTGGAAAGATGAAGCATTCGTGCGAGGCCAATAGATAAAATTACTATCCCTGCTAACAAAATAAATTGTCTCTCAGAGAGTTTTCCTACCAAGCGTGCGGATTGCTGAGTCAGTATGAACATAATAACCGCTAAGATAAAAGCACCCAGAAGTTGATAAACAATATGGAACAATAATTTCAGAAAAGGGATGGTGTCTAAATGTGCAAGGGGAAACAAAATAGTAAACATAATGAGACCAAAGAAGTTATTCAAACTGGTCAAGATGAGTGATCGTCGAGTGATTGGGCCGCGAGCATTTAAATCTTGAGTTACCATAATCAAGACTGCCGGAGCAGTGATGATGCCAATAGTGGCAACCAATGCTGCAGACACAATGGTCAGGCCCAATAGATAGGAAACACTGAAAAGTAAAACAAAGGTGATTCCTGATTCCGCTAAGGACATCCACAATAATTTTTGATCATGTTTAAGCCATGAAAAATCAAGATTTTTGCCGATTTCGAATAAAATCAATCCCAATGAAATATCTATAAATATGGTATTTTGTTCTATCGTTGTCATTTCAATCAAATTAAAACCGGCAGGGCCTAATAAAAATCCGACTGCAATATAACCAAAAATCCTGGGTAAAAATCGAATTTTCTCAACCAGTTCTCCGCTCACCAAACCTGCGACTAAAATAAGGCCAAATAAGATTGTCGAGTTTAAATGGAAAGGTGTGTTTAATTGAAACATAATTTTTATGGCCTGATTTCAATAGTGTGCGGAAAAGTGGCTTTATCTATTTGAGTAACAGAAGGTGGATTACCTAATAAAAAACCTAAGGGTTTTAAACACGTCATATTGTCAGAAATTATTTTAATTATTGCTAGTAAGGGTAAAGATAAAATGATGCCAAATAAACCAAAGAAAATGCCGCTCGAAAATAATGCGATCAAGGCTGCAAAAGAATTAATTTTAACATGCGATCCGACAATTTTTGGTGTAATAAAATTACCTTCTAAAAATTGCACAAACCAAAAGATGAGCATAACACCAATGGGATACCAAATTGAGTCGGTAGTAGCAAGAGCAAATAAAAAAGGGAGCGCCGCGCCGATGGTAATGCCAATGTAGGGTATAATAGTTAAGGCGCCAGCCAAAAAGCCAAAGAAAATAGCATGATCTATTCCTAATATAACAAGACCGATGGTATTTAAACCCCCGGTGATGAGCATGACAAAAAATATACCCAAAATATATTTGGCTACCATTTTTTGAACTAAAAAGATAATATTTTTAATTTTTGGATGATAAGTTGGGGCAAAGTTTTTAAATAAAAAGGAAACCAAGAAAGCACGATAATATAAGAAAAAAAATAAAGATATAAAAAAGAAAATAGATTCAGTAAAAATAACCGCTGTACTTGAAAAAGTATTTTCAACAAAATCAACGCCACCATTTAATATTGTGGCAGAATATTTTTTTAAGTAATTAATTTGTTCAGTACGGCCTACATCAAAATGACCGGAAGCCCAATGTTGAACTTTATTAATTGTTCCGTAGATACTATTGATCAAAATGTATCTATCTAAGATCATGTTTTTGATTTGGGAAAAAACCAAAAAAAATAATATGCTAATGAGTATATTCATAATAATTACAGTTAAAAAAGAGCTCATGAAACGAGGAATTTTTATTTTTTCCATATAATCACAGAGCGGTTTCAAAAGCAAAGCTAGAATGAAGGCGCCGAATAAAGGTAGAACAAGTGATTTTATTAATATGAGAATGCAGAGGGTGAGCGCTATGCTTGCAAGTATAAAGAAGTATTTATTTTCTTTCATTATGGCCTCGTTGTGGGTATATAGTCATTCCGAATGATTTTTAGGTGTAATATTTCTAAAAATTTTCTGTTATGCCGTACTCAACTGCATCATTGAAGTTTTCGGTCTGGCAAAATGAAATTTCTCCGTCAGTAATCTTTTAAAGGCTCGACGATGACTTCGATTGAGAAAATTTAAAATTTCTTCTTTAAATTCTTGAAAAGTCGGATAATAGCGATTATACAGCACCTGCTTCTTTAAATATCTCCAAACTCTTTCGACTAAACTTAAATGCGGCGCATAAGCCGGCAGAAACACTAATTCTATCTTAGAATGTTCTAAATATTTCATCACTTCTTTGGCATGATAATAACCCGCATTGTCCACGAGCGTGTAAATCTTCGAGGCAGTTTTATGGGCTTTTTCAATCTTTTTGAGCAGTTCAATCGTTGAATTTTTATCGAGCGTTTCATGCACCGTCGATATCAGTTCATGCGTATCCAGGTTCACGGCTCCCTGAATATTGATCCTCTTCCTCCCCGTATTACTCGGCAATGTCTTGGTATGACCTTTCAATATCCATCCATATTGCGGCATCGAATTATGTTGAGGATGGCAGCCGTCCATCGAATAAACCGGATCACCACTCCGCCTCATCTCTTCAAATTTTTGCAAAAATTCTAATTGTTTAGCCACATCTACTCGACCAGGGGCAATATCTGGCTTCTTATACACAAACCCCAAATGATGCAGTAAATCTCTCAAACCACTCACGGTGTATTTCACTTCATAGGTTTGCTCTATATATTTCGCTACCGAAATCACTGATAAATACGTTATTTCCGATAAATGCGCTTTCAACTCTTCTCGCTCTAGCTCTGATAATTTACCTACACTTCCTTTATAGTGACGCTGCGTCAATTCTTCTACGCCTCCCCTTTGATACAACTTAATATAATTTCTTAATGTTTCTGTATCTAACAGCAATATTTCTGATACCTCTTCTAACGTCCAGCCCCCTCCTAACGCTAGCAGCGCTTTAATTCGATCTGCCGCCCATTTATCACGCGTTAGTTTATGAACCACTCGCAGTGATTGCAGCTCTTCTGGGTTCAGGTTAAAATTTTTCATCAACAATAAAATATCATAAATGTACGTTTATGACAAAATTCAGGCGCTTTGACTATATAGTCATTCCGAATGATTTTTAGGTGTAATATTTCTAAAAATTTTCTGTTATGCCGTACTCAACTGCATCATTGAAGTTTTCGGTCTGGCAAAATGAAATTTCTCCGTCAGTAATCTTTTAAAGGCTCGACGATGACTTCGATTGAGAAAATTTAAAATTTCTTCTTTAAATTCTTGAAAAGTCGGATAATAGCGATTATACAGCACCTGCTTCTTTAAATATCTCCAAACTCTTTCGACTAAACTTAAATGCGGCGCATAAGCCGGCAGAAACACTAATTCTATCTTAGAATGTTCTAAATATTTCATCACTTCTTTGGCATGATAATAACCCGCATTGTCCACGAGCGTGTAAATCTTCGAGGCAGTTTTATGGGCTTTTTCAATCTTTTTGAGCAGTTCAATCGTTGAATTTTTATCGAGCGTTTCATGCACCGTCGATATCAGTTCATGCGTATCCAGGTTCACGGCTCCCTGAATATTGATCCTCTTCCTCCCCGTATTACTCGGCAATGTCTTGGTATGACCTTTCAATATCCATCCATATTGCGGCATCGAATTATGTTGAGGATGGCAGCCGTCCATCGAATAAACCGGATCACCACTCCGCCTCATCTCTTCAAATTTTTGCAAAAATTCTAATTGTTTAGCCACATCTACTCGACCAGGGGCAATATCTGGCTTCTTATACACAAACCCCAAATGATGCAGTAAATCTCTCAAACCACTCACGGTGTATTTCACTTCATAGGTTTGCTCTATATATTTCGCTACCGAAATCACTGATAAATACGTTATTTCCGATAAATGCGCTTTCAACTCTTCTCGCTCTAGCTCTGATAATTTACCTACACTTCCTTTATAGTGACGCTGCGTCAATTCTTCTACGCCTCCCCTTTGATACAACTTAATATAATTTCTTAATGTTTCTGTATCTAACAGCAATATTTCTGATACCTCTTCTAACGTCCAGCCCCCTCCTAACGCTAGCAGCGCTTTAATTCGATCTGCCGCCCATTTATCACGCGTTAGTTTATGAACCACTCGCAGTGATTGCAGCTCTTCTGGGTTCAGGTTAAAATTTTTCATCAACAATAAAATATCATAAATGTACGTTTATGACAAAAATTCAGGCGCTTTGACTATATACCCAAAGCGTT
>CAVPCA010000012.1:0-22269 GCA_963702315.1 uncultured Pseudomonadota bacterium
TTTACCAAGAGACAGTGGTGGAGCTCTATTAAAAAATCCGGAAGACAGCGCTAAGACAATTAACAATGAAGAAATCAATTCTATCAAAGATTTCGCCAAGCAGTATTTAACTAACATCAATTTAAGAGATGTTAAATATTCAAGTTGTTTATATGACATGACCCCTGATAGTCATTTTATTTTAAGCAATCATCCTCATTTTCCACAAGTAGCATTTGCAGTAGGTTTATCTGGTCATGGATACAAAATGAGTAATATAATTGGTGAAATTCTGGTTGATCTTGTCACTAAAAATTCAACAGCATACGACCTTTCTTTTTTATCTTTAAATAGGTTTTCTAAATAATGAAATTTCTATTTATCGACAAAAGATTCAATCGCATGATCAATTATTGGAAATATTAAATTATTCATCGAGCTAGATTTTTTTAACGGAGCTTGTTGTGGCAAAAACCGATGACGATATGGCGATTGGTCAACGGAATAGCGCCTGCCACTGTATGTACTGGAATGAGCTGGTATGTCGTGACCATATCCACCTAAATTTTCTGTAGCTTTAGAATGCATATTCTGAATTTTTTTAAAGTCTTTATCATCATTCAGATTATTTTTTCTAGCGTATAAAGTAGCTAGTGAGTTTATTTTTGGTGATAGCTCACTTGGTTCGGAAGCAGGGGACTCTACAGCAAGTAATGTGTCTTTTATTATAATGTTATACTTCTCATCGAAACTTAATATTTGTTTTTCCTCTAAGATTTTTTCCGTACGAATAGTGAGTTTATCATCGAATACGCGCAATGTTGCTTGCAACACCGGATGCACTTTAGAGGTAAAGTAACAAGCTTTTTCATTGTTACTGCGAAAAGAACAAAGGAAATGCACTGCTACACAAATATCGCGGATCAATCGATAGATATTAGTCACGTGCTGATATTGAGGCTTGATTCTAATTGTGGCGCCTTCCACAAGCCCATGTTTAATTATCTGTTGAGTGAGATTTCTATAAATATAAAAAAAGCTATCAGTCGTCACATAATAGCGTATCGGTTTTGAATCAGGGTGTACTAAAATTAGATTTCCACTTAAATCGAGATATTCATTTAACATAGCTATTAAAGTCATTCCTACGGACTGATTCTTTGCAGGGAGACACTCAAAGTGAGTTTTGGCAGAAAATTTATGTTCTTCCAGCAATAATTTTCGATAGTTTGCACCGGGCAGGTTTAAAGCGTTAAAATTACTGCCAATGCTTTCCGCAGGAAGATAATTATCTCCCTCTTCAGCTCCGGCGCATCTTAGACTGAAATATGTTACTTGAGTCAGTTGATCAGATTCTGGTATCTTGCTGGGTTTGATCTCCGCTTTTTTAAAAATTTTAGCGATTGTTTGCATGATTTCTAAAAGTTTTTCTGCGGAAAATTCAGATTGAGTAGGTGATTTTTCATAAAGACAAATAGTAAACTGCATGTTATTTTTGCCGCGATCATACTCTCTAAAAGGAGCGTCGAAATAAGCCGTAGATACCACCTTAAATTTAAAGTATTTCGATAAGATCGGTGCGGCTAAGTTAAAAGCTTGGACAATTTGGTGATATTCCACGGAAATATGCAGTTTCCAGCCCAAAGAAAATAATTGATCTTTATCGATTTTTCTTTCATCAATCACGATATCTGGATGATTTTGATGATACCATTCATTCTCAGAGATAATTTTCTCATAGCTTAATTTATCGTCGTCTATCATAGTTGTTTCTATATGTACGTTTAAATCAAACTGTTCATATAATGAATTAAATATTATAACACAACCCTATAACATTTAACATTTTTCCTCCCGCACTTCAGAGTGGAGTAAATGAATAACTGCACTTGGAAGACATTAAGACCAATGGCGCTATTTTTGAATTAATTGAAATTTAACCGCATAACCTATCTGATGTACGCATCTTTTTTGCGTTACCGGAGTCCTCTTAGTTTTAAGCTCTCGCATCTTCTTGCTTGATTTTAGACTGCACAGCAATTTTTATAAATTCATTAATGGACATGCCATACATGGCGGCGTGTAAGGCAGCTTCTTTGTGTAGCTCTGGGCCAATCCTGACATTAAGCGAGCCTTTGAAGGGTTTCATGGGTTCGCGATTGAGCTGCTGACACGTATCTAAATAATCATTGACGGCTTTTTTAAACTCATTTTCCAAGCTCGTCATCGTAGTGGCTTCGTAAGTGACTAAGTCGGTAATGTATAGTAATTTCCCATGTAGTATTTTATCTGCAGCGTCTGCCTCAATAGAACCTATAAAATCTTTATAACGAAAAACATTATTCATATCATTTTCCCCTTGTTTGAAAAATCATCAGATCAATTTTTCATGCAACAATAGCTCTAAGGCTTCCTTGATTGCATACATCTTTAAAGTTGAGGTAGGGTGAGGTTTGTGTAACTGTATGACACAGTTTTTTTCTTGATGGAAAAATTTAACCCTTGAACCGCTGCCTCGTATTTCTTGAAACCCCAAACTCTTAAGTAATCGCCTAAACTCATCCCAGGTAAAGTCCTTGGGACGAGATTTGAAGCGTGCTATCAATTTATCCATTTGAGCCATAGCTAAATATAATGTATCTGTTTCAGAAATGCAACTGTTTTTCGGTTGCTAAATGGTCGGTGGGAGATTTGCAGGACATAAAGTCACAAAAAAAACCCATTGTTGGACAAGTTACTTTTTGATATGATTTTAAAGTCTAGGAGATATTTACTATTTACAAGGAAAAATCGTTGTTAATCAAATTGATAATCGCAGTTTTTGCTATCATGCTGCCGCTATTATCTTTCGCAGCCAAGTGGGGGGTTAAAAAATTGTACAGGGATTGCCGGTCCTGCTTACGATCTACAGCTTTCGCTTGCCACCGGTCCTTTTCAAAATTCGCCTCCAATTTTGAAAAGTCAGCAGCTCGTGATCTTTGAACTTTCTACAAGTGGAGAGTTAGTCTATAAAGCAATAGACGGCTCATACTTGGATTTCCAATTTATAAGTGATCCTTATACAGTCACTTACAAATACTCTTGGAAAAATGTTTGGTTTCAAGGAATAATACCGGAAGCCTGCGGCTTTAATTCTCTGGGAGATAGTTGCTATGTTGCATTAAACTATCCGGATGATCCCCCACAATGTAGTTCTCCACCTGAGTAATCTAAACGAGGGAAGCATATGGCAAGTAATAAGCGAGTGTTATTTACAAACTTAAGGTCACTTAAAGTCGAACGTACGGCTCCTATTTTTGAAGCAAAAAAGCTCGGTTTTGATGTCGTTTTAATGGCCAAAGAACCTATCCCTAGTTTGGCGCATATTGTAGATGATTACGTTATTGTGGATGATCTTTACAACCATGACCGTTGTTTAGAAAGTATTGTTAATTTTCATAAAAAACGACCCATTTCTGGAGTTTTTTCTTGGTCAGATCGAGATGTTGAATTAGTCGCTATGGTGGGTGATCAGCTTCAACTTAGAACATTAAGTACGTCTTCAGCAAAAACTGTAAGAAATAAATATGAAATGAGGAAAAAATTAAGCAAAATTCCAGGTCTTTGCCCACGTTTCTTCTTTGTAGACAGTTTAGAAAATCTTAAATTTGCCATGTCGGAGATTAATGGCAAAGCTATTTTGAAACCGGTTGGAGCTTCTGGAAGCACCGCCATTTTGAAATTAGCTCCAAACTCTAATCTGGAAAAAGCGTATGAAGATATGTTGTCAATGTCAGATCCTACCCGTTTTCCCATGTGCGGACTTTATAGAAATCAGTATATATGTGAAGAATATATAGAAGGCCCTGAAGTTTGTGTTGATGGTTTTATTTGTGATAAAAAAATAAATATATTCGGTGTTTCTGATAAAGATGTGATAGGAGAATATTCTCAGGAATACCACGCGTTTTTTCCATCTGTCAAGCCGAAATTGATTATCGATGAAATCAAAAAACGAGCTCAAATTGCTCTCCAAGCTTTGGAATTAGATAACGCACCTTTTCATCTTGAGGGGCGTTATACAGATAAAGGATTTATGGTTTTAGAATGCGCCGGAAGGACTGCTGGTGGTTTTCTGATTTCACACATTGTTCAGTATGTTACAGGATATTCCCCTATTAGGGAGATAATTAAAATGGGGGCAGGACAAGATCCCCAATGGAAAGGTAGCGATGAAAATATTATTTGCTATGGTGGAATGTGGTTTAATCTCCCCACCAAAGAAGGCGTGGTTACTTCTATTCAAGGTGTTGACGATGCATTAGAGGTAGAAGGGATAAAATACGCAATTCCCTGCCTTAAGCCGGGAGATCCAGTTTTACTTCCTCCAAAATCATTTTCTTGCATTGAAGGCGTTATTATTGCAACTGCTGATACTGGCCAAAAATTACGAGATAATATTCAAGCTGCCGCGAGAAAAATGATTGTCAACCTCAATGAGTAAGATACCGGTATTAGCATGGTGGTTAATAATAGGCACAGCCATTACAACGCTATCCAGTTTTGCCTGTTTACCGTTTTTAGCCATTATTTTGTTCAAACAAGGCGTTAATTCTACTTTTATAGGATTAATTCTAGGTATTTCATCTCTCGCTGGTTTATTGATAGGATTTTATTGCACTGCGTTATCTGATTATTTTGGTCGACGATGGATGATTCTTTCTGCTTTAACTTTATGGACTGTAGCATATTTCTTATTTTCATTCCATTTAACACCCATTGCTTATTTGTTCATAAACGCATCGATTGGAATTTGTAAATCTTTATTTGAGCCAATTTCCCAAGCCTTGCTTTCCGATCTTATTTCTGATCAGCAGGGGATTAAAAAAATATTTAAAATTCGCTACTTAGTATTGAATATTGGATTTGCCTGTGGACCGTTTCTGGGGTCTTTGTTAACTATTATAAATCAAAAATTAAGTTTTATAATTGCTTCTATATGTATTTTTTTGTACACGACGGTAATTGCTGTTATCATGCATAAATATCCTTTGAAAAAAATTTACAAACAAAAACAAAAAAAATTTTTTCAAAGCTTTACTTCAATATTATTTCAAGATAGAGCCTTTGTTTATTTCCTTTTGGGTGCAATATGCGTCGCTATAACCTATTCTCAATTTGAATCAACATTTCCTCAGTATCTCCATCTTTACGGGTATAACAATTTTATTTATAGCTCTTTATTAATGGTAAATGCGTTGGGAGTACTTTGTTTACAAATACCTATAAGTAAAATAGCGGATAAATTCAAAATATTTCATGGCATGAGCATTGGTGGATTTCTTATTTTTTTCGGATATCTCATGTTTGCTTTTTCGACAAAATACATATTCATTGCTTTTTTGGGAATGCTGGTGATTACATTGGGTGAGCTATTTATTTCCCCCCTACAAAACGTTGTAGTCAACAAATTAGCTGTTTCTAATAATTATGGTTTATATTTTGGAGCTTATAATTTACGTCAGCTTGGTTTTTTTATAGGGCCTATATTGGGAGGGTTTTTTTTATCTTTACTAGGTTCTAAAATTAGTTTTATTATTGTTGCATTATTTGGTATAATTGCTTGTTTCTTTTTTAATCAGGTTCATCAAAAAGCACCATTTGCTTTTTCAGAAGAATTATCAAATTAAATCAAGGAGGATAAATGAAAATAAATAGAGTTACTGAATGCCGCTCGGAGGACGAAATTCTTAGTACGTATCCTATTATGCGTCAATTAAAGGCCGCACTTAAATCAAGAGCAATATTTAAATCAGGTAGTTAAGATAATGAAGGAAGAAGAATACCGTTTAATTGCTGTGTATGATGAGCAAAAAAAATGTTTGGGCCTTGTAGGATTTCAAAAACAAAATCGTCTTTCATTGGGATCAATTTTTTACCTCGCTGATTTAGTAGTAGATCAGACTTTACGATCTAAAGGAATTGGAGCTTATCTGTTGGATTTAGTTAAAGAAGAAGCCAAAGCGCAAAAAATAGATGCCATTATCTTGGATTCCGCGTTAGATAGAGCGGATGCGCATAGATTTTATCAGCGGCACCAATATCAAATTAAATCTTATAGTTTTAGATTATTTAAGCCTTTCGATAAACAAACAGTTTTAGTTTTAAATAATCATGCAAAACCAGATCTAACTATACGCTCTTCTTTGTGATAGGCGGTGGGAAACAGGTTATTTTTTCTCCAGGAAGTAATAAAATTGGTAAGGATTCCCAAGATGGAAGATGCAAATTATTATTATTTTCCCTGTTAAAACACTGGTAAAGTTGGGTAGCATAGTCTGGCATTAATGGCCATATTATTACAGAAAGTGCATGTACTGTGCTAAGTTCTAAAGCTTTAGCTGTGCGGTACTCAGCATTAAGTTCTTTTCTGTTTTTATACGATGAATATCTTTGTCTCAATCGATAGGCATTTTTAATTATTTCAATTAAAATCCCAGCATATCCTTGTATAGTAAAACTCTCCAAATTGAGACAATTCGATGCTTCTTTAATAAATCTTTTTAATTGAACAAAATAATTCCTTTGGTATACATCCCAACTGCCTGCTTCGGGTACGACGTTTCCAAATTCATTTTCTATATCAAAAAAAAGATTGACTATCCAAGTTTGCCACGGAATTATTGTTTCAGCATGAAATTCTAAAAAGTCCTCCATACAAAAGTTACTCTCCAGTTCATCCGGTCGAGTATATGCAATATACAGGCGGCTTAAGTCTTTACCCCATGAATCAATAAACTCAATTGCCCATACAGCATGTTTCCGGCTGGTAGAGAATTTTTTACCATTCAGAAGATAATATTGGTTGGTAATAAATGCAGAATATTGAAGTAACTTGGGTTCATAAGCAAATAATAAGGCTGGCGCATATAGGACATATAAAAACGCATTGTCTATACCGAAGAATCGAACAATTTGATAATCCGTTAATTCGTTTAGGTTGGTTTTAAAATAATTTAATGAGTATACTAATCTAGTTACTTGTTCGAAATGATAACGCAAAAATTGATCACCACATTTCGATATGTTAGCTGGCGCTACTATCCCGGATGGATATAATGTAGTGATTGGGATGTCATGCAGTCCGTTAGACAAAAACCGGAAACAGATTTCTTTTAGATAAGGATTCATTGTGCTTGTTTTTATAAAGTCCAAAAGAAAAGTTGTATATCTTGACAATGGAAAATATAGAAGTTCAGCCTCTATTATCTCAAGATCATCTCCATTGTCTGATTTAGGATTAATAATCTTTACCTCTTCTACATAAGTTAAACATGCTTCACAAATATTACCTTTCATTATATTAAAGCAGCTTGGGCAATTTCCTATGATTTCACAATCGGGAATATATTTGTTTGAAGCTTTATTTTTAAAAATCTGAGTTTTTTTGTAAATCAATTGATTATTATCTATTAATTTCTTTAAAATATTTTGAGTCAAAGCAACATAGTCTTGATTATTCTGAGGAGTAATAAAGAGATCTTCTTGGAATCCTATTTTCAACAAAGCATCAGTAATATTTTGGGAAAATATTTGGGTTTTTTCTTTTTGTATAGTACACCAACTTTGATTTTGGTCCAAACCGCAAACAAGGTAACTTAACATATCATGCTGTCTTAAATAACGTGCGTAGATATCTTCAGCAATAAAAGGTCCTGCCAAGTGGCCAAGGTGAAGAGGTCCATTTGGAGTTGGGAAAGATGAAATAATAAGCGTTTTTTTTGGTAATTCATGATGGATTTTTTCATATTCTGTTATGGCGTTTTGAAAATGTTCTGTATTTGACCACCAACAGGCTAAAAAAACTAAATTTTCAATAGAATCTGTGTTAGTTACTTTATGGTATTTGAAGGGTTTGACATTTATAACATCTCCTGCTGAAATCAAAAATGTATTATTGTCTAAACTTATTTCTCCATGACCCGAAAGTATAACCCATAATTCTTCATCGTGATGGTTATGGCGATACGTATTAGTGTTCGGTTCTAAATTAATTATTGACAGATTAAACGGAGTATGGCTTGATTGTCGCAAAATAGCTTTGCTGTAAGCCCCTGAATATTGTTTAACAAAATGAGACTTGGTGATCAATTTTTTCTCCGGATGTTGTCTCCCAATCCATCTGAATTGAGATTTGACATTTAGCTAGTTTTTCTAAAAGCATAGGAACCAACTTTCCAGTTACTAATTCATGTGAATTAAATGAATAATGACTTTCAATTCCTTTCTGTATTATTAATTCTGTGATACAGCCAGCAGTATATCCTGTAGTTCTAGACATAGCAGACAAATTATTTTTTTCATCAAATTTATCTATTAATTTAATGCAAAAATATTTTTTTTGATTATTAATCACACCACTAGCTTGAATCAAAAGAACTACTAGATCGCGATCATTTTTAGAAAATTCTATATGAGGCTTAAGTACAGCGTCAGTAAATTTTCTAACGGAAATATCTCGATTATCAATGTTAATTGGATCATTTTTAAAGAATCCCAGGTCATGAAGTAAACAAACAGCATTAGAAAAACCGGGCCATCTTAATGTTTTTTGCGTATAATTTTTTATTTTGTTAAATGAAGCAGTATCTGTGATCCATGGAAGAAGTCCATCATGCCATGCTTCAAGTTCACCAATTGTTTCAATTTTTATTTTTTCTATACCTGAAAAACGATTAACTTTTTTTAAAATGCCACCACTGATCTCATAGGTATTTCTCAGGTCTACTGATAGTCTATTTCCAAAGACGACTTTGTAATGCAAAGGAGGTGATGGAGTTTGTGGTATCCCTCCGCATTTTACATGAATCTCTTCAATTTTATCAAACTGTTGTGATGCGTAAGTTGCAAGGATTTCTGTAAGTCCTGGTTCCAATCCACAGCCAAGCAGCGCAAGATGATTCTTATTTTTATTTAAATTTAAAATATATTCATAATCATTGTAATCGGGTCTTGTTACACTAAGTAGAGGAATGCTATACTCAATTGCCACTGCTAGAATGTTTTTAGTAATTTTCCATGGCAATGCAACATTAATCAAGGCGCACTCTTTAATCAAAGATTTTAGTATATTTTTGTCAGCCAGATCAGCTTGGATAAATTTATAATTTCCGTTGCTATTTTTTAATAACTCTTTAGTATGAGAAAGATTATTTCTCTCCATATCTATTATATCAATTTCTTTACACCACTCCTGCTGCGCGAGATAAAATGCTATAGCCGACCCAACACGACCACAACCTAAAAGAATAATTTTCATTTTATTCAACCCAAATAGAATCATTTATTTTGTTTTCATCAAAATCATTACTGTTTTTTGATCTCTCCCAATTAAAGAAACTAGAGTGATTTTCTGTTTTATATATTTCTTTTCCCATAATGCTGTTTATAATTACAGCACTTCTCCACGCAGAAAGACTTAAATTTGGATCTGCAATTCCTCTACTATTTCGAGCGGCATTTTGTAAATAAATTTTACAATCTCCAGAATTTTCACATATCAAAGAATAATCTTTGCGAATAATCAAATTTCCATTTGGATCCTTTTTAAACTGGGGTAATATTGGGTTTAGAAAATTAGGAACATCATAATAATAACCCGTGCATAAAATAATCACGTCGGATTTTAATATAAAATCTTCATCATTTTCTCGATTCTTAATAGTAACTAAATACCCAGAATTATTTTCATCAACATTAGTCATCTCACACATTGGCAAAAGAGAAAACGTATTGTTTTTTTCTTCAATAAATCTAATCTTATAAAGTTGTTGGTATATTTCTTCAAGGGTGTTAGATGAGATCCCGTCACTAAATAATTTGTATTTTTTGAGAAGATCAATTTTTCTAGAAGATAATCAGTTCAAAAAAAATAATTACTATAAGTTGGAGTAAAGAGTTCATTGACAAATGGAGAATCGTCTAGTGGCAAAAAATTATCTCGACTTGTCAACCAAATAATTTTCGTGGAGTGATTTATTTTTTTAAAGATAGTGAAGCACAATTTCTGCTCCTGTTTCACTACCGCCCACAATTAAAATTCTTTTATGATGATCGTTATGGATCGGCAAATGCCAAAATTCATTGGCATGGAAGATTGAATTGCAAAGCTTATATTTTACACAGGGTGGAATGTATGGTAAAAGTCCAGTGCCTATTATCAAATTTTTAGTTAAAAAATGCTCCTTAGCGTCTATAGTAACTGATAATTTGTTTTGTTCTGTTAGTTTTACTTCTGAAACAGCAGTTCCAAACTTAAGGTTGCTCAAATTCTCGCATACCCATTGATAGTATTGATTGAATTCTTCACGTTGTACCCTTGAAAAATTAGAATTGATAAACTGGTAAATTCTTTTTTTCTCATGTAAAAACGATAAAAAAGAAAATTGATTAGTTGGATCAATAAGGCTGACAAGATCTTTTAAGAAATGGACTTGTAATTGGGAATGAGGAAAGATAATTCCATTATGCCAATCAAATTTAACTTTTTTATCAAAAAAAATACTTGAAATTGATTTCAACGGATGGAGGAGGGCTGCTAAACTTAAATTTGATGGCCCAATCCCCACCCCAATAATATCCTTTTCATAGCGATTCATTTATTAGTCCTATTGGTTTCGCGTGGTTTATCATCGGATGGATTATTGCCAGTCTAGAAAATTACCAGAAAATCATGGGTCCTACTTTATAAAATTGATAGGCGAATTGCAGGCCATTGCGCACTGGTTGCGAGATGGTATGTATTCTGCTGATTGTTAATAATCTGTGTGCTTTCAACATCAACCCATGCAGGGAAAAACTTTTTTTCCTGCATGGGAAATTGGTTTTCTCTGCATATAACTTCGGAGAAAATTTATGAATCAACGATTTGATTTTCGTTTAAATGGTTTTGGCCAATTACATTCTATTGATCAGGATGCAGAACAAGTCTGCATTCAAGTCAATTATGAATCTTGTTCCGGTAATTCTGAAAAAAACCGAGGTACTCTTTGATATATAGATTGATGCTGAACTAAAAAAATTTTAATGCACTATCATTTTTTTTACAAAATTCCTGTCAAGCTTTTTCAATAAAAATTTTTATTTGCTTTTCATTTTTTAATCGAGTTATAATCCCTAGCGAGCAATCCAGGTGCGAAGAACACCTGGAAAGCCCTAACCAGGAATAAAACGGAAATTTTATCCATGGCTGCAACTATACTAACTGATTCTTCAAATCTTTTGAACCGCCCGATTTCCCGGGCGCGATCTTCTTTTGCCGTTCCCGCAGCGAGGTTGGACTTTGTCCATGCTCTTTTGGCGGTTATGCGCCGTATCCCCGGCGTTTACGGCGAAAGGGATGCTCAACAGAATGAAGATATGGGAAGGTATAACCGGTTCATGGGACCAGCGCCCAGGACCGAGATTGTTTCTCTCTGTTTCTGCGTGCGTTGGTTGCCTGGTGCCATTTTAATTGGGAAACAGCAACCTTATCGCAAAACAGGAGCAAACATTTATGCGCTATCAACGTATTTTATCGGTTCAATCTTTAAAAATTCAGCATTTTTTCAGTTAAACGGTATTTTTCTTTGCAGACGATGGCTGCCAAGCTGGAACAAGCCTATCAGCCGCATATTCCCGCGTCAGAGCGTTATTGCCTGGAGGAATTAAAAAAAGAATGGATTGTGCAGAAGCCATTGAAAGGTAAACAGGTGTTGCTGCACCAGCATTTAACCCTTGCCACATTGCCGATGATTTCGCTGTTATTGACGACGGAAGCTCAACTTACTGTCGTTACTTCAAAACTGCTGACCCAACATCAAGAAATCCGCCAAATATTAACCCACACCGGCGTAACGGTTTTAGACGCTATCCCGGAGTCACCCAGAAAAGTTGATCTTATTCTCGATTGCGGGGCAGGGATGCATAAATGGGATTCTGAGTATGGAATGGTAGAGCTCACCCAAACCGATCCAAATTTATATAGAAATATTTCTTTGCCGGTAATTACCGTAGATCAATCCTTCACGAAACAACTAGAAAGCATCGGCACCGGCGAAAGTTTAATTCGGGTGCTGAATTGGGTTGAGCCAGATTTAAAGCCTGATCGGCAACGGTGGTTGATATTCGGTTACGGAAAAGTCAGCCAAGGATTGGTCAATGCTTTAAATAGCGTCGGCACGCCTTCGCGACACATCACCGTTGTTGAAACTTCTTTGACGGCCTATCTTCAGGCATTGCGCAATGGCTATCAAGCCCTATTTTTAGATAAAACCGATCCGCAAACCATTCGACAAATAAAAAATGCTCTTCCGCAATACTTTGCCGTTATCACCGCCACCGGTGTTCCTGGTTTTATGAGTGAATTATTTTCAGAAAAAGATTTCTCCCAGCAATTACTGATTAATTACGGCACTTTTGATGAATATGGTGAAAAGTTTTCACCCAAGTAGGGTACTCAATCAGAAAAAGCCCGCCAACTTTATGCTGAAATTTCCGACTTGCGTACGTTATTTAGATGCGATTTTTGTTTTGTTTTTAAAAGCCGGGGTAGAACTTTTAAATCGTGCTTTGCCAAAAGGCTTACATCCAGTCTCGCCATCGTTAGACATCCCAGTATTAACCCAATGGCTCAAACGCTATGGTAGCCATCTTTGGCTCAATCCAAAAGAACGAAATTCATCCTCTTCTTTAAATCAGGCTATCACTTTAAAAGCTTAATCCAGGAGCATCCATATGGAAGTTTTAAATAAAAAACTCAGTGAGACGGTATTGCGGGAAATTATCGCTAAAGTGCCCGGCTTTGTGTTTTGGAAGAATACGGATTTAATCTTACAAGGCTGCAACGACAACTTTGCCCGCCAAGCCGGACTAAAATCCACTCAAGCTATTATCGGCCTAACCGATCATGATTTGCCTTGGACACCCGAGCAAACCGAAAAGTTTATCCAAGATGATCAGGAAATTTTAAAGACCGGCATCCCAAAGTTAAACATTGAAGAAACCCAACGCCAATTAAACGGTCAAGATTTATGTTTACTGACCAGCAAAGTTCCGCTACTGGAGGGTAAACAAATCGTCGGCATATTGGGTATTTATGTCGATATCACCCCGTTAAAAACAATCGAGCAGGCATTACGGATTGAAAAAGAAAAAGCCGAAACCGCCAATCAATTAAAAACCGATTTTATGTTGAATATGCAACATGACATTCGCACACCACTGACCGGCATCTATGGCATGGCGGACTTACTGGCTAATAGAAAATGGCCTGTTGAAATCCAATCTGCGCTGTCCGAAATGGCGAATGCGACAAAAGAATTATTGGAGTATTGCTATGATATTCTGGATTTTGCGCATGTGGAATATGGAACACGCCCGGTCCTGCACCAACCATTTGATTTAAAAAAACTGCTGCATTCAGTGCTCAATATGCAAAAACCGACTGCGCGCTTAAAGAAACTGCGTTTATCGTTGCGCATGAGCAAGAATACACCCAATATTATTCTGGGTGATGCCTACCGCATTCAGCGCATATTAATTAACTTGCTCAGCAACGCTATTAAATTTACCGCAAAAGGGCAGGTCAAAGTCACGGTAAAAGTCGATAAAAAAATCTCAAAAACACGAGAACAGATTATCCAATTTACCATTCAAGACACTGGCGTTGGCATTCCGCCGGATAAGATCGATTTGATCTATGAAAAATTTATGCGCGTCACGCGCAGCAACAGAGGATTATATCGCGGCAGCGGTTTAGGGTTATACAGGGTTAAGCAATATATCGAAGAGCTGCAAGGGGATATTTATGTGAAAAGCCAAATCAATCGAGGAACTATCTTTAAAATATTACTCCCGGTCAATCTGCCATTATCACCACAAATCATGGAATAGTAATCGGTCATGGAGATCATCGTCATGCATAAAATTAAAGTTTTACTCATTGAGGATTCACTGCTTTCTCGAAAGGTGGTAAAAACGATGCTGGAAGGATTTGATTGCCAGGTGGATATCGCGGCCACTGGAGAGGAGGGCATAGTCTTGAGCCAGAAAAATCACTACGATTTAATGCTGATCGACATCGGTCTCCCTGGCATTGATGGGATCATGACCGCTAAACTCATTCGTGATCAGGGAAAAACGGATTATCACACTCCTATTATTGCCCTAATCGCGCACAATGACTCAGAATTGAGAGAAGAAGCCATTGCCGCTGGCATGAATGATATTTTAGTAAAACCTCTAAACGGATTTATTGCTGAGGAAATATTATCTCATTATTGTCATTCAACAAATTTGGCTAAGCATTCACAAAAAGGGATTATAAGGAAAATGTAAATCGTCGCAGATTATGAAAAATAAGTGAAGCATTAGTTCCCTGGGAATTGTGAACAAAGATTATAAGCATCAGGGATATATTCAGGATCATTTCCTGGGTTTGCGCTGTAATCCTTAACAAGAGTTCCAAAAAGAGTGTAGAGGTCATGCCTCTCAGTCCCTATACGTAAAACTATTTGCCTGTAGGTGGATTGAGTTTTTACATCAGAAGTTTGAGTATTGTGATATGAAATACCCTGGAACATTAGGAAAATTTTTTCCCTGCATGTTAAAGTTTCATTTGGGACTTCATTAAAATCAATATAATCCAGTCTTTCCCTGCGAAGAGCACCACACAAATAAGCTACAAAAGCAATTCCACCTACTGCGCCAATTAATGATATAAATACTGCACCCATTATTCCAAAATTCGCAATTTCTTTATAGCCACAGTAGGAGTTAACGATATTAGAACAAAAGCTAACAAAGTCTACCTCGATACAAGAAATACCAATTGACCAATCACAACAATGTTTCAATTTATTAATCTCAGGGTAAAGACTATGGCAAGTGCTGGAATTTGTAGGTAAATTGTAGAAATTATCCTGTTCTTGAGCAGCTAATGAGTTATAGTGACGAATAGTAGCAGTAAGAAAACTCACGCCAACAAAAATTCCACCAGTGCAAAGCGCATAAAATAGAGATTTGCAACAATTCTGTTTTTGGAAAATCCTATCTTCAGCCTTTATTTCATCTGCTTCAAGCCGATGATTAATAGCTTCTAACTGACGGACTACCTCTTGCGGATTTGGTGTTTCTAATAAAGAAACCCTTGCTGGATTAAGTCTGCTTCGAATTAGATTATAAAGATTATAAACGTAACGCATTAATTTATCCTTTAAAATTGATATTGGGAGTATGAGTATATCTATTTTTAAATATAGTGCCACCCGCCACGTAGAAAATTATTTTTGAGAATGTTATAGTTATTTAGTGGATCTCATTGTGGTGCTCATTATTTCCTCTATCCCACAAGAGCTAATATCAGGGGAATCAAATATATGAGCACCAGTGATTTTATTTTCAGGATATTTTTTGTTCAATTTTGAATTGATAAAGTGAAAAAAATCGGGGTCTTTTTCAGCATAGCATTCCATAAATTGTCGAATTTCTTGCGCTAAGAAAAACTTTTTCCTTAGATAACCAATCATACTCTGCCCAGCTAGTTGTGCTACGCTCCAGATCTGCAACATATTATGAGTTAAATGTTGACAATATTTTTCACAAGGCTGGATAAATTGTAAACTGAATCGCGCTTTTTTGCTAAATGGAGGGTAGAATTTTAAGTGACAGGCTGCTATCCCTTGTACTTTCATGGCATATCCATATTTGAAAAATTTTTTCGCTAAAAAAGAAGTCATGGTTTTTTCGGCACAAGGTTGTTTAAATTGATCTGCATTCGATGGAAATTTATGTAATCCAGCATAAAGCGTATTAATATCGAGAATACAATGATTATCACGGAATTGAAATAGAAAATCGGTCTGTTTGTTATTTAAGTCCTTAGTTATCGCATTCAGTATAACATTGAGTTTCTGAACCTTGTCAGGACTAGGAAAATGGCCTGACAGAGTAACATAACAACGGGGGATCACTTCTGTATTTTTTGCTACGCAAAATAATAGGCATTTTGGGTTTTCTTGTGTTTCGTTTATAATATTTATTATGTCATGAGCTGCAGGGATTTGATATAATGCATTGAAAAAATAGCCTACGGCGCGGGAAGTTGTTTCTGTGTTATTGAAAACAGTGAATTTATCATCTCTAAAAATTTTACCAAGTTGATGAAAATACATAGCTGCATGGTCATCTAGTTTCTTAAATTTTTGTACCGCTTCTTTAAAAATTTGATATTTTGGTTTTGGCGCAAATACTGTAGAAGAAATATTATCCCAAGAATGTCTTTTTTTTGCAGTACTTGGGGTTAATTGCCAATCTTCTTCATTTTCCTCTTCCCCTTTTTGTTCACTCTTAGAGAACGGCTGCAAAGATGCTTGTAGGGGAAGAACATCTTCTTCAAGATTTATTTTAGAAATCTTTAAGTTATTTAGGAGTATTTCTCGTATGATGTCCGTAATATCATATTGCAACTGGTTTTTACTCATGAGGTCTCCTTAATATTTAAAAAGTTATAAAATATTCACAAATGGCCAAAGAATCCCAGACGGTAAATTGATCATTCACCCTTAAAGCAGGGGCAAATCCTAAAGGAGAGATTTTTTTGATATTCTGTTTGGTATCCTGTTGATCCAGAGGGATTAGCTTTTCTTCAAAAGGAATCTGGAAATGCGTGAGGGCCAACCAAGCACGTAAAGACCAAGAGGAATAGTTTTTATTGGCAATAGCGAGTTGAAAGTGATTCATAATTTCTTCCTTCCGCATATTACGAACGATAGTATAGCAATTTCTAACGATTAAATCTATTACGCATCGCGTCACTGTACGAAAACCTAGTTTTCTACAGTGACGCGAATTTTTGTACTCGATAACTATATCATTAGATTGCTTAATTTTTCCATAATAAAAAACGGATATGATTTGACATTTCGTATCTTTAATAGAAGCAGAATAGCCAAAAAGGGGTCTAATTAATGAAGTATATCGTATATAGGTCGTCTGAAGGCGATCGTAAAATAATCATTTTAGATGGCCAACCTTATTATCAATCTACTGGCAAAAATTCTAAAATGCCCGGAATTTGGTTGCCGTTTATAGCATGCATGGGTTCAGTTCAATTAGATATGAGCAGATATCCAACAAAATATATTCGTGAACACATTTTCTCCGTTTACAGTCTTGGACATGGGCATATTATTAAGAAGTCGTTAATGGATTCTGTATTATCCGATGATGAAAAATCCTGGTGTTTACCTTCACTTGAAAAAAGGGATCAATCTTCATTAAAACAAGAAGAAGTAATGCCTGATGAAGAAAAGGATTTAATGTCAGAGAGGGAAGAAATTAAATCTGATGATTTTAGTCGTGAAAACATTTTTGATAGATTATTTTTAAAAAAAGATCTGGTAAATTCTTTAAGATTAAATAACAAGATCATTGGTGAAATTGCAGTTATTGCAAAGGAAGCAGGTTTGGATGAAGAACAAACTCAATTGGCTGAAACACCGTTAATTTTATCTGATCAGCCTGAGCTAGTCTCTGAAGATCCCAATGAAGTTAACCGCTGGCTTATCCAAAATGGAGCTACCTATATTTCAGAAATGACACGCACATTTCCTGATTCCTACGAGAAAATTTGGAATGGCATTAAAGTTGGTTATCAGAGCATAGACGGCTTAAGAAGAACAGGCTTTTTTTCTGATGCAGAAAGAGCGGATAAGCTGGAAAGAGCAATGGAATTGAAGCAAGTTATTGCAATCTTATCTGATTATACAAAAAATAATTCTGCATTGAAGCGATTTTTTTATTGTCATTGGAATAGGAGTCATACAAAATTGGTCAGCGAATCTATTGTAAAAAAATATGGTAACGCATTCGAGTTGATTACTGATATTAGGTGCAGTCTCCATGGAAGTTTGAAACTGGATGGTTCTTTAGAAAAAAGATTGACTTTTATGGAGCAGAAACTGATTGTCAATCCAGATAAAGCAAGAGTAGCTATCGGGAGTTTGTGGCAATGGCAGGAAAAAAATAATCAGACACCTGACATCTTCTCTCAATATTCAATGGTTTGATTTGCCAACAAAGTTCAATCTTTGTTTTTACAAAAAATGTCGTCATTACTCTAATTGGTCGGGCAATTTGCTCTAATAAATTACTTGTTCTAAGTGTTTATCTTCTCACACATTAACTTCCACCGAAATGCAAAAAAATTTACGTGATTGAAAATTTCGGGTATAGAAATTGATAGTTGGATGATTGGGTCTGTACAAGGTCACACCATAAAGATATTTTCAATCAATTGGAGTTTTTTCTTGCTGAATTGAGATGCAATAATATGTCAAATCCCTTTACGTTCCCGTAAGCCGGATAAGGCCGGTTGTTTTTTGTGTCCCATGAACCTCCTTCAGGTTGTAAAGGACGTCCTTCACGCCCGGTACTATAGATGATCACCTAGCCGGAAGCAATTGCAAAGATTATTGATTGGCCTTACTGATGAAGTTGCGATATAATTTCCATCTTGACAAAAATGGGTCTTTAAGACATAATAACCGTTAAAATACATCTGGTAGACATATATGACCAATCAACCCGGCAATAAAACACAATACGCCATCTTAGGTGCGCTCAGTATCCACCCCATGTCCGGCTATGAAATGAAGAAAATGATGGCAGGTAGCACCAATTATTTTTGGACAGAAAGCAATGGTCAGCTTTACCCCACTTTAGCTAAATTGGCAAAGGCAAAACTGGTAACGGTTGAAAAACAAATGGCAGGTGCAAAATTACGTAAGGTTTATAGTTTGACTCAAATTGGAAAAAAGAAATTACAACAATGGTTAACTGAAGATGTTGAATCTTATCCGCAGCGTAATGAATTATTATTAAAAATATTTTACGGTAAAAATGTTACATCGAAAATATCAATTAACCATATTAAAAATTATTCCGATAAGCGTGAAGCAGCGCTAAAAATCTATCAAGATATTGAAACAAAACTTGAAGAAATGGTTAAAAAGAAAGAGCAACCCGTTTATTTTTTATTGACCGTGAAAGCAGGTGTAAAACATGCGAAAACAGAACTGGAATGGTGCCAGGAAGCCATTCAATTAATTAATAAATATACTCATCAGAAAACAGGGAAAATCATAATGACTACAATAACCGGCTTATACTAAAACCATTAGGTTTTCGGTCTCTAGCATCCCATTGACTGGTGATTCTCAAACGTTCTTCCTTCGAAAAACCTTGAAATACAACGAGTATTCCTGCGGCTTTTCTTAGTCAGAACGCTTCAATTTCACCGGTCCCTCCTGCGCTATAACACCGAAAAACCTAATCGTTTTGAGTATATCACTGCGAAAAATTTGGAGATAATCCGTGGTGGGTTCGATCGAAAAAAATGTTTTTTGAACAAGTTTTTTGGAATGGTCAATATGTTCCACGATTTAAGGCCTATAGTGGATGAAGAAACTGAACTAGAAAAATTTCTTGGAGTGAGTGTTTGATATGTCAAGAAAATCTACTTATAACGAGTTAGCGCAATATTATGATTTAATTTATTCGTGGAAGGATTATCAGCGAGGAAGCTGATAAAATTAAATCATTGATTAAAAATTATAAGCGATCTGATGATCATGATTTGCTAGAGGTGGCCTGCGGACAGGCAAGCACATTCCTTATCTTAAGGAAGAATTTTCGATTCTTTAGCTACGGATGGCAGTCAAGCTATGTTGTCTGTTGCAAAAAAGAATATTCCTGATGTTACACTTAAGAGAAGCTGGATATGATTCGATTTGGATTTAGATAAAAAATTTCATGTCCCTTTGCCTGTTTAGTTCAATAGGCTATGTCAAGACTTACAAAAATTTGAATAAGACCATTCAAAATTTTTCACAACATCTAAAAACAGGCGGTGTAGTTATTATAGAGCCATGGTTTACAGAAACTTCGTATATTATAGGATTGCCTACCATGAAAATTTATGATGGCGGAGCATAAAAATTGCCACGCTTAGTGTCAGCCAAAGACGAAATATTCTTTCTGTCATGGATATGCATTATCTGATTGCCGAGAAAAATCAAAAAGTGAAACATTTTATTGAAAGGCATGAGCTTGCTATGTTCGAGATTGGCAAAATGCTTGATATCATGACACAGAACCAATTAAAGGCTAAATTTTTGAAAAGTGGTTTAATGAAAGGTAGGGGGTTATGTATTGGAGTTAAAAAATGAAATTAAAAAGGATTCAGAAATCAACTATCAAATAAGCCAAGATGGCTTATTGGGACGAGGGACAGGATGAAGTCGTGAAAATTAAATTAATCGTCAGCCTATTGCTCAGTTTTGGTATTTTCATATAACATGACAAACTGCCCAGTATGATTAGAGTCTGTTTACAATTCTACTATGCTGGGCATAAGTTGTTGATTTCTCTGCGCTCCGCTGCTCATTTACTTGCATGTAAACTGCGCTGCGGTGCTCGAAAATCAACGACTTCTGCTCCAGCCTAGCGAATTGTAAACAGGACTCTAGATTTTTTTAGGAGAAAAATATATGGAAATTCTGATGGTTTTGACTTCCCATGACCAATTGGGGAACACAGGCCGCAAGACTGGTTTTTGGTTGGAAGAATTTGCAGCGCCCTATTATGTCTTCAAAGACGCAGGGATTAAACTGACTTTAGCATCACCGAAAGGCGGCCAGCCTCCAATTGATCCGAAGAGTGATTTGCCAGAAAATCAGACCTCTCCAATGACGCGGTTTAAACAAGATGAATTGGCGAAAAAAGCACTATCGCAAACTGCTAAGCTTACCGATATGCGAGCAGAAAATTTTGACACGGTATTCTACCCTGGAGGTCATGGCCCTATGTGGGATCTTGCAGAAGATCCTGTTTCGATTGCCTTGCTGGAATCTTTCTACAATTCTGGAAAACCGATTGCTTTAGTCTGTCATTCGCCTGGCGTACTACATAGGGTGACTTATAAAGGAGAGCCGCTTGTGAAAGGAAAGCGAGTGACAGGTTTTGCCAACAGTGAAGAAGAAGAGGTAAAACTAACTAAGGTTGTGCCATTTCTTGTCGAGGATGAGTTAAAACGATTAGGCGGACTTTATGAAAAAGCGCCCAATTGGCAGAGTTTTGTCATCGTTGATGGTCGCCTCATTACGGGTCAGAATCCACCCTCATCCACTGCTACAGCGCAAGCACTGCTTAAATATCTCTCGAAATGATTTTATTAGATGAAGTTAAGTTTTAGGCTCTCGCATCTTCTTGCTTGATTTTAGACTGCACAGCAATTTTTATAAATTCATTAATGGACATGCCATACATGGCGGCGTGTAAGGCAGCTTCTTTGTGTAGCTCTGGGCCAATTCTGACATTAAGCGAGCCTTTGAAGGGTTTCATGGGTTCGCGATTGAGTTGCTGACAAATCTATTATGCACAATTGATCATTACTTTTAGAGCCTTACTGCTGGATGCTTTTGCAAAAGTATCATAAGCATCCAGTATATGATCCAAGTCAAAATAGTGACTGATGAGCAGCTTGGGATCAATTTTCTTGGATTTTACAGTCTTTAAAAGCAGTGGCGTCGTGACTGTGTCTACCAAGCGGGTTGTGATGGTAATATTATGCGACCATAATTTTTCTAAATGAAGATCAGCTTTTACGCCGTGAACGCCAATATTAGCGATTGTGCCGCCCGCTGCAACAATATCTTCGCAAAGCACGAAAGTATCCGGAATTCCTACCGCTTCAATGGCGGTATCCACTCCGTGTCCTTCAGTCATTTTCATGATTTGATCCACCGCATGAGAATCACTGTTATTAATTGTCGCTGTAGCGCCTAAGCTTTTCGCTTTTTCAAGACGATTTTTATCTGTGTCTATGACAATAATTTCTGCTGGAGAATAAAATTGCGCTGTCAGTAACGTTGCCAAACCGATAGGACCTGCACCCACGATAGCGACTGTGCTACCAGGTTGAATTTTCCCATTCAGTACACCGCACTCAAAGCCCGTGGGTAAAATATCACTCAACATCACCACAGCTTCCTCATCGACAGAATGAGGAATCAGATAAAGACTTGTATCAGCATATGGAATGCGGACATATTCTGCTTGGGTTCCATCGATTTGATGTCCCAGTATCCAACCGCCATTCACACAATGAGAATACATTCCTTTACGACAGTATTCGCATTTACCATCAGCAGTGATACAAGAAATGAGTACGTGATCTCCGGGTTTTAACATAGTCACTCCAGGGCCAACGGT
>CAVPCA010000013.1:0-23235 GCA_963702315.1 uncultured Pseudomonadota bacterium
ATCGACTTAATATTAAAGGCATCATTTTTTTGTTTTGTTTGTTCTAATTTTGGCGATAATTGCTAATAGCAACCATCTTCACATTTTGTTATACCAAGCTGCACCATTGGGTTTTAAAAAGCCTTAATTACTTGAAAAATTAATATTATCAAAGCTAAATCCTTGGGATCGTTAACCAGAAACTTCCCTATCTAAGGGAATATCTTTTGGCTCAACCCAAACAACTTTTCCATCGCGCCAAGTACAAACCGGGTTACCAGCTTGTTTATGTTTTAGTAACTCGGCTTTGATTCCAAGCTTGTATCGCTTTAGTGACAGCCTCCGGATTTTTGAAGAATCGAGTAATTGCATCATCTGGTAAAGTTTTATTTTCCACGGTTGACCTCCAATAAATGTGTCCATATTTTCGAATCAATAATATTTAGTAATTGTACTCCAGCTCCTGAGGCAATTAGTTTTGGAAAATTCAGTTCAGTATTATTATAAAACTGCCAGGAGTCAGTAATGGGTTGATAAAGATTAAAAAAATTATTTAAACTTCCTTGATATCGTCTTCGAATGGTTTCTTCTGGTACTGCATGTCCGCCGAGTTTTACTCTTTCGGCAACTCGTGTGATAGCAAGTTCAGGGCTTTCCCACCATAAATAAATTAAATGAAAAGAATGAGCCTTGTTTCTTTAAAGATTTAATCCAGGTAGCAAAGGTTTTACTGGCTAAATTTGTTTCAAAAGCAAAATTCATTTGTTCATTAGCTAATTGACGCAGACGCGCCAACATAATTCGTCCGGCTCTCGAAAGCCGCTTGTTCAGGGGCAAATCCACAAAGTCCTTGAGCAAGGGTATCTGCATTCACATAGTCATCTATTTGTAGAGTATCGCGCAACAAGGAGGGTGCAGAACTGGTTTTTCCAGCTCCGTTCGCGCCTGCAATAATCATCAAGTGGGGCATGGCTGAGGTGTCTATTCTTGGTTAACTGAAGAAACATCTTAGCTAATTGGTTAGGTAGAGGCAAGAATTTATTATACATTTTTTTAGTTTGCATGGGCAGAGGGAAAGCCGTCGTGAAATAGTCTTTTTGATCGAAAAAAAGCCTGCCGTATTTTAAATTTTTATTGCCCTCAAAATTACAATTAGAGATTAGTAATTTCTTATTATTAACAGAAACGAAATAATTTCTCTTGCGTGAATTTTGCGGGACTCTAGTGTGCTATACCGTGCCATAGTGTGCTTTTTGATTAACAAGCGACCAAATTTTAAACAATTAATAAAGTAGAAAACCATATAAATTCAAATACTTAAATAAAATAACTATTTTGTATTTGATGGGGCGATGATCTCATAATCCCTTGGTCCTAGGTTCGAGTCCTAGTGGGCCCAAATTGTTCAAAATATATCCAATAAATTCCGGCTCTCCCCAAAAGCGGGGGCATCATTAACCGCCACAAAGTGCTTTAACTCTGATTCTTTAATTTCAAAATTTCTGAAGCTGTAGGTGAGTCGCTGGATGAGAGAAATATGAAAAAAGTGGGGTTTATCCTAACCGTTTAGGCGCTTTCCAGCCACCTAAATGATTTTGTAACAATTCCGCGACAGTTAGTGTCAAATAGTCATCCCAGGGTTTGGCGATGATCTGTAATCCAATCGGCAAACCGGCTGAAGATTCCCCGCAGCGCACCACACAAACCGGCCAACCCAGAAGATTAAATGCGCCAAGATAAGTGCTATCTGTGAGTTGCGTGGTTCCATGCGTCCTTGCACAAGTGGCGAAAGCAGGGGCAATGATCACATCATATTGCTGCATTTGTTGTAATGCCTGTATACGCAATTGATCTGCTGCAAAAAAACGGCGGCGTATTTCCGTGGCGTCAAAAATTTCCGATTTTTCTGCCGCGGCAAGAAATTTTTGCAAAACCACAGAACATTTTTTCACGTTGAGGTCATTTAACTGCTGCCTGTAACCTTTCCCCTGGTCGCCACCATAGAAAAAAGTGTCAAGATGGAATTTGCTGATATACCCGACATCTAAACCATCCATTTGCGTCACTCGGGGTATATTGTCGCGCAAAACTTTGATGGCGTTTTCCATGGTGGCAATGATGTCCTGATCAGGGATACAGGCAGAATTCTCTATTATATAACCGACGCGTAATTCTTTGACAGGCTTAGTAACGGTTGTTAATGACGCGGGTAATACATAGGGGTCAACGCCATCCCATCCAGCCATAATGGGCAGAGCTATTTTTAAATCTTCAACAAAGCGCGCCATGGGCCCCGGCGTGCAAAACAGCATGGGCATACCGCCATCCGCAGGCACACCCCCACTGAACGGGACTAAATGCTGGGTTGGTTTGATACCGGCAATGCCACAAAAATGCGCGGGTAGGCGAATGCTTCCCGCGCCATCACTACCAATACCCAGTACAGAACCGCCACTGGCCAGAATCGCGGCCTCACCGCCACTGCTGCCGCCCGGTGTCCTGGTCAGATCATAAGGATTTTTACTTTGGCCATACACATCGTTATCTGACTCAAAAGCACAGCCAAACTCAGGCATATTGGTAATGCCAATCACAATACCCCCCGCCTGTTTTAAACGACTCACAATCGATGCATCTTCCTGGCAATGATAATTTTTCAAGCCAGTGCTCCCGCAAGTGACAATAAAATCTTTCACTTTAAGATGATCTTTGACAGTAATAGGCATCCCATGCAATACGCCCAGCTTAACACCTTTGGCCACCATTTCATCAGCCGCATCTGCCTGCTGCATGGCTTTTTCTTCATCCAGCAATTGCACAATCGCATTAATTTTAGGATTTACCTGGCGAATAGTAGCGAAATAGGAGGCCATGACTTCACGGCAGGAAATTGTCTTTGCCCTGATACGTTGAGCCAGATTGGTGATAGATAGCGTGGATAATTCTGTCATTATTTTTGTTCTCTGTTGAAACAAGGTATATTATTCAACAAATTCGCGCTTATGGCAAAATATCTCGTTATGATGGAGCTCTAAAGCATGGCAACTGATTCAAGGCGTTATACTGTTCCCACTGATGAGGATTGGAAGCCCGGTTCCCGATGATCAAGTGCTTAAAAATTATCTTGGTATCAAATCTAGAGAAGATATTGAGGCTATTGAAGAACAAGAGTTAGAAAGGACAGAGCTGGAATTGCTAGATATCTTTAATAAAGATCATCAGTTTACTGTGGTTGATATTTGCAATATACACGAGCTTTGGCTGGGCGATATTTATCCTTCCGCTGGTAAATTCCGTACGGTAACGATGTCAAAAGCAGGTTTTCCTTTTGCCGCTCCTTCCCGTATAGAACCACTCATGCAGGTATTTGAAGAAAAATATTTGGCCAAATACACTCCTTGCCATTGTTCTGAGATTGATGCACTTGCCCATGCTCTGGGAGTAGTTCATATTGAGTTAATCATTATTCATCCATTTCGAGAAGGGAATGGAAGAACGGCTCGTCTACTTGCTGATCTGATGGCTATGCAAACCAGAAAAGTACCGTTAAATTATAGTTCAATTCAAACCCAGAATTTACTCGGATTTGAGAATTATATTCAATCAATTCATGCTGGCTTAGAAGGCAATTATAAGCTCATTGAAGGAATTTTTAAAAAATTATTGGAAGAGTCTACTTAGCAATAGTTTGATAAATACGTTTATTGCCGCGGCGAGGGATATTAAATTGTGCCGCCTTAATTTTAGCTTGAGTTAAGGTAATATTAATCCCTTCTACACCGCAAGAGGTTTCGACTGAACGTGCGACAAGCTTCTTCCTAGTAATAGGATTTTGAAGATAAGGGTTTGTTTTACTCAATGGCATTTTTTCCATATCCATATTATATCAGATTTCTATTAATTAAGGGCGTTCTTACCGCCAGGCTCGGTAGATTTTCAAGAGCTAAATTTTTTGGGGGTACATTTCGGGATATATTGCGAATTAACTTAAAATAATTACATTATAAATCAATTAACTAGATCGTCAATCAGAGTCCTAGTGGGCCCACTTCCTTGTTCTCCATTCCGTGAAATTGACGAAGTAGTCTAACAGTGATATGTTTTCCACTCTCATATTTTTAAGGGATCATTAAAGAATTAAAGTGAGTCTTATAAATTCAAATAATGATGACATGTCATCGCTGGTTGGGGATGTTCAAACAACGCCAGCAGCAGATATCAGTCCTACTGATTCACGACAGGAATATTCAAATAGTATCAATGGCCCCCCAACATCAATAAATAATCCAGATTCAATCGATAGGGAATTTGAACCAGTATCAAAGCGAACATTAAGCAACATTAAAAAAAATTAAACACAATTAAAAATCCACCAACCCTATTCTCATGGCGTGATCTATTTTTAACACTGGCCTCACTATTTGGCGGATGCCTTTTAACCCTCATCACCACCAAAACAAGTCCTTTCATCCCCTTCAATTTTTCTTGTTATTTAATTTCCACAGCAGCAACAGGAACGTTTGTCATGGCTTATTTTATGAGCCCAAAACGAAGGTCACATCAGGATTATGAAGCTATTGTTAATGAAATACTGCAAGATCTTACCTCTGGAAGCATTAAAGAAATTCAGTACGGAAAATACAAAGTATGAACATCAATGATATAGCTACACAATTACTATATACAACTGCACCTATCTGGATAGAACATATTGGGGGAGAAAAAGCCACAGCCACAAGCTTTATTATCAATAAACAATCTAAAATGGGAGTTATTCCTTTTCTTATAACTAATAAGCATGTTATACAAAATGCGCAAGCAGTAACTATCAGGATAGCGCATATGGATGCTAATGGACTACCATGTAAAAATAGCGAGGGAATTAATATTGGCATTCATTTACGTGATATAAAATCTGATGATAAATTTGATATCGCCGCAATTCCTATTGGCCACATATTCAATGCTCTCCATAATAAAGGACGTCCAATATTTTATCGCGGGTTATCTGAAGATATATTTTTAAATGACACTAATATTAGCAAATTATCAGCCATAGAAGACATTATATTCATCGGATATCCAAGCGGACTTTATGATGAGGAAAATTTAAATCCTTTAATTAGACAAGGAATAACTGCAACTCCAATCTGGAACGACTTTCAAAAACAACCTAAGTTTATCATAGATGCTGGAGTATTTCCCGGCTCTTAGCGGAAGTCCAGTGTTTATTTTAAACCGTGGCAGTTATTTTTCTGAAGGGAACATAAATATAGGCACGCGCTTAATTTTCCTTGGTGTGCTAACCGAAACCCTACAAAGAAAAGAACTTAATAATTTAAATTCATACTTAAATTTAGGGCAAGTCATTAAAAGTCAAATTATAGATAATTTTTTAGATTCATTAGTTATTGAAATTGAACGATCCATATAGCGATATACTTTTCATGGAAAAGAAAAATTTATTAGATACTAATCCTTACTTGGTCGACCTCAAATTAAAGGCCAAAATGATCCAAAGAAGGGTCAAGTCTTAAAATTTAGACTTAACCCCCATTTTCGTCAAGTTCCTAATTTAATACGGAGTCTTTGATTATTGGATTATCGGTAACTTAACTTCTCTGGTGGAAAATAAAATTGTCTAAATTTCATGAAAATTTGCCTTTTATTGGGTAGTTAACGTGTCAAGTATCGCAAACTGCCTTTTGCTATTCAAATTGAATTTTATCCGGTTCAACCCAAACCACTTTACCATTACGCCAGGTGCAGACAGGGTTACCGGCTTGTTTATGTTTTAGTAACGCAGCTTTAATCCCAGTTTGTATAGCTTTGGTGACTGCTTCTGGATCGTTGAAGAATTGAGTAATTTTATCATCTGGTAAGGCTTTATTTTCCACGGTTGGTCTCCAATAAGTGTGTCCATATTTTAGAATCAATAATATTTAGTGAGTGTACTCCGGCTCCTGAGGCAATTAGTTTTGGAAAATTCAGTTCAGTATTATTATAAAACTGCCAGGAGTCAGTAATGGGTTGGTAAAGATTGAAAAAATTATTTAAACTTCCTTGATATCGTCTTCGAATAGTTTCTTCTGGGATTGAATGTCCGCCTAGTTTTACTCTTTCAGCAACGCGAGTGATAGCAAGTTCAGGGCTTTCTAACCATAAATAAATTAAATGAAAAGCATAGTCTTGTTTTTTTAAAGACTTAATCCATGTGGCAAAAGTTTTACTGGCTAACGTGGTTTCAAAAGCAAAGTTCATTTTTTCACTCGCTAATTGATGCAGGCGTGCGAGCATAATTCGACCGGCTTCGAAAGCCACTTGTTCAGGGGCGAACCCACAAAGTCCTTGGGCAAGAATGTCTGCATTCACATAGTCATCTATTTGTAAGGTATCGCGCAATAATGAAGGTGCGGAACTGGTTTTCCCAGCTCCATTTGTGCCTGCGATAATCATTAAGTGGGGCATAGTTGTAGTTCAAAGAGTCTACTCTTGGTTAATAAGACTATGCTAACTAATTTGTTAAGCCGAATCAAGAATTTATTATGCAAATTTCTGGTTGTTATCAGCAACGGTATAGTAAGGGTTAATAATACCACCTTGCTGTGATAATATATGGTCAGTGCTCAAACACACATAGTAAGCGAATCGCTCCGATCAAAGCGGTCGAATGTTCGTCTTGGTCGGGAGTAGGAGTAATACAACACCCGAAAGGGAAATAACCCTGCCGTGCTATGTGCGGTTTGAGCTCCTGGCCGCCAATTATATTGGCGTTTAAATCAAAAACACATAGGAGTTCTTATATGGAACGCGTATTTATCATCAACCTCAAGCAGATTCTAATTCTTTAAGAGACGCCCTTTATGAAAAAGCCACTCAAGTCAATGCTATGGCAAATTGTTTATTGTCAGCCAGTGAAGATCTTGATGACTCATTGCTTTTCGATGCGATTTGGGCAATCACAAGTCATATTGAACAAATCATAGATTTAATCAAAACAAATAAGTTAGGCTGATAGTTTTTAAGATAAAAAATTTCAGGCAATTTAAATGATTGCCTGAAGTTACCCAGCCCGAACAAACGCTAATAAGCTGCTATAATTGTGTTGATCTGCTGTTCGTAATGCCTTGATATATCGTTTTCTAATCAAGGAATTTTCATACAGAGTACTTTGCCCCCAAGAAAATTTAGGTTGTCCACAAGTTTTTAAAAATAAATCGGTGATACATCGAGCGTGTCTACCATTACCATTAGGAAATGGGTGAATTGCCACTAAACGATGATGTAATCTGGTGGCTATTTCATCAATTTCATAAGATTGGTTAGTTACTTGGTAAACCACATCATCTAAAAGTGTTTTTAATTGTATGTGAATAATACACCAATCTACACCGATATTTTTATTACTTTTTCGAAATTTGCCTGCCCATCGCCAAGTCTTATCAAACATTTTTCTATGCACCTGTTGGATAAACTTGGTTTGCAATACTTCTTCCCAGGCAGTTTGTCTACCAAAATCAGCAGCAAAATTAAAGTTATTTAGCCATGTTTCTGCTTCTAAAATGTTTGCTTGTTCCCATTCATTCAATTCTGCTTGAGTATTGATATGTTCCGGGATGAGTCCAATTACTTCGTTTGGACCTAGTGCGTTGCACCCGCTGGATATTCAAATTTCATTATTTCTGAATCTTCCCATAAATATTTTGGTGAGCCGGTAAGTAAAGCATTAATCATTTCTTCCAATCGTTCCTTTTGATAAGGCTTTGCAACCACTTGGTCTTCCAAAGCCATCGAATGAGACACTCGATTAAGCCTTTGCTTAGCAATTTTTTCAGCTTGTGCTCTCAACAGTGTGGGCAATGGTTGACGTGGAATAAATGCATAAACTAAATCACAGTTTAAAGCGTCGGCAACTTCTCGGAGGGTATGAATTGTTAAATTGCCGGGACTGTTCAGCTTGTTGAATCTTAATGACCCGGGAACGCACTACGCCAAGCTTATTTGCCAATTGAGGCATTGTCATTCCTAGAGATTTTCTTAGGCAACTGACCCAGCCACGCCGAGGCTGGAAAAAAGCTTTGGCTTCGACCAGGGTTCTAGTTGCCGGTCTAATTGTTTTATCATCAACTTGGTTGATTTCATAGATCACCCTTCACCCTTATATATTCTTTTTATCATAAATAGACTATATAATAGTAGTCTATATTTTTCAATAAGACTATAAAAAAATAGTCTATAACGAATGCCAATGAGATAAAAACTCGTATTAAAATGGTGCACTGATGGTGCAATTGCTCTCAATTTTGGGTTAAAAAGCACAATGAACTACAATAATCTGATTTTGCTATTCTTTTGATTTTATTGTTTTATTTTGTTGTCCTTTGTTGTTGACTATCGTATAACTATGACTCATAATCCCTTGGTCCCAGGTTCGAGTCCTAGTGGGCCCAATATTAAATCAATTGATTAGGATAAGTTTGGTGGAAAGTAAAATTGTCTAAATTTCATGAAAATTTGCCTTTATTGGATAGTTAACGTATCAAACATCGCAAACTGCCTTTTGTTATTCAAATGGAATTTTATCCGGCTCAACCCAAACAATTTTGCCATTACGCCAGGTACAAACAGGATTGCCGGCTTATTTAAACTCCTAATTGCGGTTTAGATAAGAATGTGTGACTGGTTTCAGCTAGGCTCATCCTATCATTAGGGGTTAAAAAGAGCCCTATTTTTTTCTGTAAAAGATCAGAGAGGTCCTCAAATAAATTATCATTGGGTATAGCTTTTATCAGATTGATCTTATCTAACGATATTAGGAGGATTTTATTAACCTTGCCTGGTAAAGCTTTTGACTCATGAGAAATTCTCTTATTTTCATTTAGAGATTGATTTATGGTGTCAATTAAAAGATTAATTTGTTTGTTTGAAATGCAGGGCTCTTTAAGAAGAGAGTCCAATAAGGAGATAATTTTTTGTATGCATTGTAATTTAGCGACATTATCAACCTTATCGAAGAAACGACGAACGGGTCCGTGAGTATTGGAAATTTTTTCTTGTATAAGATAGTTCAATAAATTTTTTAATTTTAATTTTATAATATCTTGATAAATTAATTTAGTTTCTGTTAAGTTGAAATTTTTTATATAGTTATTCCGTGCTGGTTCATTTTCCGAATTAATTGATCTAATCGGCCATGCATCCCATATTTGTGTTTTTACACCCAATAGATAATCGACTAATCTCCACGTTGTAATTTGACCTTTAATTATTTTAAATTCCTGGTTTGGTGGAAATAAAACTTCTTCTTCTCGAATATCTGAAACCTCGGAGATTTTACTAATGTCCGAATTTTGACAATGAATTCGCACAACGTGTCGATTCATTTGAGAAAAAGTGGTCACAGTATTATGATCAGTAGATGATGCAAAAAATCCTTGCATTTTAATTGGCTTTTTGGCGTCTGCATGAGTCGTTCTTTTTTTAATGTAAGCATTCCAACTATGCGCTTCTTCACCTCGGTAAAGAATAACTTCACCTTGAAAAAATGGTTGAGTTTTTAATTTTTTTAAACCCTGAGAGGCTATACAAATGTTTAAAAGAATAAAATTAACACACTTGGTGTAAGTATTTCTGCCATGTTGACGTAAAAAATCTTGCATTGATCTAAAGGATAAATATTCAATAGTAAAACGATTTCCACGAGTCCATAAATTGATAGCTAATCTTTCTGCGGGATGTAAGCCATTACACCAAGGAACTTGGAGTTTTCTTACTTCTTCGGGAATTATAGCCAAATATTTATCTAATTGTTGCTCATCAAAGTGGATTTGTTCAAAATCCGGTTTTGCTTCTAATATCCTTGTAACATTAAAAACACGTCCATTTATATCGACATGTAACATTTCTTCCTGATTAAATGTTTTTATAGCCTGGTCATTATCGAGAAACCAATGAGCTATAAATTCCAGATGCCATGTAGCTAAATGTTTTTCTCGTGGACCGGCTTTAATACCCATGCCAGGCTCGTTTTTGTTTCATTTAAACTATCGTTATTTAAGTGCATTTTTTTATAAGTTAATTTTTAAGGTTAGCCGTAATTTTGTACATATGCATATATATATAATTATAATTTTATATAGGAATTAATTATACCCAATATTTAAAAAAAGATCAAATGTTATTCGCATCATATAAGGAAAATGTACGAAAAGTACTCGCCATTTAATTTGTTTCGGCGTTCCGTGCTCTATCGATTTATCAGGCCTAATCTGGGATGGTGAAAACTACCCCATTATTCAAATAATAAAAAACACAAAGTTGCGGGAGTTATTTTGTGCATTGAAGGTGTCACTGATGACGTCAATTTAGAAAGTAATTTAAAAGTAGTGACTTATTTTTAAAAAAGGTTATGGGTGACCCCAATGGCGCTCACATGGGGCATGAGCCATGTGCTGTTGTCAGCAATTCCCGCTAGAAATATAAACTTTGAAAATCATGAAATTAAAGAGTAATTTAAAAATAATTTTCGTAGAAAATCTCTTCCTGACGGGGGATCGCAAGGGGGAGAAGAGCGGAGCGATCTCCCCATTCATTCCTGAATTCAGGCTTTGCCTGGATTCAGGATTCAAACCAGGAAGCAATGAACGCGTAGCGGGAATTGCTGTGCTGTTGTTTAATTTGTTTTTTTTTGTTAGCATTATAATTATAATGTAAGTTTATTTTTATATTTTAAAATAGGAGTAAAAAAAGATGAAAAGGATGCGATTTTCACCTCGAGAATTTGGTCAAAGAAAAGCTTCTAAACTGACTGAAATGATTGCATATAGTGATTTTATGGTAGAAGACCCACCTACGCTATATATTCAAGATGTTCATATCATAATGCTATCTGACCTGTGTCGTGCTTTTTATACTTTGATAAAAGATCCTAAGCCTTTTTGTTTTACAGCAAGGTCATTTAAAGACCCGACTGATAATGTTGAGTATAAAGGTTTGGGGGCTAGTGGCAAGGGTGGCGCAATAGATTTTTTCGAAAAAATGTTTGAGAATTTAAAAGAATTTATCAACATACTTGAGGTTAACAAAAATGACTTTATTATAGGAAATGATGAAGATAACTCTGAAGCGGAGCTTACATTGGTAGATGCCTTGAAGCAGCTAATGTCCTGTATGTATCCAGATTATAAACCTCAGCTAAATGAACTGAAAGAATCGAAGGAATCGAAGGAATCAGAAGGATCAGATCTAATTACTTATATTACTAAGAATTTCCAGATATGTTTTGTTTTCAAAAATGAAAATGAACGTAATGAAAAATGGAATAAGCTAGGCTCTTGGAATTTATCAGTTTCTGACAGAAACGCTCTAAAAAATAAAAAAATCGTAGAGGAAAATAAAGAACTGGAACAGCCTGCTGTGTATACTACTAATAAGAATTCGTTTTACTTGACTCTTTGCGAAGCTCACGGAGAGCTGTATTTCACGCTTGATGATAGTCCATTTAAAATGGGTCGAGTAAGTAATTTTATTAAGACAATGGGGTGGGAAATAGATGATATAAGTGACAATGATAGAAGTTTGAATAGATTGCAGCTTTTCAAAGGGCTTTTTACTATTTATAAAAACCAACCGAGCCGCATCTACATTACCAGCAATGCAAAGTTTTTCAAAAATAATAATATTGATGAAATTAATAATACATATTATAGAATTTCCAAAGGAATAGTGAAAGAAGTACAAAGAATTAGTGAAGAAGACATCGCTGGAAAGAAAGACATTGCTAAAAAGAAGGAAATGCAAACTGGAAACATAAGAGCGTTGACGAAACATTTGAATGAATTAGGCCAGCAATACGAAACGAATATGAATATGGGTTTCAGTTCTTCCAGTTCCTCATTTTCCAGTTCTTCATCTTTCATTCCTTCAATTGCTTTCAACCCATCAAGTTTTATAAGCTCTCTTAATGTGACTATGCCTCCGGAGATGAAACACAAAAAACCCCTGAATTTAGAAGTGGACTTTAGTGAAGCCGGAGTTGGCATAACGTTTTCTAAGGATTATCATGACTTTTTCTTGAAAGAATTTAAGGCAGATAACGTGATGATAATAGAAGAAAGTTACATATCATCGCGAATTTTTTTCAGTCTTAAAAATTATCACAATGGGATATTCGGTAAGTTTTTAAATCTATTGGATTTTGACATGAAGGTGAGCGGTAAAGCAATTAACTTGCTGAACGCAATCGTTTATGCTTTAGCAATGCCTGATGAAACTCTGGATACTATGACGAAAGCTAATGCGGCATCTAAACAAACGTTTAAGGATTGGGCCGTCCACATGTGCGAACACATTTGGGGAGGGCTTATGAGAGAACGCCCAAACGTAAATCTGTGCCAAGAGGTAGAGGTTTCAACTGAAAACTTTTTCAGCTTGGGAGGAGGCTCCTAGTATCTCTATGGCAAACGTGCCGAGCTCAAATTTTAGACTTTCAAGACAGAACCTAATCAAAGCAGGAGGTCATTATGGAAACGACGATTACACCTAAAGTAAAGCAACCAATAGATTCGCCATCACAGGAGTCCCCGGTATTAAATGCCGATATTTTAAAAACTTCTGGACTCTCGCCTCTTAAAGTCAGCCAATTTATTGATTTTCCTGCCGAGAGTACACCTGGTAATGTCGGAGTTGCGATTTCAGGTGGTTCTTCACGCTCCATGGTGGCCGGTATGGGGCAATTGCGTGGATTACAAGCCTTGAGCAATGCAAAAGGTAATTTGCTTGGGCAAACCAAAGCCATTTCTGCTGTCTCCGGCGGGTCATGGCTAACGATACCATTTATGTATTTAGATGTGTGTACTGATGAAGAATTTTTGGGTATTTATCAAGAGCCTTCGCTCTACACAGTCGATAATTTACAACAGTTAGATGAAAATAATATTGGTGCGCGCTGTACTAAAGAGTTTTCAACGGTGGCCTTGGCCGCTCAAGCAGTATTACTGGTTGCCGCTGGTTTGCCGGCTAACACAGCTTGGCAAACATTAATTGGTATTCATATATTAAAACATTATCAGCTTTATTCTCAAGAAAAAGGAATACCTGATAGTTTTTTTTCTTATGATAAAAATTATTTGGCTAATAATATCCTAAAATCAAATCCATCTCTTAGAAAAGAAGTGGTGAATTTAATTGCCACAAGCGAAAAACGAGTACGACGGCCTTACTATATTTGCAATGCTTCTATGTTTGTTACCGTACCAGGGCAGGTGCGCCTATCTTTAGTTCCAGTACAAAGCACTTCCTTTTTTACAGGTATTATTAGCACGCCTGGCAAAGCATTGGATGCTAATCATCAACTGGTTGGCGGAGGTGGCGTAAGTTCTTTTGCATTTAGCTCTAATCCTGTGGAAATTGACTCGGAAAAAGCGACTATCAATCAATCGCGTCAATTTTCTTTGATGGATGCTACAGGTGTCAGTAGTAGTTTTTTTGCAGAATATCTGGAAAGGCGGAGTGTTGTTTGGCGCGCGAATCCAAAACAATTTTTTTCAGAAATAAAAGATCAGTTAACCACAGATCGTTGGCAACATATTTTAGATAGCATACCTGTAGGGCATGGTATAGTATTGCGAGGATTACTAGAGAAATTACAAGATTTAAAGCATACCGAAACTGAAATTGGTAACGAACAATTATTAAAAAAGAATATTGATCCCGCTATCTTCAATCATGCTTTCGAAAAATTAGCTGCCATAGTTCCTCAATATCAGTACTGGCCAGTTAACTCAGCGCCTAAAAATAATATATTACCCACCGCTTTTGCTGATGGAGGTAATCTAGAAAACACAGGTATTGCTGCTTTATTAACTTACCAAGACATTGATAATATTATTTCGTTTATTAACTCATCGACACCACTTGCTGCGGCAGAACATGGAATTATGGATGCATCTGGACAAGAAATTCCAGATACTCGTATTATGGTAGACTCACAAGTCCCGCCATTGTTTGGTTACCAACCTTATGATAAGAATCATGGTTATAAACTGTATAGTGGTGATCAGTATCCTATTCATCTATTACCTAAAAATAACCAAATATTTCCCAGCGAAGCATTTCAAGAATTATTACGAGGTTTGTGGCAAGTCAGCGGTAACAAAGACAATCCCGGTTCCAATCAATATGCTGCAAATTTTTTACAGAGCCTCACTACGGTTGACAATACTTGGTTGGGGGTGAAAGGAGGTAAAAAAATAAAAATACTATGGCAATATACTAATTTTATTAATGATTGGTATGAACAACTGTCGCCTAGTATTCAGAGCCAAATTTTTAATAATAATCCAACTCATTATTATAACTTCCCTCATTATAACACTTTCGATACTGAATTAACGCCTACACAGATTAATTTACTGTCAGCACTTACATCTTGGAGTGTGGCAAAAGCCAGCGGCGAGCAGATTTTAAGTATGTACGAAGGTGTCACTGATGACGTCAATTTAGAAAGTAATTTAAAATTAGTGACTTATTTTTAAAAAAGGTTATGCTTGACACCGATAACCATGATGAGCGGCCCTTTCAATATTCAAGGAATACAAGTTACCGAACATTGCCAATGTAGTCACTATCATTCTGATAAAGACATTGTGGCCATTCAATTCAAATGCTGTCAGCAGTTTTATGCATGCTATTATTGTCATCAAGAATTAGCAGGACATGCTGTCATTAGGTGGGCCAATAATGAATTCCAGAATCAGGCAATACTCTGTGGCGTTTGTCGAATGCGAATAATGATAGCGGATTATTTGAATTGTGGGTCTCAATGCCCACATTGCTGGTCATTGTTTAATCCAGGTTGTCATCAACATTGGCCTTGGTATTTCGAGGTCACATCAAGTGATTATAAGCGCTTTGACATGTGCAAAAAAAGGATTAGCATTAAGGACCTTTAATGAATAGGTGGGGGTATTGATTATGAACCATAATATGATTGGAAAATACGTATTTGTAAGCAAATGACTATCATTTTAAATCCGCAATCTATCAGTAAATCTTTTGGCGTTGATGCCCTCTTTAATGACATCGATTTTACCGTCCAGGTAGGGGACAAAATTGGATTAATCGGTCCGAACGGTTGTGGTAAATCTACCTTGTTAAAAATTTTGTTGGGTACAGAAGTTCCGGACAAAGGTAAAGTGACTCGCAATCGACAATTTCACGTGATCTATTTGCCTCAAGAAGATCTTTTCGATCCCCGCTTAACAGTTGAAGACGTTTTTCAAAAATATCCATCGTATCAAATTGCTGAACTCACCAAGCAACCTCTCGATGCTTGGAATTTGCATCAGTCAATAGAAACTCTTTCCGGCGGGTGGCGAAAACGTTTGGCAATTGTAACAGCGCTGTTACAAAAGCCCGATTTAATGCTGATGGATGAACCAACCAACCATTTAGATTTAGAGGGCATTTTGTGGTTAGAAAATATTTTACAAAATGCCAGCTTTTCCTTTGTTTTGATCAGTCACGATCGTTTTTTTCTTGAAAACACAGTCAATGGGGTTATGGAGCTCAATCGTGCATATTCACAAGGTTTTTTCAAAAGCGTTGGTACTTACAGTGAGTTTGTGGAAAAACGGCAAGAGATTTTTGCACAACAACTGCAACAACAAGATGCAATGGCTAATAAAATGCGTCGTGAGCAAGAATGGCTGCAAAGGGGCCCCAAAGCACGCACCACCAAAGCTCAATATCGGATTGATCATGCGGAAATATTACGTGAAAATCTACGTAAACTAGCAATCAGCAACGCTCAGCATAAAAAAGCAGAGATTTCATTTGCGGAAACCGGAAGAAAAACCAAGGTTCTATTAGAGGCTCAGCAGTTAAGCAAAAAACAAGGAAATAGATTATTGTTTGAAAATTTAAATTTGACACTTTCTCCAGGTGATTGCATAGGATTAATGGGTAAAAACGGCAGCGGAAAAAGCACCTTGTTGAATCTTTTAAATAAAAATTTAAAACCTGACGCCGGAACCATTAAATGGTATGAACATTTACGTATAGTCACTTTTGATCAACAACGAGAGCAACTCAATAAAAATCAAACCTTATGGAAAGCATTGGCTCCCGATGGCGACAGTGTTTTATATAAAGGGCAAAGCATTCATGTTGCTGCCTGGGCAAAGCGTTTTCTTTTTCCACCCGACCAGCTCCATCAATCCGTTTCGCGTCTCTCCGGCGGCGAACAAGCTCGGGTTTTGATTGCTAATTTAATGTTAAAACCCGCGGATCTATTGTTGTTAGATGAACCAACCAATGATTTAGATATTCCCACATTAGAAGTATTAGAAAATAGCTTGGCAGAATTTGAAGGCGCTATTGTGCTTATTACGCATGACCGTTATTTTCTTGAAAGACTGAGTACCTGTTTGTTGTACCTTAATGGAGAAGGAAAAGCCGAATTTTTTGCCGATTATGCACAGTGGTTTGAAAATCAATCTACGAATAAAAAAACAATTGAAATGGCTGAAACTAACCAAAGTAAGAAAAAAATAACCTATGAACAACAGAAAGAATTAAACCGGCTGCCGGATAAAATCCAAAAAGCCGAAACTGAATTGGAAACACTGCAAAATCAACTGGTGGATTCCTCTATTGTAAACGATCAAAAACAACTGATTGCACTTTGCCAAAAGATTGAAGTTGCAAAAAATAAAATTGAACAACTTTATAAGCGCTGGGAAGAATTGGATCACAAAGAATAATTTTATTATCCCTTAGGTAGTGCGAAGGGTCATTTAGGGGGTGTCAATGGAGTCGGGTTGCTCGGGAACGATGATCCACATAATCAAATAGACGATGACAAATGGCGCTATGGCGGTAAATATAGTCAATAAAATATAAATGAGTCTGACGATTGTGGGGTCAACGTTTAAATAATCTGCGAGACCGGCGCACACACCGGCGATGACTCTATTTTTTTTTGAACGGTAGAGTCTTTTTGCATTATCGGCCATATCCATCCTCCTGTGGCGTCACAATTTTCTAAGAGAACCTTAAAGATAACATAAAAATTTCAGAACACATATAGTTATCCTTTTATTTTTTGATTATAATTCTCACCATGCAAATCCTATGTGTTATTCCCAGTAGAATTCGGTCCACACGGCTTCCGCGTAAGCCATTGTCTTTGATCCAAGGTAAACCCATGGTGCAGTGGACTTATGAAAATGCTAAACGTTGCCGCGCGCTTGCAGAGGTGATTGTAGCGACCGATAGCTCAGAAATTGCCGATGTCGTCCATCAAATCGGCGGGAAGACCATAATGACAGATCCTGATTTACCTACGGGGTCAGACCGGGTTGCCGCCGTTGCTAAACAGTATCCACAAATGGATGTGATTATCAATCTGCAGGGTGATGAACCTTTTATTAAACCGCGGATGTTAGAACAATTGGTTGGCCCTTATTTGCAAGGGGAATCTCCAGAGATGACGACGTTGGCCTCGCCGCTGGACATGATTACCGATTATACCAATCCAGGCGCTGTGAAAGTGATTACCGATTTGCAAGGCAATGCGCTTTATTTTTCTCGTTCAGCGATTCCTTATTTTCGAGCATCATCACAAGCGCCGGTTTACCACCATGTAGGATTATACGCTTATCGCCGTGATTTTTTATTACGCTATACCACACTGCCGCAAACGCCATTGGAAAAAGCGGAATCCTTAGAACAGCTGCGGGTGTTAGAACACGGCTTTAAAATCCGCGTTTGTTTAACCCAAGAAAGAACTTTAGAAATTAATCTCCCCGAAGAGCTTGAGCGTGCTCAAAGTTTTATTTATTCAGATTGAAAAAGAAGTCAATTCGCGAACATATGTTATTAAAGTATACACCAAATCTAAGGATATAAATTATGCATATTACACCTTCTCCGCAATCGCTGGACTATGTCAATAATAAAAAACAATTCCAATTACAGTCTCTATTAACTGAACAACGTCATCCAAAAACGAATGATTTGAGTTATAAGATTGCACAAAATACCACAGCGGGTTTGCAAGCATTATTATCGGTGGATGAAGATATCACCGCAAAACTCAAAGAAATTGCCGATCATCCAAAAGCTTTAAGTCAACTAGAACAAGCTTCGAAAGCGGTGCAAATTGCCCTCTTGAAGGGGCATAAAATTTATTTTTATGGCACGGGGTCAACAGGACGCTTGGCAGAAGCTGTAGAAAGTTCGCTGTGGCGGCCTTTTTGGGGTAAAGCGGCGAAATCTTCTGCTGGATCAAAAATAGATAGCCGCCTCCCCAATGTTCAGAATCGATTAAAAGGAGAAATTACTGGTGGAGACCGCGCGCTGATCAGTTCTTTGGAAGGATTTGAAGATTTGCAATTAATGGGTAAATTGCAGTTGATTGATAATAAAATTCAAAAAGAGGATGTCGTATTTGAATTTACTGAAGGCGGGGAAACTTCTGCAGGCATTGGTGCAGTTTTGGCAGCGGCAAAGTTATATGATAATCAACCCACACAAAATATTTATTTTGGTTACAATAATCCGGATTCTGTATTGATGCCTTTTGATCGCAGCCGGGCGGTGCTGGAAAATCCATTAATTACCAAACTCAATTTAGCGACTGGGCCGCAAGCGTTGAGCGGGTCCACGCGTATGCAAGCAACCACTATTGGTTTATATGTCAGTGGCATTATTTTGGAACAAGCTATTTATCATATATTAAAAGATATTTTGTCGCCAACGGAAATGACCGCCCTAGGATTTAAAAATCCAGTGGTCCTCAAACAACGCTTGCTGGATTTTGCACAAATTCAAAATAGCATTTATCAAAGCGCCGATCAGATTGCAGCATGGACGGATTTAGAAGCCGAAACTTATATCGCGCATCATAAGTCAACGTATCTGGCAGAGAAAGCATTATTACCGGTTTTTGTCGATGTTACCGAGCGCGCTCCTACATTTCGCCTAGCGCCTTTAGACATGATTAACGCCAAAGAAAAACATTCTTGGATACAAGTGTGGTCAACGGCAGAGTCATCGCAAAAAGCTTGGGATATGTTGTTAGGCCGGCCCTTTCATGGTTTAGATCCGGAATTTTACCAACAACCATTCAGCACACAAATTGATGATCCTTATTTGCAAAAAATCGCTTTAGCGAGTTTAACCAAGGCCGGATTTCTGCAACAAAATTTATATGATTTATCGTTTTCGGAACACAATATTCGCGAAAACGGGCCTGCGATTGATGATCTAGGCGCCGCGATTTTAATTTCGGGTGAAACGGTTAATGCCCAATTTCAGAAATTTTTTAAATTATTTGCCAACGCGAAAGCCAATTTGGTTTTGGTTGCGGTTGCGGATAAGTCGTTATCAGATGAAGAGGTGCAAGACTTTAAAAAATTGCCCACAAAAACGGTGTTTATATCAGTTGTTGTTCCACAACAAGATCCATTTGGGTTGAATCAAATCATCGGTTTAAAAATGCTATTGAATGCACATTCTACCGGCGTGATGGCAAAAATAGAACGAATAGTGGGCAACACGATGACCTATGTGCAACCGGGTAATTTAAAATTAGTTGGCCGCGCCACTTATTTGATTCAAATGCAAGTGAATGCCGTGATCAGCCATCCAAAGTGGATAGAAGCCTGCGGCAATACTTCACCGATCACTTATGCTGAAGCTAATGCAATTTTATTTGATAGTATCGACTATATGCAAAAAACCGGGCAATATGCTCCAGAATCGCCAGAAGTTGCTCTTTCAATTATATGTGCTCTGGAATCATTGAAGCATCGTCAAGATATTTCTTGGGAACAAGCCCAAGCTATCTTAAAAACAGGAAGCTTAAATCTGTATCTGGCTGCTTGGAATGCTTAATTTTTTGTTAATGATGATGTCTGAGAAGATGTCGATGAAGATGAACAAGATGAAGATGAAGATGAAGATGAGGATGAAGAAGACGATGATGTAAAGGGTTGTGATTCAGAAAAAGAAGATAAAGATAAGGATGATAATGTTGTTTGAATCTCATTAATTTTCTTTAATACTTTCTCTATTTCTGCTTGTACGCCTGCCATATCTTCTTCTTTCATATCGCTTTGTGCTGTACTGCTTTTCTTTAAAAGAGTTTGCAAACGAGTGTTTAAAATTTCAATTTGTTGATTTAAGGATGGAATATCAGTTGTAAATTGTGTTGTAGAAAGTTGGAAAAGTTGTGGTCCCAAGGAAGATGAAAAAGAAAAATTATCGGATGTGCTACTTGAATTGGAAATGGAGATTGAATTTGAGCTATGCTTATTGTCAGGACTAAAACTGGAACTGCCTTCGTAGAGGCTGTCGAAAGGTTCATCTTCCCCTGTATTAATATTTAAGAAATTTGGCTTTTCTTCCTCACTAAGAAAATCTAATTTAAATGAGGGGGGCAATAAATTTTTGAGTAATTCTTTAAATTCTCGTTCAATTTCTTTATATTGTAACTGAGCTGAATCGTATTTACCTTCTACTAAAGAATATACGCCCTCTAATTGCGCTTTTAATGCGTTGAATTCATTTGCGTGTTCAGCATCTATTTTTGCATATAAGGCATCTAATTTTTTAATTAATGCTAATTTTTGTGTTAAATATGCAATTCGTATATGAAACTCTGAATTAAATTCAGTAACCTGTTTTAAGAATTTAATTTCTCTCTCGAAATTTCCAATTAAGCTAAATCTTATAGCAAAAAATGGATAAGCTTTAGTCTCTCTTAATGTCTTTTCATTTTTGTTTAATTCTAAAATGGATTTTTGTGCTTCGAAAACAGCTTCATACAATTTCCTGGGGAGAAATGAGGCATTATTTATTTCTATCATGCTAAGCAGTAACTGAAGCAAAGGATCTGATTGTTGGCCGTTCAGTTCTTTAACTTGAGTATAAGAATTGGTAACCTCGTGCGAGGCTTTTGCGTTAGTTCGTATATTATAATACATTTCCTCAATATCCGAATTTGTTGAAATCTGTGTGTAAATATCGGCAAACAAATTATTTAAAGCTGCATAACAGATATTCACCTGACTTTCTTTTGATTCAATTTCTTGTTGTACTAATATATCTAGGCGAATAAAAGCATTTAAATTTTCTATTGAAAAATTTTGGAAATAGCTTTTCACGTATTGAATAGCTGCTTGCCGGGGAGGATATTTTTCTTTTTTATCGTCCAATGCAAAAATATATTTTTCGATAAATTTCAGAGACTTAATTTTTTTATTTTTTTCTTGATCGTCTTCTATTATTCTCGTTGTTTTTACATAATCAATCATGATGTGTTGAACAATTTCTTTTTCAACTGCGACTGCTTTATCTTCTAAAGGAAGAGTTAAGTTAAAGATGCCTTTAGCTTCAGTGTTCACCATTTGGAAAAAGGAGTGGGGCGCCATCAAATAGATATCGTCTCCAACCCATCTAAAAGAAGCCTGACATGGAAATTTCCCTAAAACAAAAAAGTCTATAAAGTTATTAATTTCCTGAAGGTCCCAGTGCCAGAAAATCAATTTCAATTTTAAATTGGGAAATTTGAAAATAGCCTTTATAAGTTCATCAGTCAAAGAGACATATCTTAGATCTAAAGTTAGATTATCAGTTAACTTAATCTCATTTAACAATGATTCGGGGCTGGGATGCATAGAAAGATCTAAAAGGTTTTCTTTATTTTTTTCTTCTAGAAGTCGCTGCATGACTTCTGGCTTTGGAATCTTTCTATACACATATGAATTTTTGCGATAGTCATGCGCTTTTGGAGCATAACCTAATTGTCTAAAAATAAAATCATTAATGATCGGATCGTCAAGACCTTCGATAAGGATTAAATCAATGTCTAAGGCGCTTATCTGTTTTAAAGCAGTCAATACGGCAAAACCATTCTTTAAAACTCCACGGGTAAGAGTGCCTGAAGAAATTACAATAACTTTAGCTCCAGGGTGTTGATATGTCTGCATTAATTGAGGTAAGAAAGTTTTTGTACGTAATAGATTGCCGGTTTGAAAAGCACAAGAAGAAAAAGCATCGGTCAACGTTGGTTGAATGACTTTGCATTCTTCAATATTGATTGGATAATCAAATCCAATCAGGGCAAATTTCTGTTCTAGATGTGCATTTCGTATTCCTTGCGCAAGCCTGGAGGCTAAGGTTCCATTACCACAGCCTGCATCAATAATAAGTGCGTGATTTAGATTGAGATCTGTATCCTGCTGTATCAAGGTAGTGATAAGGTGTTGATGAATACCTTTGTATTCATTCTTAACGAATGTATTGTATAAAGCTTCTTGTCTTCCGTCTTTCCATGGCATTATTGATTTATTTCTAATGTAGAATTGTGTATATTTTCTAATAATTCTAGATTCTTCTAGTGGTTGAAGTCTTGTGAGAAGGAAGCTGATGTATTCAGAAATAAATTTGATCGTTTTAGAGGCATCATTGAAAATGAAAAAAATAAAAGGATCATAAACTGAATGGGGATTCTCATTGAAGGGTATAAACATTTGTAATTGTTTTACTTTCTTCCCATCAATAGTCAGTTTATCATCGAGGGGGACTTGAAGATCAACACAGAATAATTTTTGGATAAAGCCTTGTTTAAAAAGGTCATTTTGGCTTTGTGATTTGAATGTATCTGACGAATTTAGCCAGGATATAAATTGATCTAAAGATTTCATAAAAATATTTGTTTAGTGTATGAATTATGTTATATTAAGAATGGCTAGATACACTGTACACTAAAAACTCATTTATGTAAAGGGGGGGTTATGAGAATATCACCTGATGATCATTGGAAAGCTATTGTTTGGTATATTAAAGAACAAGATTTTAAGTCTTTTGAGGCAGTAACTAAGAATATTCCAGAATTTGGGAAGCTCATTAATGCTTCTGATGATGAAGGTTCAACAATATTGATACACCTTGCAAAGAACCCCAGCCCAGATTCCGTTGAGGCTTTACAACATTTAATCAAATTAGCCGGGGAACATAAAATTTCCAAAGCAGAACTTATAAATTCTGTAGATCATTCCGGTAACACCCCTTTACTTACCTGTGTTCAATCTAAGGGCAGTCTGCCTGCACGTTTAATGCTTATAGAAGCGCTTTTAAATCAAGGCGCAAATCCCTTATTAAATGTTGAAGGTAATCTATTAAATAAGTTTTCAGTTGAAGATAGAAATGAGATCAAGGCAAACCCGGATTTACGCAATACGGTTTTGG
>CAVPCA010000014.1:0-11452 GCA_963702315.1 uncultured Pseudomonadota bacterium
AAATTGAACGTTTTGCGTAGATTTAATTTTCGTGAGGTAACCCTGGCGCCAATAGCCACCTCTATGGATTTCCTGCGCAGATTTTGATAACCTCCTAAACACCAGTTGTAATTAAAGAAAGAGGTATAAAATATGGTCCCGTGGTGTACCACCACAAGAACCCCTAATAAATCAGAATGCTCAAGAACCAGTCAATAATGTAGTCAATGATCGTCATGATTATTGTCGATTTATCAGTGGATTTAGTTCACTAATGTGTTTTTCTTTATCGATAAAGAGCTTTATCTTTGGAGGGGCTAAGCTGTTAGCGGGGACAAGTCTTTTTAAGTTTATGTTTACTGTTTGGTGTTGCTTGCGTACCACGTAGATTTTCGTGTGTACAAAAGCGGTATATTGTTGTTCACTCTTTGGGATTGTGGGTATCAGTGCTCGCGTATTGTTTAGGTGTGCGGGTTCAGGAGGGGGGTATTCGAAAGAACCTATTTCTGAATTGCAGAGTTTTAGCCTTTAACGAATAAGTTCAAACATGGTGGAAATATGTCCACCTGTTATATATTATTAAACCAATAGTTTGATGGATGGTGGCCATGGATACAATGGAAGTATTGTCGAAAGTTTCGCTTTTTTCTAATTTAAGCCACGATGTCTTGTATCGGCTCAGCGAATTAGTTCAAAACCGGTATTTATCAACCGGGAGAAATGATTATTGAGGAAAACGACGTGCCAATGGGATGTTTTATCATTGCCAAAGGCCGGGTTGAGATTTTGCAAGGCCCTCAGGCTGTTTCACAAATGGGCACTGGTGAAATTTTAGATGAAATGTCGATTTTTAATGATCAGCCGGCGAGCGCCGCCATTCGCGCTCTGCAGTCTACACATTGTTTGTTAATCGAACGCTGGGATTTTAAAGCGCAAATGCAAGCCTATCCGGAAATTGCTTTACAACTATTACCGGTGCTGACCAAGCGATTGCAAGATAGGCCAGCATTGTGAGTGAGCAACAACCCGATTCATTGTTTCGTAAACAGGCTTTAGAACATATTTCGGCTTCCCAGCCATTGTATAATTACATTCAAATTTCCTTCCCCTTGGCCTGGGGGTTACTTATTTTAATTTGGTTGGTTTTACTGGCGATAACCTTATGGTTATTGTTGGGACAAGTTGGCGAATTTGTTGAAGGGCGTGGTATTTTAATTCAGGAGCAACAAATCATTGCTTTTGTTCCTGCGCCGCAAGCTGCAGCTATTCATATGGGCATGCCGGCTAATATTAGTTCCATGGATTTGCAGCCTTTGGTGCAAAAATATAAAGGTAAAGTTACCGCCGTAGATTATGTTCCTGTCAGTCCACAAAATCTGTTGAAAATTTTAAATAACCAATCTTTAGTCGATTATTTTTTAAAAAATGGGCCAGTGGTGGCGGTAGAAATCCATTTGATTCCTGCGGAGAAAAATAAGCCTAAATTATCTTTAAAACCCGGTATGTTAATTCGCACCTATATAGAAATCAGGCATAAAAAACCAATTTATTTGTTGATGTCGATTTCCAGCAAAAAGAAACATTAGCGATGAAAAAAGATTATGCCCATGTTAATACCGCAACTATTTTGCAAATGGACAATGCAGAGTGTGGATCGGCGTCGTTAGGCATTATTCTGGCTTATTTTGGACGTTATGTTTCTCCTTCAGAATTACGTTTGGCTTGTGATGTATCGAGGGACGGTAGTAAAGCCATTAATATCGTAAAAGCCGCCCGTCAATATGGCTTAGAAGCACATGTGATGCAGTTAAATTTGGAAAATATCAGATTGTTGCCGCCGCCCTATATTATTTATTGGCAGTTTAATCATTTTCTAGTGGTTGAAGGATTCGCAAAAAATAAAGTTTATATCAATGATCCAGCGACAGGTTCAAGGATTGTGAGTCTGGAAGAATTTGCAAAAAATTTTACCGGTATTGTTTTGTATTTGGCTCCAGGAGAGAATTTTAAACCCGGAGGTGAACCGGAAAAATCTTTGACTTCAATTTTAAAAGAGCACATACAAGGTGCTTGGGGATATTTATTTTACATTGTCATGGCTTCATTAACTTTATTTTTTCCGCAGTTATCATTGGCATTTTTTTCTAAAATATTTATGGACCATATGATGATTGAAGCGCAGTGGCAATGGGTTTGGCCATTGCTAATGGGTATATTATTTACTTTGGTTATCATGATTGTTTTACATTTATTAAAAGAAAAATATATCTTATTACTTCGTTTAAAGTTAAAAACCAATATGGTTTCCCCATTTTTCCGTCATTTGCTACATCTACCGGTGGATTTTTTTCAGCAGCGAGCAACAGGTGACATTGCAGAACGTATTGAAGCTTATCAGCGCTTAACTAACTTACTGATTGATCAGCTGTTAAATAATTTTTTAAACCTATGTTTGTTATTATTGTGTTGGGGTGCTTTGTTTTTGTTAGATATTCCCATTGCGATATTGGTAATCGCACTAAGCATTTTAAACTTTTTTATTGCTTGGATGATTGTCAGCCGGCATGTCGATCATGGTGGTCAGTATGTTCAGGCTGAGGGAAAACTAGCGGGGATAGAAATCAATGCGTTGCAAGTTATCGAAACGATTCAAGTGAACGCATTGGATAATTATTTTTTTAATTATTGGTCAGCCAATTATGCGCAAAAGATTAATCAGAAGTTGCGCGTAGAAAGTCAAAATAGAATTTTGAATTTCATTCCTATTTTATTACAATCGCTGAGCTTGTTTTTATTAATCGCCTTCGCGGGTTGGCAGGTTTTTGATGGGTTTATCAGTTTTGGAACTTTTTTTGCAATTATTATCCTGGCTTTTAATTTTAATGATCCGATACGAACGATTATCGCTTTTCGGCGAACTTTTTCAAAGTAAGGGGCGATATCGGCAGAATAAATGATGTGCTGAATTACAGTGTGGAAAGCACCTTAAGGGCAAATACCGATTTAATTGAAATTTCCGCCAAAAAAAATGTTAATGCCTTAGAGTTTAAAGCCGTACGCTTTGGCTACTCAAAATTAGAACCGCCGATTTTAGAAAATATCAGTTTTTCGTTGAAACCCGGTGAAAGGGTGGCGGTGGTTGGGCCAACCGGCGGCGGAAAATCTAGTTTAATTAAACTAATCTGCGGGCTTTACGCTCCTTGGGAAGGTGAAATTAATGTATTGGGTAGCAATTTAAAAAATATTTCTCAATCGATCTTAGCAAAGTGGGTTGGGGTAGTAGAACAGCATATTTTTCTGTTTTCAGCGTCCATTCGCGATAATTTAACCCTATGGAATCCGAGTGTTCACGATTCTTCAATAGATCACGCTTTAAATTTGGTGGGATTATCTGAGATTATTTTGGAGCGCGGAGGATTAGAAGCTTGGGTTGAGGAACGTGGAAAAAATTTTAGCGGAGGACAGGTGCAACGTTTGGAAATAGCCAGGGCGTTATTGCATAAACCAGTTGTGCTCATTCTAGATGAGGCCACTTCTGCGCTTGATCCTGTTGCGGAAGAGATTATTTATAATAATTTAAAAAAAGAAAACGTTACATTATTCATTATTGCGCATCGCTTAAGTGCTATTCGTGATTGTGATCAAATTTTAGTAATGGACCAAGGCAAAATTATTGAAAGCGGAACTCACGAAGAATTATTTAAATATAGTGGACTTTATAAAGAATTAGTAGATTTGGAAATACAATGAAAGCACAAACTATAGTGAATAATGATCCTTATGAATTATTATTTGCGACTTGTCAGATAGTGGCGGATAAACAAAAAATAAAATTAGAGAATAATTATTTAAAATACGAAAATACCGATTTGGACGATTTCTTGCATCAAATAGCTGATGCTGCCGATATCAGAATCCGTACGATTTTATTAGAAAATGATTGGTGGAGTAAAGATAATGGAAATTTATTAGTCTTTTATAAAAATCAACCCGCCGCTTTAATTTCTAGAAAAGGGGCGGTTATACTTTAATTGTGAAGTCCTATGGCATACAGACAAAATTAACTGAAAAATTGGTTTATGAAATTAGCAAAAATGCTTATTATTTTTACCCTGCGTATCCAAAAAAAAGTTTAGATATCAGAAAATTGTGGAAATTTGTTTACCCTAAATTGAGATCTAGTTTTGGCCTTGTGTAATATTACAAACTCTTGTCGATTTTTTAGTTGTGCTTGCGCCATTTTTTTTGGGCTTGATTGCAAAATCAATTATCGCAGGCAGCCAATATTTGTTTTGGCTATCCATATCAGCTATTGGCGTTGATATCAGTTTTATTTGTCTTTTGACTTATATCATATCGCATCAGCAACTTCGTGTACGCTTTAAAATCTATGCTTTATGGGGGCCGGCTTTATTGGATAGGATTTTAAAGTTTCCAGCAGGTTTTTTTCGTAAGCATTTGATCAGTGAGTTTACTTTCAATGCGGCTATTGCGGCAGAAGTTCCGCAGATTGTAAATCAATTGATATTGAATATTTTTTCTATTATCTTGCTAACTGTTTTTGGGCTAATTGGTCTTTACTGCTTAAATGTTTATTTGGCAGGGTATCTGACGTTATTAATCTTTGTATTGGTTTTGTTTATGTATTATTTACATTGCCAACAATCTCAAAAAATTCATTATTGGTATGCAAAATTTACAGAGCTGATGGAATTTACCATTGAAGTTTTAACTGGAATTTTAAAAGTTAGGATATCCAACGCTACCAGCAGGATATTTAATAAATGGACGATCTATTTAAATAAAAGAACTGAATCAGAAATGGGGGCTAAATCTAGTCAAATTTATTTAGATATTTTTATTGGCGTTATTGTTTTACTGTCCACATTTGTTTTGTTTGCATTAATTTCTATTTTTCATTATCATTTTGAATTACCGGTATGGATTACTTTTTTCGCTTTATTTTTAATTTTTATTTTTAATTTTTCAAATTTAAATCAATTGTTTGATCATATGGGAGAGGTTCAGCATTCGTGGACAGAGGCTAGAACAATTTTATTTGCCGATACGGAAACTGGGTGGGGAACCAATGAATTGCGGGATTTAAAAGGAAAAATTGAGTTAAATAATATTGTATTTAATTATCATCACGCTGAAAAATATCTATTTAGAAATATATCCATGACCATCGCTCCTGGACAATGTGTCGCTATAGTCGGCCCTTCTGGATCAGGAAAATCAACTTTGTTTCGTCTGTTATTAGGATTAGAACAACCACAAGACGGGGAAATATTATACGATGATATTAACGTAAGACATTTAAAAATCAATTCCATTCGCCGGCAAATTGGTACGGTTTTACAAAATAGCGCTTTAATTCCTGGAACGATTTTATCCAATATTATTGGCAATAATAATCAATTGACTCGGCGTGATGCGTGGGAAATTGCTGAAAAAGTGGGTTTAGCAAATTTTATTAAGCTCCTGCCCATGCAAATAGATACGATTATTTCAGAAGGCCCGATTACTTTATCCGGTGGAGAGGCGCAGCGCTTAATTTTAGCACGCGCTTTGTCGCAAAATCCAAAAATATTATTTTTGGATGAAGCCACCAGTGCTTTGGATAACACAACCCAGGCAGTGATTCAGCATTATTTACAAGAGCTGCAGTTAACCCAAGTGATTGCTGCTCATCGTCTCTCTACCATTGAACATGCTGATGTCATTTATGTGTTGGATAAAGGCAGTATTGTGCAAAAAGGCACTTATCAAACTTTGATGGCGGAGCCTGGATTATTCCAGCAATTAGCCTATCGACAACTCTAATAAGTTATTGTTTTTAAAAGAAATTCGTTATCTTGAAAAAATCCTGCTACACTTATTTTTGAACAAGATTGCAGGACAAAAATGGGAGAAAAAGATGAAAGAACAGAATCAATATCGTGATACAGTTATTCAACGAATTATGTCAGAAACTCACGTTAAAGATCGTCGTTTAGTTGAAAAAGCTTTTGAAGATGCTCACATCCCTTCAGATCAATGGCAAGCCATTGCCGGTGGAACAGCTCCACTTCCTAATTCTTTGGTTAGGACTTTGAAAAGTCTAAAACAAAAAGGCGGCGGAATCTTTGAATAAGGCTTTGAATAGTCTAAAACAAAAAAGGCGGCGGAACAACAGTCTTGTAGTGAATATAGAAGATTAGTAAAAAAATCGTCACACGTGTGGCGATTTTTTTACATTAGAATATCCCTTTTTTATCAAGATCAGGTTGTTGAGGTCATTAAAATGAAGAATTACGCTGAAGAGGCTTCGAACAAATTCCGTAAAGGTTACCCAAAGGATAGAAAAAAGGAAGTAAAAAGACTGCTGAATGGTAAAGATGAGTTTTTTGCGCCTATTTCCGACTTAAAAAAATTAAATGAATTGAAATCCGCGCTAATCGAAGGTAACCTTTCATCCCCGATTTTTAATGATCCTGATTTACGAAAATTAACTATTGCTTTATATCTGTCAAATACCATTACTCTAGAGCAAGCCATAAGTTTACTAGGACGCTCTCAATGGACTTCTAAAATTTTAGAGATTCTACCGGCTCTGAGAGGGAAAAATGAAATTTCTAATCATTTTAAATTTTTACTGAATCAGTTTTCTAAAAATTTTTATTTTAAAAAGCTCATTAATATCGATATGCAAAAATTTTTAGCGCTATTAAAATCTTTACCAAAATCAGAATTATATTATTACAAATTAAGCGCCGATAATTTAATAAAAGAACACAAAGGAATTCTTTTAGAAAAATCTTACGAGAAATTAGCAAGGTTGTTAGAAAAAAATCTTTCTGCTGCAATATGTGATGCCCAAGGCATTTTCTATGTGTACGACCGGGATAGAAAGCCATGTTTAATTTTTTTAAGCAACGGTATTCACAATGCATTGAATATCGTTAGGTTTGGGGTAGTTAACAGCATGAAACTGTTGCCCACATGTGGCGATCTGTCCCTCGAAGATATTTTTAAATATCTATATTTTTTTAATGCGCGTCCCGCGCTAGTAAAACATTCAGAAATGCAAGTACAAGGAAAAGCTCATGGCACAATGAATACTTTTGATATATTGTGGGCGCATGACGTTTTTCATTGGGAAAGTGCCTCGTCCATTCCTTTGCCTGTCAGTAGAGCGCTTCTTATATCTATAAAATTATTTGAATTTGAAATAAAAAAAGACATTAAATCAAGTTTTTCAATAGAAGCTTGGTCTATCATTGATGTGGGCTCTGTCTTTTTTTACCAACTCAATAAATGGATTCCTAATCGCTTTAAAGAAAATAATTTTCAATGTGGAGAATTGGGTTATTTATTTTTTGCAACCCTTAATAGGCAAATAAAAAATCCCAAGATCGAGAATTACGTTATACCATTTCGAAAATCGCCTAATTTTCCATCTGTATTTGGGTTGATTGTCATTCTGAACTTAATTAAGTATAGTCATATTTATTCAAAACTGGGCGTTGATATTGATCCATCTTTCTTTAAAAATATTGAAAATTGTAATGAGAAATTTTATGATAATATAAAAAATTCTATATTAGCCAAGTGCTGTAACCATTTTTTAAAATGCTATTTGTTTGTGAAAAAAAATTATGAATATATAAAAAATGATCCGACAATAATTCAAATTTTCAAAATTTACCGAATTATTTTTTTAGAGGATAAATTATCCAAATATGACAAAAACCAATATTCTCGTATCATTTCGTCATTCTTATCTTCTAATTTTAATGCTCAATATTTAAAAAATTTACACTATAAGAAAATTTCTAAGGATGAATTTTCTTCTACTAACCCTGAGATATATATAAATGGTATTTACTTAACAGATCAAGATTCATTGCTTACCTTTAATTATTTTAAAACTTTATCTAAACAGGATGCTCAGAAAATCATCAAGGGAAATGAGATTGAGGAACACAGCAAGAACGATCGTGATGGAAAAGGACTTTGGATTTGGCGCTTTATTACTGCAATGTACCAGAAGCGATTGATTTAATTGAATCGGGGGAAAAACTCGCTTATCCCAATAATACGAATATAGAGGGTAAGCCATACATAGTAGCCGCAGTACATCAATCTGAGAAGATATTACGGTATTTATGCAATACAAGGATTTGAACGTTAATGTGGTATGGAATGGTATTACTGCTTTGTATCAGGCTGCATTTTTGTTCAACTGTAGGATGGTTTATACACTCATAAACAAAGGAGCAGAGATACCAATCCCGCAATGACGAATCAAATTCAGATGTTGTTTCTTTTAGAGGATGCAATGGTCTATGCTCGTCAATTGGAAAAAGATTCTAATCTTAGAGAAAAAAGATAAACCCAATACAATATATCAAGCAGTAAAGCAGGCAGAAAAAGCGATGATCAATGGTCTGGTTAAAACCGTTGAAGATTTATTCGATGTCAAAGACATCAATTTAAAAAATATATTGAAATCAGCTAAATATTTGAGGCAAAATATATCGTAACCTATTGTTTTTAAAAGAAATTCGTTATATCAAAAAAATCCTGCTATACTTATTTTTGAACAAGATTGCAGACAAAAATGGAAGAAAAAAGATGAAAGAACAAAATCAATATCGTGATCAAATTATTCAACGGATTATCAGAAACTAACGTTAAAGATCGACGTTTAGTTGAAAAAGCTTTTGAAGCTGCTCACATTCCTTCAGATCAATGGCAAACCATTGCAGGGTGGAACAGCGCCACTTCCTAATTTTTTAGTTAAGACTTTAATAGCTTAAAACAAAAAGGCAATAGCACCCTATTAATGAGATGGAGCTTGGAATTAAGGGGAGAATCACGACTCTCTTCCCCTTATGAATACTATCGCGGAATTATATCTTGGATATTCCTTTTAACATCATCACAGCGGCAAATAATTGATAATCTTCTTTGGCTAATTGCATTTCGGTGTCACGTTCTTTTTGGTATTGGATCAATAATTCTTGGGTGTTTTGTTCAGTGCTGTCATCACTTAAATGATTTTTATAATTTTCTTCATCAATATCTAAAATATCCGTGTTTTCCTTTCCAGACACTTCTAATTGCGGCACAATGACATCCGGTTGAATGCCTTTGGCTTGGATCACTCTACCGGCAGGCGTGTAATACAATGCGGTGGTTAATTTTATCGCGCCGTCGTCAATCGGTAAAACGGTTTGCACGGAACCTTTACCAAAGCTGGCTAAACCCATAATAATGGCGCGGTGGTAATCTTGTAATGCACCGGCAACAATTTCTGAAGCGGAAGCAGAACCTTCATTAATTAAAACCACCATCGGCAATCCATTGGTTTTATCAACACCGGTGACTTTAATTTCCATATCTGATCCGGGAATACGTCCTTTTGTGTAGACCACGAGATTGTTATATTGATCAGTTTTTTGTTTATCTAAAAAGGTTGATGCCACTCTACCGCTGACATCCAGCAATCCACCAGGATTGTTGCGCAAATCTAAAATGATTCCCTGTAATTTATTTTTGGAGAGCATATCATTCAAAGCTTTATTTAAATCTTCATCAACTGGCCCTTGGAAAAAACTGAGACGAATATAAGCAAAATGATCATTGATTATTTTATATTGCAAACTCTGTACTTTGACGGTTTCGCGGGTGATGGTCACGACGATGGGTTGGTCTGCACCTTTACGTAAAATGGTTAATGTCACTTTAGTGCCGATTTTGCCCTTAATTCTATTGACAGCGTCTTCCAAGGTCATGTTTTGTACCAGTTCATTGTCGATTTTAATAATCAAATCTCCAGGTTTTAAACCGGCACGCGCGGCAGGATACCATCGATGGGACTTACTACCTTTAATATACCGTTATCGGTGGTCTAGTCTCTACACCGATACCGACAAATTCTCCGGATACTGTAGTTTCTAAATCTTTCAAATCTTGCGCATCTAAATATGCTGAATGGGGGTCGAATTCGAAACACGATGCCTTTTATCGCATCACTAAATAGCGTTTCATCCGAAGGATTTTTAATATAATACTCTTTAATTAAAGAAATAGCGGTAACAAATCGATCAATTTCTTGCCCGTGGAAGTTGTGGTTGTTAACTTTTGGTGGGTTATTTAATTTTGAAGTGTCAACAGATTGAGGAGAAACCTCTTGCCCAATGGCGTAGTTTGATACGAACACCATGAAAGAAAAAATAGGTAACAAGAAGAAACGCATTCTACCATTCATAAATTTTTTCCTGATTAAAGTCACAATATCTATTATTATATACCAAGGTTTGCCGGTTTCCGGCTTTATTCATCCCATCTTGGGGCTATCTTTAATCATAATGAGTTAAAAAACCTTATCCTGAACACCATTGGCTTGGATTAAGTGGCTCTGCATTATAACGGATGCCAAAATAAAGAGAAGGTTCACTGAACCCTCCACTTTCACCGACGGTACCCATCATTTCTCCAGATTTGACATGATCGCCTTCATGTTTGTATAAAACATGTGCTCTGCCATATAAGGTCATATAACCATTTCCATGATTGAGAATCAATAATAAACCATAGCCTTCAAGCCATTTGGCAAACACGTGTCCGGTCTTCACATCATCGCCGATCTCCATGACGTAGGAGAGATAGCTGGCCCTAAAATTATGTCCGATGTGCAGCACGTTCACGAATCCCTCGGTGGAGCGGAAATACGGTCTCCAAAATTTTCGAATACCAAGTGAGCTCCCGTTCGAATGGCCGGTTCGTCTTCGAAGGCGCGGCGGGAAATGATTTGATTTGCTCAATAAGTGCCCAGCACGCTTCTCGCCAGCCAAACCTCGCCGATAACTGCCGCGCCCGACGCAGCAAAGCAATTCGTGATCGGGATGTTGAATGGATGTCCCGGACACAACGACCCGTTGTGAATTTGGTCATTCGCCGGACTGAATCGGTATAAATGCATGGATACCCGATTGGATATTTTTTGGGGCTTTTTCTTGGAGTATAAGTCAGACATCTTGTCATAGCAAGCGTAGCGTTCTTGATAGCGAATTTCATTCCGCAAAGAGATTATCAAAATAGAATGTTGAAAGTTGCATTGTGCCAAGCAAGGCCTTCGCATCGTCGATGCAAGTATCCTGCAAATCGTGCCCGGCTAGGATACGGAAGTGCCGGTGTGTGTAACGGCTAAAGAGACGGACAGATCAAGCTGATTATGGGATTCACATGGATCGGATCTTTATATGGTACATAAACGAAATCGAGATTAAGCTTTACTGAAGCAGGGTTCTGGTTGGACTGGTTTGTGGGTGAATGTTGCTGACATGATATTCTATCTCAAAGTTTACATAAGCATATTCAAATGGCCAAGGTTTTACTGCCGATCCACGGAGGCGAAATGAAGAAGGATGATATTCATGATATTGGCGGGCTTCTTGCTGAGTTTCTTGTTTGCGGGTTCAGA
>CAVPCA010000015.1:0-33355 GCA_963702315.1 uncultured Pseudomonadota bacterium
TGGCCTTTGTGCGAGGGTAGGACGAACGATGAATTTTCAGATACAATGTTTTTAACCATGATCAACACTCCTGTTGTTGGTTTTGGCCAGTCCTGTCGCGGTGTTACAAGCACTGCGTCAGGGCGCTTCAGTGAAGTCTCTGCCTTTGCACCTGGTCAGCCCAAGGTAGGTAGGGACTTCCCCTTATTGAATACCTTATCAGAAGTCCCATTTGGTCGCAATGTCCGTTAATTAAAAGCGCCTCGGTCATTAACGATAAAAGTGCTGGCGGATTTTAAATTTTTCATCATAATCTCATACCCTAAATAAATTAACGGTTTGACTTTTGTTGAGCCTGTGTGGTGGATTGAAAAGCGGTATGATTTTCCAGCCAAGTACGAATATCTTTTTTGCGATATCGCACTAAGCGGCCAGTTTTGATGAATGGCACACCAATACCTAACCATCGGTCGTGTTCGATCGTTGCAATCGAACAACCGCGGATGGCGGCGACAGTGTCTTGAGCAAACAAGGCAAAGTCCGGGGCAAGTTCATATTCTTGCATCAAAGTTAATCGAGATTGCGGTGTTTTCATATGAGTTTCTCCTATTATTTAAAATATTGAGAAACAGCATGGCACACTTTAAGATGAAAAAGCGACGTAAAAAATAGGTAAAAATTTCCCGATTTGTTGAATTTTTTTTACTTCTTTATTTTCTGTTCTTAGTCGCGTCTAAACCGAACCAAATTTTTCAAATAAATTTATTTTCTACTGACCGAATTTTTGGGGAATTTCCCCTCCGATGTTTTTTTAGATTTAGGTTTTTTAACTACATTTAATTCTGTTTCAATTTCTTCAATGGTGGGTAAACTAGATTTAAGTTCTTTTGGTAATGCCTTAGATAATGAGTATTCTGAAATGCCAATAGGCGCATTGATATTTTGTAAGGCATATTCGGCAATGATTTTATTTTTAGATTGACACAATAGGATGCCTATGGTGCGATTGTCACCTTCTTTTCTGAGTAAATCATCAACTGCCGCTAGGTAAAAACCGAGCTGCCCAGTATGTTCTGGTTTAAATTTTTTAGCTTTTAATTCTACAACGATGAATGAACGAAGGTTTAAATGGTAAAATAGTAAGTCAACAAAAAATTCTTCCTCATCGAATGTTAATGGGACTTGCGAGCCGACAAAAGAAAAACCTTGCCCAAGCTCTAGTAAAAAATCTCTAATATGAGCAATAAGTCCATTCTCAATCGCTCGTTCATGAGCTTTTCCTTGAATGGTGAGAAAATCAAAGTTGTAAGGGTCTTTTAAAATTTCATTGGCTAAATCAGATTGGCTTTGGGGTAAATGTTGGTGAAAGTTAGTGAGTTTCTTTTTTTCTGCCCCTTGGCGTTCATATAAATCACTTTCTATTTGCATTTGTAATATGGAGCGAGACCAGCCATTTTTAATAGTTTGTTCAGCATACCATTTTCGGACTGAGTCGCTTTTAATTGATTGAATTAACAAGGAAATATGTCCCCATGGTAATTGCGCCACAGGCTGTGGCGCAATTGTTAAATCGGGGTAAAGATGAGCAAATTGCTTCATTCTTTGAAGATTTCGAACTGAAAAACCTTGCATTTCTGGAAATTTTGGCGCATATCATGAGAAAATTGTTCTAAAAAATGCTCGCCCCATCTGAAAGCTGTCTGTTTTTCAATCAAGGTAGAGCCTAAACTCCAATAGAATTTGATGAGTTCTTTATTGGCGGCCAGGGCTGCACTAATTTGTGTAGTTTTTAGTTTTTCTTTAATGTCATTGAAAAATTTAAGATAATTTTTATCTAATCGTAATACCGTTGATTTTTTCAAAGCAATTTGTTTTTTCATAAATTATCCATAAAATGGGAGTTTTTTATTATGTCCTGATTAAATAAGGGTTTCAATCCTAGATGTTTTACTAATTTCAAAACTTTTTAATAAACTATCCGTAATCATTTGCATTGGTTTTCGGAGTCTTTCAACGTCAGAAATAATGTACCCTGCCGTCACGTCGTTGGTCATCTTGTGGTTGACCAAACGTTTAACAGCGTAAGCAGAAATATCTAGGCTTTCAGCCATAGTAATAAAAGTACGACGCAGATCATGCATTGTGAAATTCACACCAGATACCTGCGACACTTTAGCCATTTGTTTACGTGGCTCAACAATGTAACCCCCTTTACCAGTGCCAGGGAATACATATTCGCCGCTAGGATTTTGGTGACGGCGGGTAAGTAATTCATTTAAAAAATCAGACAGAGGTAGGGTATGCGGTTGATGGTTTTTGGTGGCTGGAATTGTGAGTATTTTTGCTTTTAAATCAATGTCACTCCACTTTAGCGTAGCGGCTTCATTGCGCCGCAATCCAGTAAATAAAGAAAGTAATAAATAATCTCTTAATGTAGTATTTTCCAGCTTGATAACACCTTGATACCAGGCAGCTAAGTCATGAGGTTTAATGTAGGTTTGTCGTCGGTCAACACGATACCAGGCGCGGGTTTGAGACAGACGCCTGACTGGGTTATCAGTAATTAAAGAATGCCCTTGAGCGTCTTCATATTGTCCGGCGGCAAAATTAAATAACGCGCGCAATAATCGCATGGCTAAATTGGCGTAAGCATGGCCTTGCTCTTCACCTAAGCGAGTGTGAAGCTTGGCGACTTTATCTTTTGTAATGGCAAGCAGTGGTTTATTTTGCCATTCAGAAAAAACACAAGTCATCACTCGCCGGTAGTCATAAAGAGTCCTTAGTTTTAATTCTTTACGCGCTTGGATATAATCTTGAAAAACTTGGCTGAGGGTGGTGGCGTGAAGTTCAATAGCCTGTTTCTCGACGCGCGGGTCAATCCCTGTAGCAATTTTGCCTAGCAATTTTTGCGCTTCTTTTCGGGCTTGCTCAATAGTGATTTCTCCATAACGCCCTATCGTCATACGCCGAACTTTACCATTGACCAATTTTTCTACGATGAAGCTTTTAACGCCGCTAGCGGTTACACGCACAGCGAAACCTTTGAGCTGTGCATCACGGCAAAAGGCTTGATCGCGGTCGGTGGGGGCTTGGATTTTATCAACAACGGTCTTAGTTAAACGCATCAGTAGTTCTCCTATGTAGAAGCTATGTAGAAGGGATAGCAAAAAGCTCACCTCAGAACTTCTGATTAATTATGACGATTTAATATCTGTAATTCAAGATGTTTTATAATTTAATATGATTTTGTAGAATTTATTAAAACGCGTTAAAACTCGATTTTTTAGAATTCGTAATCAGTAGGTCGGAGGTTCGACTCCTCTCATCGGCATAATAAAATCAAACACTTAAAGAATTAACCAAAAATATAAAATTTTTGGTGCTATGCTGGTGCTAGGATTTGAGGGTTCAAGATTCTGGTCTTCCCGCTTGAATTTTCCGTATAGGACCTCATATCATTGATCAGTTATTAGTAATATTCTAAATATTAATAATGTGGATATATTAGTACATCACAGATAGGTTCCCCAATGGATTTAAAATCACTTTATCATTACACAAGAATAGACACTGCAAAAAAAATCATTTCAGGTTCAGTCTTAAAATTGAGTGTGTATCCAAAAATTAACGACCCATTTGATATGGCGAAGGATATTATTTACAATCCTTTGGAAAATGGTGATGCACTTTACGCTGCCATATGCGCGGATGCAGAATTGCATAAAATCAGACCAGAGTATGGACATCTTCTTACACAGCCGAAAGAAGAGGTGATTCCAAAATTACTATCGATAGTAAAAAAAAATATTGCTGAATGGGATTTTAAAGATACTATTGCAAATACCCCTTTTCTATGTTTTTCATCTGCATCTAATATACCGCTAATGTGGGGACATTATGGGGATGGATGTAAAGGTGTCGCTCTAGAATTTGGAGGTGAGTTAATTGAAAATGCTGAGGAAGTTCAGTATGAAGAATTTGAAATTTTACCAAGTGTCATAAATGCAGAAAGGTTCATCAGCGCTATTCTAAAAGCTGATCGAGCAGAGCTATACAAGTTTGGAGTTGATTTACTGATAAAAAAGCATCAAGTCTGGAGCTATGAGAAGGAGTATCGATTAATTTTAAGTCCAGATCAAAACCATTTTAAGCCAGATGAAAATGGACATAGATACTTTAAATTTAACATACGTGATTTGAAAGGAATTTATTTTGGTTTCGGCGTTAGCGAATCCGATATTACGGATTTTATTCACGAATTAGAAAAATTAAAAATATCTTACGTAAAGCGGTATAGAATGGTTAGAGAGCCAGGGTATTTTTTCTGCTACCCACCAAGAAATTATATAATTTTGATAGGTGTATTATTAAGTTCACATGCTTCTGATTTTTTTGGAGGAAGATTAAAAATAAGGTAAACATTGTGCAGTTAGGGCATCACTATTAGTTCATAAAATCTTCTTAACTTAGTTTCAAATAAATGGAATTAAAAATCATGTTTGATCTCCAAACCGTTTGCCAAATCAAATTATGTCGATGTGTATTAAAAGCGGCAGATAGCAATCTGCGTATTCCATTGTCTATGTGCTTGTATTGCTGTGGAACAGGATTGAGAAATCGTGACCGTGAAAAAATTATTCAGCGCAATGATATCAGACGTATACCGACCTCGAATGAATATAAAGCTTTTGATGGTATGCATTGCAAAAAAATCTATGAAAACCTTAGTGAGCCTTGGGGATGCCCATCTTGTTCTCGGTCTAAATATGAATTGTTGCGGTGGACTATATTGTTTCCCAAATCTTCCTACCGTTATGAAGGATGGGCGGCTGGGTTTCATCATCATCATGATCACCAGAGCGATTGTTATTTATGCGGTACTGACATAGATAACAATATTCAAATTCGACAGCCCATCGAACAAATGTTAGCGGGTGAGCTGTCCTCGCAAATGTCTAATACCTTACCGTGGGCGGATCGATTAAGAGAGTAATTTTGAATTATTTAATCACTTTAAAACTACTTCGTCATATAGTAGAATTCAGCATTTATCAGTCCTCGAGTAGAGAAACCTTGTAACATAAAATTATGGAGCAGAAATGACAATATATTCAAAATCTGTAAACAAATTTCCAATCTTGGAAAAAAAAAGAGAACGAAATCGTATCAGACACGAGCTTAGTCAGCCGATCGAAATAAGTGCACAATCAAATTTTACATCAGAATCTATGCCTTCATTAGATGAAAAACTCTTATCTGGGGCATTGCTTGAGAAAACAAAAAAAACATCTCCCTATGCGATACAGTATTTTCGCCAATTATTTTCCCAAGCGTATTCAGATCCACTTAAGTATTTTTTAGCTTCACTTAATACGCCAAAAGAATATTCATTAGAAAATTTTATTACTGGAGTTCAATCGTTTATCCAGATTGCCAATAAAAACTATAGTGCGAGAGAAAGTTTTTATGGTAATTCTTTTTTAGGTTTGCACTATAATAATGATTTGGCTGAATATTGGAACAAAGAACATTCAGAAAAAATCAGATCGGATCAGCTGTATTCACTTTGTCCTAATGAATGGGAATTTCTAGATTTAGAATGTCTCGCTTTAGTTTATAAAGGGGATAAACCCAGTCAGGCGCTGGACAAGTTGATACAGGGCCCGACTGTGGTAGATTGCGGACAATTTTGTCAGTTAAGTATTTGGTTTGGCATTCGTTATATGCTGGGTGATGATGAACTATTTAATCAGTTGTTTGGTAAAACACCCCTTTATATCACGCAATTATCCTATCGTCCTATTGAAAATCCTTTAAAACCAGTGGGTAATCCGTTATATCCATTTTTTCAGAAAGTAAACATCAGTGAAGTTAAAACTTCAGCTGTCTATATCACTCATGTAGCCAATCACACTGACTATGTTTTTAAACATCCGGGCGATAATTATGGTGGAGATAATTGTATCCTGATGAACGGCGAATATGCGATTTTTGATCCATCTCTAAAAAAGACCCTTCATTTAACGAGAGAAGAGGTTGAGAAATTACTGCGAGAAGCATTTGACGCTAAACCCAATGAGCATGATCAGAATAGATTGGATTTGTATGGAGAAGATCCCGCATTAATACACGATAAATTTGGAATGCGCCACCAAACTTTAATTGGATTGGCGAGACTTTTAGCTAATAAACAATTGTATGAAAAAGATTGGCAATCTGATTCTCCAAAAAGAGACCAGTCCACCTTGCTCTTTGATTTTGAGAAATTTTATGCATGGGTTAAAAAGAATAAAACGCCGATATTGACTGCACAATATACCCCATATACCGAAGAAAAGCTTCATGTCCCTTTGCTACTGACTCAGCAGCTTCCACACGAGAATAGACATACAATGTCGTTTTCCACTTTTAAAACTGATTCAGCTCTACATAAAAAGATGCATCAAGCGGCCATCAAGTTTTGTGCAGATGTCATGAAAGCAAAATCTTGTTGTATGATTTTTTCGGGTAAAGCCGGCATTGGTAAAACAGCTTTGGCTGTATGCTGTGCTAAGGAACTGATCAGTAGAGGTAAACAGGTATTATGGATTTCCGAAGTCACTGTAAAAGGCTGGATGCAGAAAGCAACCAGTATTGCGGATTTGGCTACTTCTCAAATCGAAATTCAATCTTTGTTGGCTAGAGATCCTGACGTTGTTTTTTTGGACGACGATAATATCGTCGGACATGCGGGAGAAGTTCTGCTTGAAGCAATATATGCTTGGTATGTTACGCATCCAGGTAAAGGGTTATTAATAACCTCCAACGTCGCTGTGAATTTTGAAAAATGTTATGGATTTAAACTAGAAGGTACCATTCCTCCGCCATTTTTAGATTACACTTCAGAGCAATATGAAAACACAATTATTCTTTCTTCACTTAACGGAGGAAGTTTAAGGCCGCAGCCGGATTTTAAAATTGCCGAACTCTCTGATGAGCAAAAAATTGATGCCTTACTCAGCTGCAATACAGAATCATCCATAGGTATTGTCATCAGTCATGAGTCTTATCGTGCTGAGGAAAGATTTTTTAATAAAGATGTAGAATATATTCCTGCCTTTGATTCCGAAGTCCTCGCTGCTGTCAGACGTTCTTTAACAGAAAAACATATTTTGGGTCCTGATTATGAAAAAATAAATCCTGAACACAGGAAATGGTTAAAACAGTTTGAACGTGAAGAAACATATTTATGGCGTAATGGTAAATATGAAATAAGGCCTGCATGTCCTGGAATAGCCGTTAAAATTTTTGAAAAAACGGATAGAGCTTTCATTGTCGTGGAAATAAAGTCATATTTTTCTTTCGCTGATAAAGAAAATCAGATCCTTCCAGATTGTGTCGATCAAATTTTAAGTGTGATAAATTATGCTCATGATCAGGGTGGTAAAAAGGTTATTATTATCAATAGAACCACTTTTAATCATGCCATGCTTTTAGAAAAAATCAAAAAAGAAATTAATCATCAAGAAAAGGAAAGAACCATTTCAAGAATGGATACTTTGCTCTTCTCTCCTTGTTTGAGGGCAGTGTCGCAACCTGTTTTCAAAAAAACAGAAATCAGGAAGCCTTCTAAGGATCAAACGCAATATGATTCAGATTTTGGTATAGAGTATTTTGATTATAACTTTCAAGGGTGCACAAGTACAAGTATTGGTGCAAAAACTTCCAATGATATATTACCTGAAACTCAGTATTCTTCATCAAATGCTTTAATTTCTGGTTATTCACCATCACTCTTTTCTTCTAAACAAGAAGAAACAAAGGAGGTTAAATTTAATAATAAAAAAAGCGTTGAAGCCTTGCTGACGGAAATTTTTAAAATTCCCTGCACATTATTGGCTATAACAGAAACGCGTCAGGAAATTAAATTTACGATTAATCAGTCGTTCCAGGACTTAGAAACATATTCCAACGTTCTGTTGAAATTAAACTTGGATATACGTTTGATACCGACCCAATCATTAATCGGAGGTCTTATAAAAAATCCAGGGAAAATAGAAATATTACATTCCTTAACTGAAATTTCTAGAAAATTGGCTTTATCAGTTGATTTAAATAAAAAATTAACTGTAAATTATAGTCAGTAGTGCGTTGTATGAGTTTATTTTCATGTATTAACCTGTAGAGAATTAAAATGAAAATCGTATTCTTTTTGTATGAACACATGACGGCTCTTGACGCCATTGGTCCTCATGAAGTACTTTCTCGACTTCCAGGTGCAACTATACACCGTGTTGCAATAAAAGCTGGTAATATTTTGACGGATTCTGGTGTCAAACTTGTTGCCGAGAAAGAATTGTCCGAAATATCCAACGCGGATGTTTTAGTGGTTCCTGGCGCGGGTAATGCTGCTTCTTTTCGTCAATCTCCAGATATCCTGAATTGGGTTAAAGCCATTCATGCTACGACTACTTGGACAACTTCTGTTTGCACAGGAAGTTTAATTTTAGGTGCAGCCGGTTTACTCTCGGGTGTCAAAGCTACCTCGCATTGGGCTACTCATGATCGTTTGCCTCGATGGGGTGCAATCCCTATCAAATCACGCATCGTCCAAGATGGAAAAATCATTACCGCCGCTGGTGTTTCCGCCGGTATCGATATGGCTTTGGTGTTGGCGGAAAAAATTTGTGAACGAGAGGTAGCCGAAAGACTACAGCTTGGCATTGAATATGATCCCGATCCACCCTTTGATGTCGGCAGTCCCGATAAAGCTAATCCGAAAAACGTTGATTTGTTACGAACCAAACTACTTTCTTCTTTCGAACCAATTGAATACAATAAATTTTAAATGCTGGACATAATCAATAAAAAATATCGACATTATAAAACGCATCAGCTTTACGAAGTGATTGGTATAGCGCTTCATAGTGAAACAAAAGAAGAAATGGTTGTATATAGAGCCTTATATGACTGCGATCAATTTGGGAAGAATGCATTATGGGTTCGGCCAAAGGAAATATTTTTCGAAGAAGTGACGTATCAAGGGGCTCAAGTTCCGCGTTTTGAACTAATTATGGATGATGGATGAGTTTCATATGAAAAAAAAGATTGTTTTTAAGAAATTAGCACACTATTACGATTTAGTTTATGCTTGGAAAGGCTATCAACAGGAAGCCGATAAAATTAAATCATTGATTACCAAATATAAAGAATCTGATGGCCGCGATTTACTTGAAATCGCTTGCGGCACAGGCAAACACACCGCCTGCCTGAAAGATTCATTTTCAATTTTGGCCACGGATAATAGCCAAGCCATGTTATCTATTGCAAAAAAAATGTTCCCGAAGTCAAATTTAAGCAAGCTGATATGATTCAACTGGATTTAGGTAAAACATTTGATATCATTCTTTGTCTATTTAGTGCCATAGGCTATGTAAAAAACTACAACAACCTAACTAAAACCATTCGAAATTTTTCCCAACATCTAAAAAAGGGTGGTGTCGTAATTATAGAGCCTTGGTTTTCGGAAAAAACGTATATTGAAGGATTACCTAGCATGACCACCTATGATGGTGAAGGTATAAAAATCGCTAGACTTTGTATCAGCCAAAAGCGTGGTATCCTTTCGGTTATGGATATGCACTATTTGATTGCTGAAAGAAACCAACCAGTAAAACACTTTGTCGAGCGCCATGAATTGGCGATGTTTGATACCGATAAAACGCTTGATATTATGAGAGAAAATGGATTAAAGCCACATTTTTTGAAAAATGGCTTAATGAAAGACAGGGGTTTATACGTTGGTGTTAAAGAATAAAACCATCAAACAAGCCCGTATGGCTTATTGGGATGAGGGAACAGGATTCCCGATTTTGTTTGGCCACAGTTTTTTGTGGGATGCCCGCATGTGGCAGGCGCAAATTACTTGCTTGAAAAAAGATTATCGTTGCATAGCGCCTGATCTTTGGAGTCACGGCGAATCCGATCCATTACCTCACGATGATTATTCCTTGGAATCATTAGCCGACGATTATTGGCAGTTCATGCAATCGCTGTCCTTGCAGGAATGCGCTATCATCGGCTTATCTGTCGGCGGCATGTGGGCGGCGCATTTGGCTTTGATGCACCCTGAAGCAGTTACTGCTTTGGTGTTAATGGATACTTATGTGGGCAGCGAACCTGAAGTAACCAAAACCGTTTATCTGAATTTACTGCATGAAATGGCAGCTCATCCTAAAGTAGCGCCACAGTTTGCCCGTAAAGTAGCGCCTTACTTTTTTGCCAAAACCACGCAGCAGGAAAAACCAGAATTAGTCGAAGATTTTATTGAACATTTATCGGCTGTCCCTTCAGAGCATATCATAGGCAAAGTTAGTTTAGGCAAAGCCATTTTTAATCGTCAATCGCTATTAGACAAATTAAAAAGTATTCGTGTCCCTACTTTGATTGTCGTTGGAGCAGAAGATCTACCGCGTCCTCCTCATGAAGCCAAAGAAATGGCTGCTTTGATTCCTAATGCACAATTAGAGATTATTCCAAAAGCTGGACATATTTGTACGGTAGAACAGCCAGCATACGTCAACGAAGTACTTAACCATTTTTTATCTAAATTATGATTTCCTGGTTGGTTTGAGTTGTTGCGAATAATCATTGAACAAAATCGGCAAATCAGTTATTTTGTCCATTTAGTTTATAGGGATGAAGAGTATGTTCAGTTTTCATCATGTTGCATTAAGCGTATCAGATATTGATAAATCTAAAAAATTTTATTATGCATTGGGTTTTAAAACTGTCTTAGATTGGATTTCTGATAATCAGGATTTAATCATTTCTCACCTCATACTAGGTTCAAGTTTTCTTGAATTATTTTGTTATAAAGAATTTAATAAAAAAAACGAAAAGTCATTGGAACACGATTTAAAAGAAATAGGCTTTAAGCACTTTGGATTAAAAGTTGATTCGATAGAGGCAGCGCGAACGCAAGTTATTTCAGTTGGAATCGCTAAAGAAGAGGATATACAAATTAAAGCGGGTAGAACGGGCATTACTTACTTTTTTTTAAAAGACCCAGATAACAATTTCGTAGAAATAGTCGAAGATAAACGAGATTTTAGCCATTAAAAATTATCATTTTAGCGAAATTATTTATGAAAATTCTTTTTTTGTGCGTTGAAAATTCTGCAAGGAGCCAGATGGCGGAAGGAATTGCCAAAAAGATATTTGGAAATCTGGCTGATATTCAAAGTGCTGGTTCAAATCCAAGTAGAGTACATCCATTAGCCATTGAGGTCATGAAAGAAAAAGGTATGGATATTTCGCAACAAAAATCTAAATCTATCGAAAGTATTGATACGGCTGACATGGATTGGGCAATTACTTTATGTGCCGAAGAAATTTGTCCTTATCTGGGTGGTCGTGCTCAAAAGCAACATTGGCCTTTCCCTAACCCAACCGACGGAATTTTTTCGAAAGAAGAACAACTCAAAAAGTTCAGAATGATCAGAGATCAACTGACACAAAAAATAGAAGCATTTAAAAGATCCCTAGAAATTAAAGACAAAAAATAAACTTGAGACTAATTTTTTGAATGTGTATACCAATCTTTAGATTTATTGACAATTTTTACGATCGATAACATCACTGGCACTTCGATTAATACCCCGACCACAGTCGCCAGCGCAGCGCCGGAGTTAAATCCAAATAGTGTAATAGCCGTAGCCACGGCAAGTTCGAAGAAATTGCTCGCACCAATCAATGCAGCAGGCCCGGCGACACAATGTTGTTCATGAGTGGCGCGGCTTAATCCATAGGCTAGCAGCGCATTAAAATAAACCTGGATGATAATTGGAATGGCAATTAACACGACAATAATGGGGTGCTGTAGTATTTGATTGCCTTGGAATCCAAATAGCAAAATCAACATACAGAGCAAAGCGCTGATCGCCAAAGGAGGAAAGCGTCTTAAAAGTTTTTCTAGGGTTAGAGCGCCGCCGTTTTTGATCACAATGATTCGAATAGTTTGTGCCAGTATAAATGGTACTAAGATATACATTAAAACTGACATGATAATGGTCGCCCAGGGAACGTTGATATGAGTCATTCCCAATAACAACCCAACAATAGGTGCAAAAGCCAGAATCATAATCAGGTCGTTTAAGGCAACTTGGGTTAAGGTAAAGTGAGGTTCGCCATCACAGAGATAGCTCCAGACAAATACCATTGCTGTGCAAGGCGCTGCGGCGAGAATAATCAGCCCAGCGATATACTGGTCAATTTCCGTTGGCGGCAGCCATGCGGCAAAAAGATATTTCAAGAAAAACCATCCTAACAGCGCCATAGAAAAGGGTTTTACCAACCAGTTGATGAATAAGGTAATCAAGCTGCCGCGCCAGTATTGTTTCACATGGTGTAATTCACGCAGATCAATGCGAATCAGCATCGGGATAATCATGATCCAAATTAGAATACCTACAGGCAAGTTTACTTGAGCTATTTCTAGCTTTCCTAAAGCATGAATAACGGCAGGTACATATTTTCCGCAGGCGATCCCTGCGACAATGCAGAGGAGAATCCACAATGTTAAATAGCGATCAAAAAAATTAAGTTGTTTAGATTTTCCCATCGGCGAACTCATCTAGCAGGTTTGGCTTGAGCCACTGCAGCACTCTTCCAGCAAAAAATTGGAAAGCGATTTAATGACATTAATTTTAATCAGGCAACGTATGTTTTGCGCTTCATGTCGTCTTTCAATCAATCCTGCTTGTTCCAATAATTTGATATGATGTGTGAGAGTTGAGTTGGGAATGTGAATATGAGAAGCAATCTCATTCATCGTGAGGCCCTTGGGAGCTGCTTTAACCAGCAGTTTGACAATTTTAAGCCGTCTATGCTGGCCTAAATGACTCAAGCAGGTGACTGCAGTTTGTAGGTCCATTGGAGTTCCTATTTTCTATATTTCTAGTATAATAGAAATAATAGATAATCTTGTCAAGAATTCGATAGTAAAATATTTATTTTAAGGTTAAAAACATGGCTCGTGACATTTACTCAGACCTCCGTTTGATGCACTCCAATGACTGGGAAGTGGTTAAGACCATTTATCAAGAAGGCATTGAAACGGAAAATGCTACCTTTCAAATAAGCCCACCCAGTTGGGAAATCTGGAACACCAGCCATTTGCCTGCATGTCGTTGGGTGGCGGAAATGGATAATGCTATTTTGGGATGGGCTGCGTTAAGCCCGGTCTCCAGTCGCTGTGTTTATTCCGGGGTGGCCGAAGTCAGTGTGTATGTGGCAAAAAAATCACGAGGCAAAGGTTTAGGTCATGCACTCTTAAACAAACTGATTGTGGACTCAGAAGCAAACGGGTTTTGGACACTGGAAGCGGGTATTTTCCCTGAAAACACTGCCAGCATTCATCTCCATCAACGTTGTGGTTTTAGGATAGTGGGATCGCGCGAAAAATTGGGTAAGTTAAATGAAAAATGGCGTGATGTACTATTATTGGAAAGAAGAAGTCCCATCATAAAATAATCTATTGATCAAAATAAAAATTTACACATGATAGGCAATGCTCATCAGTCTTTTCGCAAAATTATCCATATTGATATGGATTGTTTTTATGCGGCTGTTGAAGAACGTGACCAACCTGAATAATAAAGGGAAACCTTTGGCGGTAGGTGGTTCGGTGGATCGTCGTGGAGTGCTCTGTACTTGTAATTATGCCGCACGTAAATTTGGGCTTCACGCGGCCATGCCCACCAAGCGTGCTTTGGCTTTGTGTCCTGAATTAATTTTATTGCCGGTAAATATGGATAAATATCGGCAAGTTTCTAAGACTATTCACCAGATTTTTCGAAACTTCACTTTGATTATTGAGCCACTTTCTTTAGACGAAGCCTATTTAGACGTAACGGGTTGTGCAATATTTCAAGGGAGCGCAACCTTGATCGCACGCGAAATTAAACGGCAAATAAAGCAGCAATTGGCGTTGACGGCTTCTGCCGGTGTCGCTCCCAATAAATTTTTAGCAAAGATTGCTAGCGATTGGCGCAAACCTGATGGATTGTTTGTGATTACTCCGAATGAAGTGACTGATTTTATCGCAGATTTACCTATAGATAAATTATCAGGCGTAGGCAAAGTGACTGCACAAAAACTGCATCAACAAGGGATAATAACTTGTCGAGATTTACAGGGGTATACGAGTGTTCAGCTACAGCATAAATGGGGTAAGTTAGGCAAACGATTTTATGAACTATGCCGAGGCATTGATGAAAGGCCGGTAGAGCCGAACCGAATTCGGCGTTCCTTGAGTGTAGAACAAACTTTTTCTATAGATTTGCCAGATCCAAAATCAGCGCGGATTACTGTTGAAACATTGTTTGAAATCTTAAAGACTCGTTTATCCAATTATATTGAGCGACCTATTAAGCAGCAATTTGTAAAGATTAAATTTTATGATTTTACTCAGACGACGATTGAATGTATGAGTCAGCAATTAGATTTACCCATTTTCCACCATTTATTAGATTCGGGATTTTTGCGCGGCCAAAAACCCATGCGATTGATTGGTTTGGGTGTGCGCTTTAGTGAAACTGTTCAGAATTCAGGAAATTCTCAACAAATTTCTATGTTCTATCTTTGAAAATCAACTAAAAATTCATCACCAATGGCTTTCGTTATAATATCGCTGTTATTTCCAATAAAAAAATCATTTTTAAAAAAATAGGAAAAATAAATAAGTATTTCAGGAAATTTTTACTGGTATTTTACGTGTCATTTTTAGTTTAATTGTGGAATGCTGTTTCTAATCAAGATGATCGGGAGCGGTATTTTGTCACAAGAAATTGCAGTCATTACTTACGGGAATGGAGATATTCTGCGTGAGATTTTTAATGCCGTTGAGGCTGGCATGGGAGATTCCACTTTTAAGACACTGATTCATCTCAGCATTCTTTTAGCCGGTACCTGGGCGATCGCTAAATTGATCTTTAAACGTGATTTGATGGTGGGGTTGGGTGGATTGCACTGTACTTCATGGCTTTTTATGTATTATTTCTACCGAAAGCAACTGTCCATATTATTGATCGCGTACAACAGAATAAAGATTATCCAGTCGACAATGTGCCAATAGGATTAGCCTGGTTGGCAAATGTAACCAGCGCGATCGGTGATGGTTTGACCCAACTAACCGAGCAAAATTTCTCATTGCCGGATGATTTGCGTTATGGGCAGACCGGTATGGTAATGGCTTCCAATCTGGTGACGGCGGCCAGCACTTTTCAAGTGACTGATCCTGATTTTGAGAAAAATTTACAGAGTTTTATTCATCAATGTGTTTTCTATGATTTATTGTTACATAAATATTCGTCTCAAGAATTATTTACGGCGCAAAATATTTGGCAATTTGTAACGGCTCATGCTTCTCCGGCGCGAGCGTTCTTATACAATCAAACAGTAGTGACCTGCCAAACTGGTGCAACTTCATTGAATCAAGATTGGCAGACGGCGATCAGTCAGGCTGAAGATCGTTATGCGGCTCGGTTATTTCCCGATGAAACCGAAGCCAAGACGCAACTCTTAAAATATCTACCGCTCAGCTATAGCTTTTTAACGAATTTATCCGAGGACGCCTCCGGTTTAATGCAACAAAACATGATGGCCAATGCGATTCAGCGGCCTATTAAATTGGAGTGCCAGGACTAATGCTCCAGCGGGTTTAGAGGAATATGCCTTTAATAAAGCACAACAACAGAATCGTATTGCGAATCGCACCATCGGCGACATGGCGGCATATTGGCTACCGTTATTGAAAAATGTTTTTGAAGGTATTTTATATGGGTCATTTATCTTTATTTTTCTGTTGATATTTTTTCCATTTGGTTTAGCCATACTCAGACAATATGCTTATTCCTTATTATGGTTGCAACTGTGGGCGCCGCTTTATGCAATTATCAATTTGTATGTTAACTTTTACGCCCAACAACGTAGCTTTGGTGCGATTACTTTAGGCAACGGCGTTCAAGGGTTAGTTTTAGCTACTCAATCCGGTTTGGCGCAGGTCAATTCCGATATGGCTGGTTTGGCGGGTTACATTTCACTGAGCGTGCCGTTAATTGCCACCAGTTTAGTTACTGGATTACACAATGCCTTGTCACACTTAGGCCAATATGTTGGCGGAGCTATTCAGTCTGGAGCAACATCCAGTGCGGGGAAAGCCGCCGCTGGCAGCTTCAGTTTAGGGAATACCAGTTTCAGCACGCATAATGCCTATAATACTTCGGCTCACCATTTTGATGATACGGCGCGAACGGCTTCAGGTACAGTGACTGATCAAATGCCGGGTGGATCAACCATCACGATGACTGCCGATGGTTCTGTTGTCATGAATAATCAACCGGCTATTTCCAGTTTAGGTACACAAATTCATTTGGCCGAAGCCATTCGTAACAGTGCTACCGAACAAGCAGATAAATCTTACTCAACTGCTTTAAGTCATCAGAATGCTTACAGTGAAGCAATGACGGCAGCCGAGCGCGGGGCTTATGAACTTAGTCGTAACCAAGCGCTGTCTGAAGCCAGTGGTTCTTCCTTTGTCACAAGTCAGGGCGCTGCCGATATGCAGGCTTTAAATGATTTACAGCAAGACAGCCATCGGATTAGCCAGGACCATAGCGCTTCCGAATCAGCCTCACATAATCGCCAGATTGATATGGGTGTGGGAGTAAAAGGTGATATTGGGGTGAAAGGTGGTATTGCTGGTGTTTCTGCCGGCGGAGATTTGGGTGCTAAATGGTCATGGAGCCATAATGAATCTGAACAGCAATCGTTTTCCAAAGCTGAAAGTGATGCGCATACTACAGGTTACGCTCATAATGTTGAAAGCGTTTTCCGAGGTGTGGCGGGAAGGACATTATCGGGCTAGTACGGAAGAAGGTCAACGATTACTAGACAATATAACAACCTCTTTAGATAAAGCGCATCAGGAACAACAGCAGGCTTCAGCTCAATTTCAACAAGCGGACACTTACCGAAAAATGTCGAATATATCTGAAGAACAAGCGGCAACCATTAATAGCAACGCCACTCAAGAATTTATGAATGATCTTCAGCAAAAAGGTCATGACACAAGGTCAATTGAGAAAACAATGGTCGATCATCCACAGGAAGCTCAGAAATTAGCAGATGAGTTTGTCCAAGAAAAAGTGAAAAAATATTTTGATGAATTTCATCAAGCGGATAATTCTTCTGTGCAAAAAATTGAAGAGAGCAATCAGATCAATGAGCAAGTTTTAAATCAAGGTGAAAAAAATGAGAAACCTGAAGTTTTTTATCACCAGGAGCATGAAAAAATAAAATCCAAAGCACATGAGGTCGGCCTTGAAAAGAAAGATATCATTGATAAAAAACCAGTTGAAACCACTGAAAAACTCATCGCTGAAAAAACGCGAACATTGACAGAAAATCAACCAAAAATAGAACAGGCTAATGAAACAATCAATCATCAAATCAAAGAACACCAAAAAGAAATTAGAAAAAGTACGGCCTTGCCTTATACAAAAATTAATCAATTAAATTCAGGGCAAGATTAATGATCCCAATGGCGATATGTCGATTGATATTCAGAGCTAGCGGGATTCATAAGATCACGATCCCAATCTTCCCAGATATTATTTTGATGATGTTGAGTATTAAAAGTATTTTCTTGAAAATCATTCAAGGAGGCTAAATGATTGTGATTTTTTTGATTTTGGACAAAATTAATCTTAGTAACCCAAGTATAAAGATGGGCTAATAAAATATAAATAACTAGAGATAAAGCAGAATTCATGATTATTCCGAAAACGATATCACCGAATTGAAGTGTTTCACGAGCACCATCAGGATCCGGTTGAAGGAAAAAGATAAACATGAGCCAGAAAGTAAAAAAACCGATAGAAAAAGAAACAAGTAAAATTTTCTTTTTGATTTTTTTTATCAAATCATTGGGAATTAAATTTTTTCTGGAAGGTTTTAAATTTTTTAATTTTAAAAAACTAATAGTGCAAGAGATTAATTGAATAGTAATAAATCCTGATGCAGCACTTAACAAAATATAGACCGTCCAGTAAGGATGCAGAGTATGGATAGAAAGACCAGAAAAAAAAATAAAGTTCAGAATAGCCGTAACGATGGCTATTCGATATCGTTTTTGTTTTTTGAGGTCTTTGAGAGATTTTATTTTTTGTTGGGTTTTATGTTCTGGCTTCATCTTTTCCTCCTGAAAAGAAAATATAAAAATTGCAATTTATTTGGATTTTTTCTTTATTTTATGGGTTTCATACCATTTCATCAATATTTCCTTAGGAACGGCGGATTGTGCAGCTTGTTCAATAATTTCAGCCCAAGCGTTGTGACCTTTTTTAATATCAATAGCATAATGCAGTTCATAACCATTGATATCCAAAAAAACCGCCGAAGCGATACCCGCCGTTCTTTTGTTGCCATCCAGAAATGCGTGAGCTTTTGTCAAAAAATAACACAGTGCGCCGGCAACCGAAGCCAAGCCGCCATACTGAAAAGGATAAACACCGGGATAAAAAGCCGCTCCGATTGCGCTTTCCAAAGCATGATGGTTTCGGCAGTGCGAAGTTTGCTTTTCCTGTGCGCACACGGCTTGATTGATCGTCAGAACTTGTTCCGCGTTCACCAGTTGAATATTCATTTATTTCAATTTTTCCAGCATGTCTTGGTGTTGGCGCATCATTTTCTTCACCGAGCGTTTGACTGCAGTGTCTTTAGCCGGCGCAACCGATACGGGTTGCAAAGTTTGCGGCTGACTGATAAATCGCCGAATCGCCAGATTGATCAGGCGAGACAAATGGATTCCCGGGTTTTTAGCCAACCATTGTTCTACGTTGGCTTCCAGGTCGTTGTCCAGCCGCACGGAGACGGCGCGATGCGATTTATGTTCAGAGGATACGGGTCTACTCATGGTAATCTCCTCAACTTCTATATGTATTTAATTGTAATACAAATAAGTACTTTGTCAAGTTTTTAGGATTATAGGTAGTGTATGAAAAATCAATCTATTAAGAATACGACGCGAGGTGGTCAAGTCATTCTCCACAATCTGAGAATAATTTCACAGGTGGTACAAAAGGTGGCTCTATGGACACTGCCGCTTGCTGCATTGTTTATGTTTGGTTGGTTTTTCTTAACCACTGAAGCGGATCAGCGTTGGATTGGCCATCAATGGTTGTCGGCTGAATTTCATTTGTTCTTTAACGGCAGTCATTTTCCCCAACGCTTTATTTTTCCCAGTGGACAGCAAATTAGGGTGACGTCAGGTCAGATTGTTCGTGCATCCTTCGTGATGGAAACCATTCAGAATCTGCAAGAATCGCTTTACCGAAGTTTTTGTGGCGATTGATTGCCTGGGGATGCCTAATTATCGGTGTTTTAATTTGGCTGAAAAGACGCGGCGAAATTTATACGACAAATAAACCCATTAAAGGTGATCAGTTTAAAGAAGCCGCCATGGTCAAGAAAATTTTGATCAAAGAACGTAATGCTTCGGATTTAATTTTTGGCGTAGAACAATTGCCACTGCCCAAATTTGCGGCCCGACTGGCATGTTGCAACAGTTGGGTATGAATGCCCTCTAATACTTTAGATAAGTCTGTGATATCCATTATGGAGTCCTTTTTTTAAGGGGTCTTCGTAAGTCATGATTATACTTTGCCCTTAGCCTAAATTGATAGTTTATAATTTGCTAATGGGTTTTTTTTCAGGAATAGTATGAGAAGCTTGAGAATTTGATTTATTGGTGTGGCTTTTCCCATTACTGAATATCCTGTGATCCGCAAAAGAAGGGTGCGGTTCCAATAATTTGATGGTGTTTATGATATCAATCACATTACCTGCTGGGCCTAATTCTCCAATAGCAATTGATTTACCATAAAATGCATGGTCAGAATAAGAAGGTTTAATCTTTTCTATGCATTGCTGAATATTGACTCCATTTCTGTCTTTTCCTGAATCGTATACGATAGTAATATGAGGATCAAAGTTGTGCGCCAATCCCCAGAATATTCCAAATTCTTCAATATCTTGGCACTGTTCATGGGTGAATTTTTGAAGTTTTCTATTTGCTCGAGAAAAAGGTTCTGTTTGGTGACGAAAATTTTTAGCCGCCTCGATTATTTTTTTATGAAGTTCTTTTAAGTTTGTTAAATTTTTTGCTTCATCAGACCCCCAAAACAAATGATGTTGAGTATCTTTAAGGGCGTTATTCATCTTAAAGGATATGTGAGAGATATCCCTTGTGACTTCTTCAATTGCAGAAATTAACGGTTGTAAATTTTCTTTATTAATTCTGAGTTGGTAAAAAGTGATATGAAAATTGTTAAAATAATTCTTTTGATAACCTTGACGATCAACAAGTCCATTGAGGGACAGTTGGTCTAAACAATTTTCTTGAAGTTTTATCGCTTCTTCTTGCGTTTTTTCATCGGGTAGAATAATTATTCCGATTTCCATTGATTTTGACATAAAGAAATTCCAGCTTTGTTAAGTTTAATTAGAATGGCTCATAAAACTATAAATATCTTACTCATTGTAATCACGCTTTCTTAACTGATATATTAGGAAGTTAATCATTTTGTGATCGACTAAAGCCGCGAGATTAAAGATTGATGTGTTGCGGGACTATCTTGTATTTCACCTGAACTTCTACTTCTATAAATTAGTAAATTATTTGAATTTAAATAATCTTGCTTTGCTTTTTCTGCGGCAATTAATTGAATTTTCGCCAACTCCGGTTTTCTTCCAGGCCCAATCACACGATATTGTGCTGGTACTATTGGGCCTTGCATCAGCAATCGGTATAGCGTTGGATCACCCTGCAATGCTTCGAAATGATTAATACCTAATTTTTCTGCTAACAAATTCGCGAATGTGAAGCCACTATGTTTCGTGGGAGTCTGCATTTCTGCTATCATTTGTTCTGAAGATGGCAATGTTCGTCTTCCACTAAAGACGGCGCATGCAAAACGGGCTTGTAATTCAACCAAAGGAAAAATCGCGCCGCGCTCGTTATAATTAATCGCAAGCCATGCAAGATTTGAAATATTAGGGTGAAAAGTGTCTGCATACAAATTCAATGGAGATTCAATAATTGGAAAAGACTTTTATCAAAGAATGAAAAGTCATTTTTATAACCCGTGCAAAAAATAATAATATCAGGTTGGATAACATTGCCATTCTTCAAGACAATCTTAGCATTAGTAAAGTGATCTATTTCACTTTTAATAACTTGTATGTGACCTTGCAGAACTCTTTTTACATAAGTGTCCGATACAGCGCGCGAATTTCCGCATTTTTTCTTTTCTTTTTTCTCCCACTATAGAACCAATTTTCTATTCTGATTTTGTTACTTGACCTTTATTTTTTGGAGAATTACTCATGTCAACCATTGGATATGGTATTGTACCGTCACCTCTATTAAAAGATGCTACAACGTAGTCAGATTTACATAGTCTTGCATTATGGATTTTGAAAATCTGTTATGAACAACCTAATCCATCACCTATTGAAATTTTACGTGTAAAACAAGAATTAAAAAAAATTTATAATTACGAAGGCATAAAACTCTAAAATTCCATTCTTAATTTACTATTTTTATTAATAATTTATAAGGAGGGTTTTACTTGAAAAAAACAAAAATTAGTTGAAAAAGACCAACCAGGCGGCTACCTGGTTGACCTTTATACATCTGTCAATCAACAAATGTTACGTCTGGAAATATAACATATTTCTAGGCTATATCAAAGGAATCTTATGAACAATAAAAAATTTAGTCACTTAAAAGAGGGGCTTGATTTGCATTTTCCAAATACCGTAATCAGTCGTTATAAGAAACCGCAATATATAGGAAAAAGAACACGATATTATTTAGGAAAAAAATTTTCTGGTGTATATTTAACTGCCCAGGAAGCAAAATGTTTGCATTATCTTATTCTAAAATATACTAGCAAAAAAACAGCCGTTATGCTGAAGATTAACTTTAGAACCGTGGAATACTATAGAGAAAATATTCGTTGTAAGGTTGGTGCGGTTTCCAAAAAAGATTTATTAGATAAGATTAAAGGAACTGATTTTATGGATTATGTTCAACATATCGAAAAAATATGCAAAGATTATTGCATGAGTCTAAAGTTAAAGTAGCTGCGGAGGTATTGGCAGTTCATTTTTATTACCTGCCTCGGATATACAGGAATCTAGGGCTGATCTTTGCTCTATGAAAAATGTAAAGGGGTGCATGCTACCTTATTTAATTTTTTAAATAATTGTTGACAAAAGTAGCTGGTTTTAAAACTTTAATTCCTGCATAACCGGAGATGTCTAAGAGATGTTTATCACCACTGATAATTAATTTGCAATTAGAGCTTAGAGCACAAGCAATGAATTTATCATCATCTGGATCAGCTGAAATAGGCTGTGGCAAATGCATCGGTGATATGATCGTGCTGTTAATGGTGATTAAGTTAATAATAGAACCAACATCAACGCCTTTATATTTTTGGCTTAGGATTTCACTCACTCTGGTGTATTCACTAATAATATCTTTTGAAGTGATGATTTCTATAAGATCTTCTTGCCATGCTAAAAGAATTTGACTTGGCGGGCCAGACCAAAAAATCCCAGACATGAGCACATTCGTATCGAGTACTATCTTAATCATTGACCACGGGCTTCTTTAATAGCATCTTTTATTGATTTTTTGTTCAAACCTGTTTTTTTAGCTAATTTTCTGGCTTGTGTTACCAAACTGGTAAATTCTTTTGTAGAAGGTTTTTTGATAACTTTTAAAATAACAACATCTTTATCTGCCACAACAACGAATTGATCGCCTGTATGGAGACCCACTTTATCTCTGACATCCTCCGGGATAACGATTTGTCCTTTGGATGATAGTTTGGTGGTTGCTAAAATACTCATCGTTGTAGCCTCATATTTAAACTTACTAGTAAGATCATAGCAAAAATTTGTGTAAATTGCTAGTTTCCTCTTTGCTAACAATTTTTAGTTAATTCTCATTTTGTTTTGTTTAGCGATATATTTTGTAATGCCTCTTTTCTATCCCGGTTACTCCAGCGGCTTCCAGCATCGCTTTAGTGGCTTTTTCCACCGAAGCGCGAACAGGATCGAGGTCTAATCGAGCGTAAATGGATGTGGCTTGCGGCGACTTGTGATTCAAAGATTTCCCAATTATGGCGAGAGATGCGCCGGTGCGAGCTTGCCAACTACCTAATGTTCGACGTAAATCATGAATACGTAAATCCGCTATGCCGGCTTGCGCAAGGATGCGTTTCCAGCCTTTTTTAGGTTCAGACAAATGCCCAGTGCGACCAAGCCCTGGAAAAACAAAGTCATTTGCGGCTGAAGTTTTACGTTGTTGAAGAAGAAAAACAGCTTCTTCCATTAATGGAATGATATGTGGCGTTCCATTTTTTGTTTGAGGAATCCGCCATTCTCGTCGTTCTAAATTGATTTGATCCCATCGCATCGCTAACAAATTAGAACGTCTTGCACCAGTTAATACACCTAAAATAAAATAATCACGAATGTTATCATTAGTTTCCATAGCAAGCGCTTTAAAAAAGCGCGGCAGTTCATCTGCTTGCAGAAAGCGATCGCGAGACTGCTCGCGAAATTTTTTAATTCCTAATGCAGGGTTAACTTTATCCAACAAGCCAAATTCGACAGCTTTATTGAATACGATACTGCAGAGCGCTAACAAACGGTTGCCGCATAAGGCCCTTTGTCAGAACCAATTTGTTGGTGTAATTTTTGAACGTCTACTCTTTTAATAGAGGATAACTTACGAGAATGCCAATGAGTCAGATAGCGATTGAATTGAGACTGATCTTCTTTCCAGCTTTTTTTATGAGGTTTGGCATAGCGTTCTAAATATTCATCAAATAGTTGTCCAAATGTCATCTCTGCTCGTTCAGCGCGACGTTGATCGTTGGGGTTTTCGCCTTGAGCAATGGTGGCGTTGATAACTTCAGCTTTGCGCCGAGCTTGTTCAATGGATAAATCTGGGAAACGTCCCAAAGTAATACGCTCAGGTTTCCCCCTAATTTTGCGGTATAGGTAAATGTGATTGCACCTTGGTGAACTCTGGTGCTACCTTATAGGTTAAATTTGGTGCTCTTTCAGGTAGCGTGGTTAATAACCCTAAGTTATTATTTTGTAAAGTATTATTAAGAATTGTTAATCATGGGAAAAATGGTGTCCGCGACATTCGTAATCAGTAGGTCGGGGGTTCGACTCCTCTCATCGGCAAGTTATAAGATGTGTTTCTTTATCATGTGTATCAGAATATGGGCAAATGATATTAAGCCCATGCCCTAGCATGATCAGCAGTTAGATTCCAACTCGGGGGGTACAATTTGTACCCCCGTTGAAATGATTGCCGCTGTGATAGACAAGCACACCACCCCTTCCTCTGTGAAAACCAATCTGCTGACATTTAAATCAAATACTTATAACAACCCTCAAAAAATTTCAGAATAAAATCATGTTAGGAAAAAACGCTGGGTTGTATTTTTATGATTTTAAATTCATAATAAAAACGTAACCATTCACCACATTTAGGCCCTGCGGGCCTAAATGTGGTGATGTCTCTGGCGATCTGAACTAATTTAATGCTCAGCCCGTATAAAATACCTGAGGCAACTTTCCATCGAATAAGCATTTCAATGCATCTGGGACGGATCGGTGTCACTTCCGACACAAAATTAAAAATCATTTTAAAATCAGCGGATTATTTTTTAAAACTGTTATGTCGGACACTTACATAAAATAACTGATTCGATTGTTTTACATGCCTATGAGCGTGTCTGGCATAACTTTTTTTAAATTTACTGCATTGAATTTAAAATAATTTAAAATTTTACGTCAGCTCTGACACCGCCTATGTGCTGTGACACCGCCTATGTGCTGAGACATTTCCTTGGAAGCCGTCGCCTGGCTTCGGACCAGGCGGTCGGGAATTCTAGTCTCTCCGGGCGCAATCTCTTCGGATGTTTGTATGGCATGTCGTTCTCTTATTCTCGTCTAGAAGAAACCCCGAAATTAAAGACGGAACTAGAACTAGAACTAGAACTAGTACTGGAACTGGAACTAGAACTAGAACTAGAATTGGTTGTCGAACCAGAGATTGGGCTAAGACTCGAGCCATTAAATAGATTAGGGGTTCTAGCTACTCTTGGTGAGCTTAAAGCCAATGTAGAAAGTGACGGAAGGTTAACAGATTTAGTTTGTTGTCCTAAGTTTGCCAACAGCCATTCTAATAGTTGAACATCACTTTTTATAATAAGTTTTTGACCGACCAATTTATCATATGCCCTAAAAGTATTGAGTAGGATTGAGCGCTCTTTCTTTGATTCATTATCTGGGCATGGAATATCACAAAGTATTTCAAACAGCTTTTGCAATGTCTTGTCAGCTATATCATTCAAATCGGACTGAAGGGAAGAGGGAACTAAATCTTGGAAAGAGCTCTCACTAAAACTTTTTTTCGGAAAACCGTGTCTACCCGTTTTTGAAAGAGTCAGCTGGGCCTTTTCGTCTAATACCACTTCCTGCTTAAAGTTTTCTACCGGAATATCCAGACAAGATGTAGTAACAGGAGATTTTATTTTTTCGTTATGTTTTTTAAATTTATCGACGATTTTCAATACGTCTTGGTCGCCTTTTGTTAAATACACATCCATTCCTGCTTTTAGAGCTTCACTTTCACAGTCTTGCCCAGTATCGCCAGAAAGAGCGATGATATGTTTTCGAGAAAGTAGATTTTTTTCTTCATATGCACGCCATTCTCTTGTCGCTTCGAGTCCATCCATCTTAGGCATTTGAATATCCATCAAAACAATAGCGATAGAAGGATTTTGCATAAGTATATTTAAGGCTTCCTCTCCATTATTTGCAACAAAAACGGTATATCCAGCATTCGCTAGCTTTATTTTCAGCATTTTTTGATTAATCGGATTATCTTCTGCAATTAAAACTTGCATACCCGTGTTTTTACTTGCCAATTTTATTTTTTGTTTTGGTTTTTTTGTTTGGGAAGCGGATAAATCACGGTCACAAACAAGAGTAAAGAAAAAAGTACTTCCTTTGCCACGTTCACTTTCAACGCCAATTTTTCCCCCCATCATTTCTACAAATTCTTTAGCAGTTACTAATCCTAACCCAGTCCCTTTTTTGCTATGTTCTTTTTTGGTTTGAGAGAAAGGTTGAAATAGTCGAGATTGTTGCTCAAGGTCCATGCCTTCCCCAGTGTCTGAAATGGCAAATCGAAATTCAATTTTCCCTTGTTCTTTGGCAGTATTTTCTTCAATAGTTACTTTTATAGTACCGCCATTCGGGGTGTATTGTAATGCATTGGAGAACAAATTTAATAAAATTCTGTACAAAAGGTTTTGGTCAGCTATAATTTGAATTTTTTCGAATGGATGTTCATAACTTATTTTAATGCTTTTGTTTTTAATATCACTGGATTTCTGCTTTAACAATTCTTCTAAAGGAGCTTTAATTTCAAATGAAACTGGATTAACTTCAAATTTACCCGCCTGCATTTTAGCCAAATCCAGATAATTATTTGCCATTTTTTTTAATCTATCTGTTCCACTTTTAAGTTGGGAGAAAGATACGGCATAAGTATCCAAGCGTTTGGAAAATTCTACTAGATACGTATAAATAGAAAAGTTAGGAAGAGTTTCAATCATTCTGAATATTATTGCTTGCATGCTGCTCATTTCTTCTGCTAAATTTTCTTGCGTACCAACAAGAGCAGATACAACGTTACGTACGTCATGAATAGTAGCAGCAGTCATCTGTAATAATTTAAAATCTTTACTCATAATATCCTCATCTTTAATTTAATTTATATCGTAGCTTAGTTATTTCTTAGCGTATCTTATCCTATTAAATATTAAGAAAATATTAAAATGCAAAAGCGGACGCAATCTTATCAAGCCATTGGCGTAATAGAACGTTTTTTATAGAGTCTTCAATAATATTGACCTCTCATTCCCTAAGAACCCTAGTGCAATTGGAAACCCAACGTGAATAATAAACCTTGACACTAAAAAGTTAAAGTTTGCCGAAAATATCAGATATACCCTTTTGGCGTCATTATCGACATCATCATTTTACTACTGCCTCAAATTTTTTTGGTTTTGCAAGGTGTAAGAATTTATAGACTTATAATCTAAAATTAGATATTGGTGTCACATGATCCACCAACTTTAAAGCAACACTTTGACTATGAGCAAAATTTTCAAAAATAAGATCGCCGATCCATTGTTGTAAGTTTTCAAAGCTGAATGACCTTTTTGTACCGTTAGATTCCATATAATCCCAAATAAATCTACTAATTTCTTCAGGAGTCGCGGCAAATTGAGTTAAACAACCTTCGGAAGGCGCCATTCCAAAATGAAATGGCAAATTGGTATAAAAGGTTTTACCGTTAGATCTTCCTGATTTAAGGACTTTGTTTATCTGCTCGACTTGTACCGCACCGAAATAAGTAACTACCCCGTGAAGAATTTGCCCAGGCCTGCCGTCAAATTCAAAAAAGGGCGGAAGTTGATCATGCCAAATCGCGTTATAAACCATCAATAGCATTGTCATGCGGCCATTGACATCACGATAAGGGTGGGTAGTTAACGCCAAACCAGGAACAATCGCTTGCAAGATTTGAAATGGCAATCCTGATGGTGGATTATGAATAAGATTGAGCAAATTCTGCATCGCTGGTTTTAAATCAGACGGATCCATGAAAAACAAGACGTTATATTTTTCTAATTTAGTGGTACGCAAACTGGGATACAATTTTGCAATGGCCGGGGCTGTAGTTTGATACACTTGATCCAGTTTATTTAAAGTCAAATTTTGATGATTTTCAGCCATGCTCACTATCTCATAAAAAGCTTTTTTCAATTGAGCAGATGCATTTTTGGCAGTTTGAGTCAGCGCTCCTTCATCTTTGCGGCCCAATTTTTTGGCCTCACCACTAGCCGTCATCGATTGTTGAGTGATACTTTGTAACGATTTTTTTAGCAGTTTATTTTTTTGGCCTGGCGACAACTCACTATAGTTCGGAGCCCCTGATGAAGCCATCTCTTTAATTGCGCGGAGACGTTTTGTAGTAATAAACCGAGCGGTAATGGTGTCAGTAGCAGCAACGGCAATATCGCTTAAATTGTTATGTAAAATACCTTTTGTTTCGTTAACTAATAATGATACGTCGTAAGCAGTTTGATCAGTAAAAAAGCCAAATTCAGCGAAAGAACCCCCAGTAGACAATGTAGTTTCAAGGAATGGGTCGCTTTGTGAAATAGGTTCGGCGCCAACGCATGAAAGATTAAAAATCGGCAACTTTCCTAAAAGGCTACTAAAACAAAGTAAACTTACTAATTTACCCAACATTCCTGAAAAACGCGGTTTATATTGATGATCAACTATTTTATTGATATGGGTTTGGATATCGTCTGGGGAAAAATTATTCATACTTAGCCTTGCCCTCTATGATCTATAGTGTATTTATTGTTTTTTAAATCGTACAGAAACCTCGAATTTTGTCAACGCTCGCTTTTCCGTACCCTAATGGTAAAAAGTACAAAATGACAAATAACTTTTGATTTCTGCTGGTTTATGATTGATTTTTTTTTATATTCAGTTAATATTCTCGTTAAAATACAGAAACAGATAGAATCGAAATATGATTAGATTGCATGAACCCAATATAGACGAATCGGTACTAAAAGAAGAAAATTGGCAAACGGTGCGTAATCAACTTGCTAGCGATGACAACCTGGTTAAGGCCCAAGAATTTATTTCTAAAATTAAAGGCGATATTAGAATATTTGTAACCGATGGGCTGGGCATGGGCGACCAGATGTTCCCGATCAATATAATTGAAGCATTATATAAATTTTTAAAATACACAGGAAGAGTAGCTGTTATCGCAGATAATGAAGGAGGATCCTTTTACGAGCCGGCATTGCAAAATGCTTTAAAACTATATGATGCTGAACATTTATTCAAAAAAGACACTTTAAATTTAACTTTACCCGAAGGAATACAAATTCAATTTTATGAGCTGACTTATTTTCGTAAGATATTACCCACCCTTCCCGAAGTAGAGTTGGCCATCTTCCCGGGATTACTAGGAAGATTTGAGGATAATTTTGGGGATTCCATACTGCCGGCGATGTTTTTCTCTCAGATCAGATTTTTCTATCGTTTATCTGAGATCGCTAAAGCAAAGGCAGGCTTATTTATAAATTTTTTCACAGCAAGTTATTTTGAAGAAAAACCATTAGGTATAGGCTTTATCTCTCAGAGCGGATGCGAGCTTCCCCATATAAATTATCTGTCTCACTCACTCTCTAACCCGCTTACTCCAATTTCAAACCTTACCGTGCATAAAGCGATCTCTGGTCTGCAATTATCACAGCCAGCATTAGCAGATTTTTTACTGAAAATCGTTGGATTGCAACAACTTGGTAAGATTGCCACTTTTGCGGTTTATGGTGTTCATCATGTTTATAATCCAATTTACCCACTATTGAATTTGCTTTTAGCAGCAAAGCGAGTGAATACTTTTATTCAAAAACCTATTATCTTCATGATCATGAGTCAGGTCTCATCCGACGACTGGAAACAAGTGCAAAATAATTTTCTGAATCATAGTTGTCAAAATTTAACGATACTTAATAAATGGAGATGTAACAGAGTCCGCGCAGAAGCTTTTTGGCAAGCAATTAAAAGTAACACGACATCCATTGCTTTTCATGATAATTTTACATCATCAATGTCTCTAAGCTTCAATAATAATTCTATTATCGTTTACAAATTGCCAATTTTGCCTTGGAAAATATTTAACTATTTATTTGACAATAGCCTTTTTCAAGTATCTGAAGGCGTTAATGCAGCTATTTTAAAAGAAAATGCTCAACCATATCCCAAATATGGATTACCTTGTCCTGCTCTTATTAGAGGTGAACGCAGCAGCATTCGACGAGGTGAAGTAGCCGATCATTATCAGTTACCAAAAGATTTAATCGAAGCGGCGCGATATATTTGTCCTTCTAGCGACGAATTCGCTAAGTCTTGGAAATCTCAACCCTACCCAGATGAAGTCATTGCGCGCCTTATGATAAAATATTCAAACTCCACTGAACGGCCACGATTAGCTTTAGGAAATAATCGCTTAGCGTTTGCTCTTAAAAAGATGAGTGAAGATGAGAAAAAATTTGATCAAAAAAATTGTCCAATAGCAGCTCCCTTTCCTTCGCTGTCCGCAACCGCCTTGAAAGGTTTTGGGTACGGCCTTTTTGAAGGCTCCTCGACGTATTTATTTGAAAGGTATGGCTTAGAAAAACGTTCAGCCTATATGACCACCAGAACGTTAGAATACCTGTTGCAAATGCTACTTGAAAATCGCTGGGCGTTATTAATAAATCTCAGCTTGGAGTTATCTGCAAACTTTATCCGTTTTTTCCCTCGGTCTACTCACGTTATGTTCACTTCAATAATGTTCATGAGCGCTTGGCTACCGGAATTTTTCGGCGCTGATCTGTACACCCAACTTTACATTATAACCACAACATTCATTTCTCTGTTAACCCACACGGCGGGGCGCCAGGTTTCAGAAAAATTTTGTAAAACAATGGATACTATGTTTTACAGATTATTTTCCCACAATAGATCGCCAGCCTCTTCTGTGCAATGCGTTGAGACTGTTGGATCCTCACCCTAGCAGCAAATCACACTTCATACTTTGTTGCTTTTCAAATTGTTGATGCTGGTATTGGCAAACTTTTTTATGCCTGTTTAGTGTATACTTTTTATTATAGCTTTTATCACATCCTGAAAATCCACAAAAAAACATCGTAGGAGGTTGTCTTTCTAAATTTTGGTTTTGCAAAGCATTGACATCAGGTTTGCTTTGAACCGGCGTTTTAAATAGAGATAGTAACGGTACCTGTTGGGTAAGTTCATTCCATGCTCCTAGATTCACTTTCTCTTTCTTTCCATCCGGTTTATCCACTAATAAAACTAATCCATTCTTTCGAAGTTTGTTCTTTGAAACTTTGTCAAAACAAATTGGAATTTTGTCAAAACAAAAATGACCTTGCTGAATTAGGCTTGCTAAATCAAGATACTGAGCCGTCGATAATTTATTAAAAACCTTATCGATGATCGTTAGATAATCCATTCCTATTTTCCCTAATTCCTGGGGTGTCACTAATGCAAAAGCGAGCACGCTGAGCGCAGAAGGTATTATAGTATCGTCGAAGAAAACTGCTCGCAGTTGTTGGTCCCAAGCATTATGCGCAATTGTGTGATAGATTTCTTGTGAAAAATGAAAATCGGCCAGACGCCAGCTTTCCGCTGACCAGTGTTTTTTTGAAAGAAATCTTATTTTATCCAACATCAACCAAATAAATGCGCGGCTAGGGATTGGTATATGTGACATCATCAAAGCATGCACACTATCGTGGGTGCCTGCATATAAAAAACTTGGATTAAGTATGTCACCAATTCTTGGAGAAGGCTTTGAATTTTTAGTGAATACACTTTTATATCTACGACCAACGCGTCCACTTCTATCTATATCTTCTTTGGTTAATAAGCCAAGGACTGAAATGGAAATAACCGCATTTTCACGGTAAACAGCTTGCAAGTAAGCATTTAGCAAGCCTTCAGAGGGAAAGGTAAGATACTTATCCTCATCCTTCCTAGGGGCCCATAAACCAATTAATTCAAGACCGGCGAGCATATCGTCAAAAAATTTCGAGTTAGGAATGAACTTAAAGAAAGCCTGCTCAAACGGAGGTAAGTTCAGGATTTTTTTTTTAAAATCTTCTAAAAGCAGAGAATTGAATTCAGATAACGGAACTCCAGAAAGGGTTGTTACCCGCCGGAACAAATCGTCGGCTTCAGCGGTAAAATTCCCTTCTTTATTTACCAAAGCAGAAATAATCAATTCTTCTGAGGAAGCATAAACATAGTTCAATATGGTCGGAAGCATTTCAATGGGTAGAGGATCTTCTTTATCAAAAAACCAAGCCATGGCTAGGCTAGAAATGTCACAGCCTTCATGGTGTAGGTCATGGAGGTCCTCACCTGCATTAATTCGGTTCTTGAACTCTGCAACGTCCTCTTGAACTGTCGAGTAGGCTGCAGCGGCTGGTTCTCGGCGATAAAAATCAAATTTTGAGCCCAGCTTCTCATCCGGGGGCGTCTGTGGGAAAGCAAAGTCATCCTGATTAGTTGTATAGCTATGAATAATTTCTAATAAATGCCCACATTGTCCAAAATCGGGAACACGCTTGACCAATAAAGCCCAAATTGAGGCCCACTGAGCTATAGAATGGGTGTTATGAGCATAGATTACTTTCTTCATATTTGGCAACCTTTAACCTAATTGATTATGCTTCAGCCACACTGTAATGCACATTGCTGGTATCACTTACGACATATTTTTGTCCCATTATCAATTATACACATTGCGGGTGTCAATGCAGTTTTTAATCTATTGCTTAAACTATTTTTTTAGTTGCATCGTCATCAGTGACACCGATATATACATGTGAAGCAAGTACAAGTGGAACAAAAAAACTATCAAATGCCACCACAGGATACGATGACAGCTGAAAATCCTTCCTTCGGTTAGCTTTTCCATGAGGCGGACTTGTCTACGGTTAAGAAAACCTTAATAAATTTAGGAGATAATGCTTAAAAAGGTTTAAGTACATAATTTAAAAGTAATTCAATGACGCGAAAAGTAATATTTGATCCTGATGAGTTTTGGCGCCAATTCCATCAAAAATATCGAATGCCTCCAAAAGATGCTAAGCACCGGGAATTGTATTCTCAAAAACTGGATGAGAAGCAGCAAAAAATTTATATACAAACTTTGGAAAATAAAAATTTAAACAAAAAATGGCTTGGCCCAAATGCGAGAATAATACAACGATTTTGGAAAAAATTAATCACTAAGGATAGCCTTGTCCCGGTTAATCTCAATGGAAACCACAGTGAATTTTTTCTGCAATTGGTAAACAAACAAAAAGTTCGCAAAGGTATCAATGCTAATAAGCTAAAAATACTGCTTTCTGTATCGAGGCAGGCGATTGGCTTCATATCATTTTTACAGATGAACAGATCTGTCAACTTACTTTATCCTTGTTTGCTTCTGAAAAAATTACTCCGCAGCAAGCCAGCACTATTTTGGAATTTTCCGCATTGCAAACTGGAGAATTTGCTACCTTTCAGATAATGCCTATATTAACCGAAGATTTAAAACTAACTGGATACTCTGAAACGATTG
>CAVPCA010000016.1:0-16947 GCA_963702315.1 uncultured Pseudomonadota bacterium
GCAATTTTGAGCGCTTTAAAAAAGGCTGTTTAGACCCTCATCCCGGCTATTATACTTCAGGAGATGGCGCACGCCGGGACGAACATGGTTATTACTGGATTAGTGGCCGGATTGACGATGTTTTAAATGTTTCCGGCCATCGGTTGAGCACGGCGGAAATTGAAAATGCCTTGGTTGCTCATCCTGCCGTGGCCTATAGGCGCCGTTGTCGGTATGCCACACAATATAAAAGGACAAGCCATTTACGCTTTTGTCACGCCGCTGGCAGAAATCGCTGCAGATGAAAAAACTGAAGCAGAATTTGCAGCATTGGGTGCGCGAAAAAATCGGCGGTTTAGCCACTCGGACTACATTCAGTGGACACCCGAATTACCTAAAACCCGTTCCGGGAAAATTATGCGTAGAATCTTACGTAAAATAGTCGCTCGGCAAACCCATGAATTAGGGCGATGTCTCTACCTTAGCGAATCCAGGAATAGTTTCCGAAATCCTGATAAATGATTTACGATGTCAAAGAGAACATCCTGAACTGATGTACTGATTTTATCATTCCTCCTGTGCGTGTTCTGGGTGATAACACAAAAACCTGCTTGCCTCGAAAGGCTAGGCCCATTTGTAGAACTTGGTAAATATCCTGCTGATGCAATTGTGCGGCGTACTGACGTTCGATAATTTGTTGCAGCGCATCCCGGGCGGCTTGCTTCAGCGAGGTTTTTTTCTCGCGAACTGTTTTAAATTCTAAAATAATGCCGAGCTGCTCTCGATCTTTAGGAATCAGCATCACATCGTAACGCCCATAGCCGCTTTCATAGTTTGATTTCACTTCATGCGTTTCGCTTAAGCTGACCATCATGCCTAATACGAAACCGTGATAAAATTTTTCTGGTTCATGTCCAGTGGTGTCAAAAATGCTGAGGGTTTCGATTAAGTATCGTTGCAAGCGATCAGCAAACTCTTCCACTCGGCGCTGCCGTTAAGCTGAATAAAAATTCTAAATATTTCGAAATAATCCGCGCATGGCTTGAATGATCGAGTTGTAATACCCATGTAAATAACCAGCTTGAATAGGTGAATCGTATTCATCGATTAATATCCAAGGTTTGACGTCATGATGTCGATAAAGGTAGTAGCATAAATCAAATAATGCGGTTCTGATATCGGCTGCAGTGGCTTTTTTTTCGAGAACGGATAGAAATGTGATTTTTTCCCTTTCCGTTAGTTTAGAACTGGATAATAGATATTGATGTTCGCGATATAATTGCGATAGAAGGTGGCGCAAATTGGTATAAGTTGTTTTATAATCATGATCCTTTACATCCTTGAACGATATGAAAATAACAGGATATTTCCCTTGATATTGCATGTATTGATCACCCAACTCAGCAATTTTTAAGTTTTTGAATAAATGTTGGGTCATACGGCCATCAACTTCGGCAGCGAGAAAACAACGTAGCATGGATAAATTTAAAGTCTTGCCGAACCGCCGCGGGCGGGTAATCACAGTCACTTTAATTCCTGGATTGTCAAAGACCTCTTTGATAAATAGGGTCTTATCAACGAAATCTAATCGCTTATCTACCATTTCCGCAAAATCAGAACCCCCAATCGGCCAGCGCATAGCGATCTCCTTGTCAATATTTGAGTATATCATGCCCTTTTAGGGTTTATCCGGCAATATTTAGGTGCGTCCGCATAAATGCATTTATCATGCATTTATGATAAGTTGTTTTGATTTTGAACAGTTTTAGACTACACTTAGGTTTAGGGAGAATTCACCCCTGGAACTTAAAATGGAGATAACATTATGAAGATCATTAAAAAAGTATTACTTACTTTATGTCCTTTGGTTTTTGTTGCCGCAATTTTATCCGGTTGTCACACCACAGCAGGCGCAGCTGAAGACGTTACCCAAACCGGTCAAACGGTTACTAACGTTGCGACAGGAACTGCCCCAGCAACAACCTACACAACAACCACAACTACCCCTGCTTACACAGGAGGAACCTACTAGGATAAGGTTTTTCAAGGGATTGATAAAGTGGTTTTCCTCAGGAAGAGGAGCCACTTTAGTAACGGCTTCCAATTTTGGAAGCCGTTTTTTTTGTTAGGTGAAATTGGCAAAGAATGTTATAATCGCACTATTTATTAATTGATAAATTTTAGTGCAGCCGTGCGAAAAAATAAGTTAATCCAATTCTTTTCATTACTCGTTATTTTTCTACCTGGTTTGGTTTTTGCATCGATTGATCCTTTTCATGTAGAAACTTTAACTGCGCCCAATCCACAAACGGTAACAACGATGCCCGTTAATTTAGCCGTCCCGGCGAGCCGTAATGAACTTTCGGTTGCTGAATTGCCCAAACATGCGATGAGCTTGATCGAAGTAACCGATTTTGCGCTGGGACACAATCCGGATACTTGGTTGGCGTGGGCGCAGGCTAAGGTTAAAGCCGCGGATGTGGGTATTGCCGAAAGTGCATTTTTACCGCAAGTTAATCTTGGCGGTTCAGTTCAATATTCTGCGCAAGTGTTTAGTCGAGATAATAGTGAACAATGGACGTACGGTCCGAATATCAGTTTAAGTTATTTGCTGTTGGACTTTGGTCAGCGCAGAGACAATGTAAATGCCGCATTATACGCTGTAATCGCCGGCAATTTGAATCAAAACAACGCCATTCAGCAAGTGATCCTGCAGGTGGAACAGGCTTACTATCAGGTGTTGGGCCAACAAGAGTTAGTTAAAGCTTATGAAGAAAGTTTATTGGAAGCCAATACCAGTCTCGCCGCTTCACAGGCGTTACGGGCCAATGGTTTGGCAACGATTGGGGATGTTTATCAAGCAGAAGGTTCAAAAGCGCAAGCAGAACTCAATCTACAAACTGCTAAAGGCAATTACCAAACCGCGTTAGGACAGTTGTCTACGGCAATGGGTTTGCCGCCGAATACTCAATTAAATTTATTGCCCTTATCTGCGCCAAAAGAGGAAAAACAAATTCATCAATCCATTGATGAAATGTTGGCCGTCGCTAAAAAAAATAGACCGGATTTATTAGCTTCCGAAGCAGCAGTCCGGCAAAATCAAGCGTTACTGGCGGCGACTAAAGCTTCTGATCTACCCACGATATCATTAGAGGGAACCGCCACACCCAGTATCGCCAATGTCAGTAATGGAACCACAATGATCGGTGCTTTGACGGTATCCCTTCCTTTATTTACCGGTTTTTCTTATACCTATCAGGTAAAAAGTGCAGCCGCAGATGTTGCGGTCGCTGAGGCGTCCCGCGATCAACTGAATCAACAAGTGCAATATCAAGTGTGGCAAACCTATTATGCGTTACAAACGGCTTCACAAAATATCCAAACGACCGAAATTTTGTTAAAAAGTAGCGAACAAGCCAGCCAGCAAGCTTTAGGCCAATACAAAGGCGGGGTAGGGAACATTTTAAGTGTACTCACCACCCAAGCCACCTTGGCCAGCGCGCGGGTGCAAAATATTCAAGCACAAATAGGCTGGTATTTGGCTTTATCGCAATTAGCTGCAGCCATGGGGATTTTGAAATGAATAAACGACAACGCAACCATTGGATAATCACGATTGCTGTGCTTATCCTAATTTGTTTTATCATTTGGTGGGCCACGAAACCTAAACAACCGGCATTTGTCCGTGGTGCGGGAATGGAATATTTAGTTAAAGTGGTGCACCCGCAAATCAAACCTATGCCGATTGGGTTGCAAGAAGTCGGTACGATCGAGGCGCAGCAATCGGTGAATATAGTGCCGCAAGTATCCGGTGTGATTAAAAAAATTTATTTCACTCAGGGAGAAGAAGTGCAAAGAGGCCAGTTGTTATTTGAAATTGAACCTTCGGTGTATGCAGCGGATGTTAAACAATATCAAGCCAATTTACAGCGTGATCAAGCGCAGCTCTCCATTTTAAAAGCGACCGCGGACCGTTATGCGGGTTTGGCTAAACTAGAGTATATTACCCGCCAGCAATATGATGAAGCCGTTGCTTCGATGCAAGAGCAACAAGCTGTTGTCGCAGCGGACCAAGCGCAGTTGGAACAAAAACAAATTCAACTGCAGTTTACTAAAATAAGCGCGCCGATTAGCGGCAAAGCAGGCGTAGTCAATTTACATCTCGGGGATTTGGTGACGGCCAATAGTGCAACACCCATATTGGTGATCAATCAACTGGATAATGTGTTTATCAATTTTAATATTCCGCAAGATCGTTTACCGGATTTATTAAAATACAAACGCGCCGGGACATTAAATACCGAAGTATTATCCGAAGATGGCAGCGCCACATTGGCCAAAGGTCAGTTGGTATTTATTGGCAACACCGTGAATGCGCAAACCGGCACTGTGCAAGTGAAAGCAGAAGCCAAAAATTCGGATTTACAATTGTGGCCCGGACAACTGGTGAGGGTGCGTTTGATATTAGCGGTTGAACAAAATGCGTTGGTTATTCCCAATGGCAGCGTGCAATTAGGGCAGAATGGCAATTACGTTTATCTGGTAAAAGATAATAAAGCGATGATTCAATCCATCACCGTTGCGCGCACGATTGGTACTGAGACGGTGATCGCCAGTGGTTTAAAACCAGAAGACGCTGTATTAGCGGAAATCCCGCCAGGATTAGAAGAAGGATCTAAGGTGAAAATCGAAAAATGAATATTTCAAAAGTATTTATTCAAAGGCCGGTTGCCACGATTGTATTAACGATTGCGTTGATTATTTTTGGATGGGTGGCTTATAAAAGCTTACCCATCAGCGATTTACCGGAAATTGATTTTCCCACCATGATGGTCAGCGCCAGTTTGCCGGGTACCGATCCTGAAACCATGGCGAATATTGTGGCGACGCCTTTAGAAAAGCAATTCAGCGCGATTGCTGGATTGGATTCGATGAGCTCGACCAGCTCGGCGGGACAAACGACCATTGTTTTACAATTTTCTTTAGATCGAAATATCGATTCTGCAGCGCAAGACGTGCAATCAGCCGTTGCGCAAGCCGCACATTCTTTACCTTCCACGATGACCAATCAACCCACGATTCACAAACTAAATCCGGCTGATTCCCCCATCCTGTATTTGTCATTAGTGGGCGATAATATTCCGTTAACCAAATTAGACGATTATGCGGAAACCTTCATTGCCCAACGTCTTTCCATGGTGAATGGGGTGGCGCAGGTGCAGGTCTATGGCGGCCAACAATATGCGGTGCGCATCCATCTTAATCCTCGAGCGATTGCCGCACGTGGCTTGAGCCAGGCCAGCGTAATCAGCAGCCTGCAATCCGCCAATGCTACCCAGCCCGCCGGTTCTTTAATGACGCCGGAACGCACGTATAGCGTAAAAGCTGCCAATCAATTTTCGGATGCGGCGAGTTTTAGCCAAGCCATTATTGGTTTTTCCGAGGGCGCTCCCGTGCGCTTGCAAGATGTGGGCGTAGCAGAAAATGGCGTGGCCAATGATCAAGTGGCCGCTTGGTATAATGATCACCGCACCATTATTTTAGCGGTGCAACGTCAACCGGGGACCAATACCGTCGCCGTGGCTGAGCTGTTAAAAAATTATTACCCACCTTGACGCAAAATTTACCGGGAGGCGCACATCTTTCCGTGTTTTTTGATCGATCGGTTTTCATCCATCAAACGTTAAATGAAATGAAATTTACATTGATTTTAGCGATTATTTTGGTAGCTGCTGTGATCTTATTGTTTTTGGGCAATCTGTCTTCCACAGTGATTGCGATTATCGCTTTACCGGTGGCGTTATTAGCCACTTTTGCCGTCATGCTGGGTTTGGGTTTTAGTTTAGATAATTTATCGCTTATCGGTTTGGTGTTGGCGGTTGGATTTATAGTCGATGACGCCATTGTGGTTTTAGAAAATATCGTGCGTTATTTGGAACAAGGTTACAATCGCGTAGAGGCCGCATTAAAAGGCAGTGGAGAAATTGTTTTCACGGTTATCTCGATGACTTTATCGTTAGTGGCTGTATTTATTCCTTTATTATTTATGGGCGGCATTGTCGGTAGATTGTTCCGTGAATTTTCCATTGTGGTCAGCGTTTCTATTTTGGTTTCGGCAGTGATTGCTTTATCGTTAACGCCTATGCTGTGCAGTCAATTACTGCGGCATAAAAAAAACGAGCATTCCTTTTTTCCTTGGTTTGAAAAACTTTTTAATATAAGCAGACAATTTTATGAAACGAGTTTACGCTGGTCGCTTAATCATGTGCGATTAATTTTATTGGTTACGGTAGGTAGTTTAGTGTCCACGGTGATTTTATTTAGTGTGGTTTCTAAAGGATTTGTCGCTAGTGCAGATACCGGAACGATTTTTGCGATGACTAAAGTGCCCGTAGGTTTACCTATTCAAGAATTTGCTGCACGTCAGCAACAGCTTTCCAAATTGGTGCGGCAAAATCCTAACGTTGCAGGATTGTTATCGAACATTGGGCAAAGCCGCGGCGGCGGTGCGGGCAACAGTGGGATGATGATTATCCAATTAAAACCGTTATCACAAAGAAAGGATAATTCAGACACTGTTATTGAACAACTACGCCGAGTCACACATTCGGTTTCCGGCATTCAAGCTATTTATATGAACCCGCCTTCTTTACAAGTCGGTAGTAAATCGACAGCCAGTCCTTATCAATACGTATTGCAGAGCGGCAATTTTCAACAATTGGAAAGTGTTTCCCAAACGTTTCAACAAAAGATAGCGAAAATATCGGGAGTGAAAGATGTCGATTCCGATTTGGATATCACCAACCCGGAAATTCGCGTTAAAATTTTATATGATCGCGCCGCGGTGTTAGGTGTTACCACTGAAGCCATCGAAACCGCGTTGTATAATGCTTTGGCCAAAGAGAAATCAGCACAATTTATACCGCGACCAATGAATATCCGGTGATTGTGGATGTTGCTGCTAATTATCAGCAAAATGTGAATGCGCTTAATGCGATTTATGTTCCAGGGACGGGTGGAACTTTAGTGCCGCTCAGTGCGGTCGCAACGATGGAACAAGGTGTAGGCCCGTTAACGGTAAATCATTATGGTCAATTGCCGGCGGTGGTGATTTCTTACAATATCAATCCCGGCGTTTCCATAGCCACAGTGAATCAAAAAATCAGCTTTAGCAAAACAGGTTTGCCATCAGGAGTCGCCGGAAGTTTTGCTGGAACGGCGCAGGTTTATCAAAATTCGGCGAATACTTTGCCCATTTTATTGTTGGTCACCGTTTTTGTGATTTATGTGGTACTGGCTATTCTATATGAGCATTTTATCCATCCCATCACGATATTAACGGCGTTGCCGTTTGCCTGTTTTGGCGCCGTATTTATGTTAATGCTTTTCCATCAGGAGCTCGATTTATTTAGTTTTATCGGCATTATTTTATTGATTGGTTTGGTGAAGAAAAACGGCATTATGATGGTAGATTTTGCTATTAATATTCGCCGTCAAGAAAGCCTTACACCTTTTGAAGCCATTGTGCGCGCTTGTTTAATTCGATTTCGCCCCATCATGATGACTACGCTGACGGCAATTTTAGCAACCCTGCCTTTAGCCCTTGGTCTTCGCCGGCAGTGAAGCCCGCCGCCCAATGGGAATTGCCGTTGTCGGTGGATTAATATTTTCCCAAATGTTGACGTTATACGTCACTCCGGTTTTTTATTTGCTATTCGAAAAATTGTCACAACGCCGGTTTCGAAAACCAATTTTATAAATTTAAAAACTGTGTAGATTTCAGAATAATAAAACCCACTCCGCATTGTTCAGCGACACCCGCCTGACTCGCAGGTTTTGTGAAAACGGGTCCTGTCAGCTGCATCTTTTTCCATGCTCGCTTCGCTGTGCGTGGAAAAAGATTCCGCTGCCACCCGTTGCAAAGCTCGATGGCGGATGCGCTGAACAATGCTACGCAGGGTGTTTGTATTTTTACAGGATTAAATTTTTTATTTATCAATATTTTGTTTGTCCAGATGTTTTACTTCGCAATCAAATTTTCCATCGGCAAGTTTAATGGATACATTCATTTTAATTTTTAATTGTTCTAAAGAAGAGATTACAGTATTTTGTTTATCGTAAACGATGGCATAACCTCTTTTTAATGTGTTTAATGGGCTTAATGTTTGTAATGCGGCAGCGGCGCGTTGTAAATTTTGTTGGGATAATTCTAATTGATGTTGGATCCATGAATTTAAGCGTTGTTTGTAAGTCAATAAATTGCTATATTCTCGCTCGATTCTCAATAACGGCGTTACATGTTGCCAATGTAAAATGATTCGATTTAATAAGGCGTGGCGGTGTTTCAAATCATGTTGGATGGCGGTTAACAGACGATATTCTAATTCGTCCAACCGTTGGGCTTGTTCTAAACGTTGGCCAGGGTGGCGTAAGCGCTTTTGTAAATGGTTTAATTGCAACTGTGCATGTTTAAGAGCACTGGTTTGCAGATGAATGAGTCGATTGAATAAATGTTTAAATTGTTGTAACCAATCTAAATAATTGGGGACCACGGTTTCGGCGGCTACGGAAGGTGTTGGGGCGCGCACATCGGCGACAAAATCGGCGATTGTAAAATCCACTTCATGCCCAACGCCGGAGACAATCGGACTCTTGCGCCGTTAAAAATAGCCATGGCGACGCTTTCTTCGTTAAAAGACCACAAATCTTCCATTGAAAGCTCGCCGCCGCGGGCCAGGATAAGTACATCGCATTCATGACGTAAATTAGCGGTTTGAATCGCTTTCACCAGCTGCGCCGCTGCTTTTTCGCCTTGTACCTGTGAAGGATAAATAATAACAGGAATAGCCCGAAATCGGCGGTTTAACACGGTCAAAATATCATGTAAAGCAGCTCCGGTCGGAGAGGTGATAATGCCAATTGTTTTGGGTAAAACCGGTAAAGGCTTTTTTTTATCAGCGGCAAATAATCCGGCTTGGCTTAATTTTTTTTTTAATTCTTCGAATGCTTTTTGCAATAAGCCGGCGCCGCTTTCTTCAATCGTTTGTACGATGAGTTGAAAATCGCCGCGCGTTTCATACAAACTAATTTGTCCGAACACCAAAACCTGCTGCCCATTTTTAAGCGAAAAATTTAAAGCCGGCCGTTTTGCCGAAACAATGCACAACGCACCATCGCAGTAGCATCTTTTAAGTTAAAATACATATGTCCAGAACTAGCCGCAGAAAGATTAGAGATTTCCCCACTGATCCAACGCCGGCCCACATGATTTTCCAATAGTTGCCGCGCCATACCGTTGATTTCAGTGACGCTGTATATTTTTCTTTCTAATTTCATAAAAAATTTAATTCTCGCAAGCTTACTGTGTGCTTGGGCAATACCCCCATTGACCTACTATAACAGCATTGATTGGCTTTCGTTACCTGCCATGGAATAATTTACAAAAACTGCTATAATATACTCAAAGTGCTTTAAGTATATTATACAGAAACAAGAAAAGAGAGAGGGAATAACAGATGAAAAGATTTATATCAGCCGTAATAGGAATTACAACATTTACAAGCATGAGTATTTGTTCTGCCTTCACCGGCACTTACACTTTCGTTAATGAAACTCATCAACCGCTTTGTTTTGGAAACTTTGATTCACACAATTCCACACTTACAGCTCGTCCAGAAAGGATCGAGCATGGTGAACAAGGGATAGTTGATTTGACAACACAGAAATGCGGGGGGGCGCCACCAAACCCCCCACTACATGAGTGCGCTTATGGTAGTTTTAAATATGGAACGAATTGCCCTCAACATAGGAGCCAAACAGATGCTTGTTTTGTATACTATAAGAAAAATGATGGTTATGAGTTTCATTCAGGGACCGACGGTTCTTTATTACACTGCCATCCTGTAGTTCATAAAAATGGGACATATTCAATCATTATTACAAAATAGGCCATTAATGCCAGTTAGTGCGCCATGAGTCGCTGAAAGGGAGGGGCTTTGTTACCTACCCTGGAATAATTTACCAAAAGCTGCTAAAATATTGTACAGAAACCAGAAAAGGGAGAGGTAACAACAAATGAAAAAATTTATATCAGCCATAATAGGAATTACAACATTTACAAGCATGAGTATTTGTTCTGCCTTCACCGGCACTTACCACTTCATTAATGACACTGATCAACCGGTTTGTTTTGGAAAATATGAATCAGTAAATTCCACGCTTACCCCTCGTCCAGAAAGGATCGAACGTCATCAAGTAGGAACAGTTACTTTGACAACACACAGATGCAGCAACGGCGGCGGCCCCGAATTAACAGTAGCAACCAACAAACTGGATAAAGAGTGCGCTTATGGTAGTTTTAAATATGGAACGAATTGTCCTCGCCATAGCAACCAAACAGATGCTTGTTTTGTATTCTATCAAAAAAATGATAACTATAAGTTTCATTGGGGGACTGATGGTTCTGTATTAAACTGCAACCCTGTAGATAATGGTAATGGGACATATACAATCACTATTACTAAAAAGTGAACGTTAGTTCGCTTTGAGTATAGTTGCACCTATACAAATCTCATCTAGAAAATTTGTAAAAGTTTTCCATGAACGTTGATCGGCAGTTTGATTATAAACTGTTCCGAAGTTAGAATCATTGGCTTCTGGGTTGGTGAAGGCGTGCATGATGTGGCCGTAAGTGTGTATTTGCCAATCTGCGCCGGCTTGTTCCATTTCATTTTCGAAAGCTTGTACTTGGGCGGGTGGGACCATGGGATCTGCATAGCCGTGCAAAGCTAGAATTTTTGCGGTGATTTTTTGGGTATGCGATTTTTCAGGTTTGCTCAATAAACCGTGAAAACTCACTGCTGCTTTAATCTCACGACTATGACGCGCCAGATCTAATGCACACAGCCCGCCAAAACAATAGCCCATCACAATAATCAGATGACGATTGATCATGGGTAGTCGTTGGGTGAATTGTACGGCAGCATTTAAGCGTTTTAATAAAAAAGCGCGGTCTTCTAAAAAAGGTTTAATTAACTGTTGTTTCTCTTCTTTGGTGCGGCCGAGCACGCCTTTGCCAAACATGTCCACTGCAAAACCCGCATAGCCGAGATTTGCCAAAACCTCAGCTTTTTTACACACAAATTCATCGCGTCCACCCCAAGCATGGACAATAAGTACTAACGGAAATGATCCGCTGGCTTGTGGTGAGGCTAAATAACCTTCTAATTCTTTTTTATCATCTAAATAAGTTAAAAATTCTGTATGCATATTAATATCCTCCTATGCAATAGTGGCTGTAGATTGAAATTGGTTTAAATAAACTTGTAATTCTTGTAATAAATTTTTCTGTTCAACATCTAGCTCAGTTAATATTAGATTCTCAATTTTTTGTTGACACTCAGCTATCGATAATTTTTTTTGTCCGCGAAAATCAACACGTCCTTGGTACAATAATTGATGATGAATTTTTTGGTAAACATCGACAGGTAATTGCTCGGGAAAATATCTTACCAATAAATGTAAGGCTAATTGCTGATAGGGGTTAGGTAAATTTTCAGCAAGCTTGAATTTATCAGCGGGCTTGGCTTGATGAAAACGTTTGCATAAAAGCATTGTGGCGTCACTCATAAATTGAGTTGCATACAAAGCCGCTTCAATATCTAAATTAGGCACTATCGGGTACATATATTGGCAATGATAATTTTTGATCTCTTGCCATCGTTCAGGATTTTCCTGTAACCATTTTACATTTTTTTCAGTTAGTTTTAGTCGTTTTTTGCTGATTTTTTCTAAATAATGAGGCTTTTTCGGTAATAAAAATTCATTTTCCCCCCATTTTTTTCTAAAGGCGAAGGTATTTTCGGCAATGTTGTCAAAATTTAACTTGGTTAAATCTTCATAATCTAAGCGTAGCCATAAATGTTGATTTTTGTATTGTTGATGCGGGCCACAATAGATAACTGGGGTCAGAAAATTATTTTTCATGCCCGCTTTACTGTTAGCCAGCAAAGCCCAAGAAGATTTTAAACTTTGACAGCGTTGTTCATCGATCGTCTTATCGAAATTTTCCAACAGGTAGCGCCACATCTCCGTAAATTGCGCAAACTGTTTGGCTAAGGCTAATGTTGCTTCGACATCCACAATGGCTTGATGTGCAGCGCCAACCGCTAACTGATTACATTCATTCAGCAGCTCTAATTTAAGTCGTACCTGACCCTTATCATCAGTTGGCCATTTTGGTAACGCATCCGGTTGAAATAAATAGAACATCATCGTAACCGGAAACAAATCCATGCGTTGGCACTGATTGGCGTATTGATGAGTATACGGAGATAAGAGATGCCTAAAAAAACCAAAGCGTAGAAATTCATCGTCAAAACCTAGAGAATTGTAACCAATGCTGATTGTGCCAGGAGTATTGAGCAATTGATGAATATTTATGATTGCGGCTAATTCACTTTGTCCTTTTTGACAAGATGCAATCGGTATGCGATGAGTAATTAAGGCTCCCGGTTCAATCAGTGTGTCAATATTAAGCCGTACATTTATTTCATGGCGTTCAATTTCGTGAAAATTTAAATCAGTGCGAATGGCGGCAAATTGAAGCACTTGATTAAAACAAGGATTTAAACCGCTGGTTTCAATATCATAGAATAAAAAAGTTTTTTTAATATTCATTTATAATCGCAAAAATAAATTAAGAGAGACTAAATAAGGGATAGAAGACATCGTGTTTAGATAGGTGGTTTTTACGCTAGTCCACTGACTTTCTGGAATAGCCTGCACACTCCAATACAACTCAATATAAATTTCTCCATTTAAGTAATTAATGCGGATACTTTCAATTTTTTTAAAGCCACGTAAATGCCGCCACCGATCTTGTAGGGTATTAATCAGTTCTGCACGGGTTGGTAAATGTAAGCTGGGTTTATTGACTTCATCATTTTCCGGATCGATATGGACAACCACATCGATAATCTGATTAAAATTTTTCAGCAGTTCTGCATGTACTTTTTCTCCGATATGATGACCTTCAGAAACGCTAATGAATGGATTAACAATTAAGTGTGTATCGACAAAAATATTGCCGCCGTGTAATCTTGTTCTAAGTTGGTGTATGGACTCAACGCCGGGTACTGATTCGATACATTTTTTAATGTTATTTAGAGTTTCAGGATTAACACCCGTGTCGATTAATTCTTTTATGCCTTGCAAAAATAATTGCACGCCGGACTTGATGATGATGATAGCAATAATGGCGGCGCCGATTTGATCGGCGTATTTAATCCCTAAAAGATGTCCGACAATAGCAATCAAAACCAATCCAGAAACAAAAACATCGCTTCTATTATGGAAAGCATTACTGATCAACAAATTCGAATTGATTTTTTTGCCCGCAGCCAGGGTATAACGATAAAGCCATTCTTTGCTCAACATAGAAATTACAGCCACAATAATAACGGGCAGGCTATAAATGTTGGTTGTGCTCGGATGGACGAATGTTAAATAACTATCATATAGAATAAATGCACCAACGCCCCACAGCAAAATAGCGATAATCATGGCGGCGATCGTTTCTATGCGTTGATGGCCATAGGGATGTTCTTTATCAGGTACGTGCCCACCTATTTTAGCAGCGACCAAAACAAGCGCGTCAGTAATGAGATCGGATAAAGAATGAATCCCATCAGCAAGCAATACTTGCGAATGACTTAACCAGCCAATCACAATTTTTACACCAGCCAGCCCCACATTCGTTATGGCATTGACAATCGTTGTCCGTTTGGCTGCTTGATATCGCTCAGAAATAGTCATTTATTTTCCTGGTCAAGATATATACTAAAGACGATTAGTAACAGAGGAGTGACTCGATTTTTTCTCTTGAAGTCCAAGCCTCTGTTGTACTTCTTTATAAAGAGAATATCGATGAACACTTAGACTTATTTCCCACTGGGGCTCCATGCGAACACCGGGTTCTAATCTTTGAGACGAATCTTGTTTACTATCAGGAAAGAGGTCTGCATTTTCCTTAACCCAAGGTTCCACAATGTTTTGCTCAGTTGAGCTAATAGCAATATACAACGATAAAAACAGTCCTATAAAACCAGTCAAGAAAGGCAGTGGAGGGGCATTAGTAAACTTTATCAAAATAAAAATAGATGCCGTGAACAAAAAGATAATTGCTAGTATAAAACCTTTACTAGAATAAAGCCTGCTTGACTTTGCTTCATTTACTTGCTTAATAAAACCATCTAAATATTTCAGTGATGGATCGTGCAACTGACAATAATGAATATTAGAAAAAATACCACGACGTTTCAATGTCAGCAATGGGGGGGTTGTTATTTGCAAAAAGTTAATCGAAATTTGACGCGCCACTTTTATAGGATCTTTATGATCCGTTTGTTTCGCAAGTGATTCAATAAACTGACGTGGTAACAGTTGGTTGGCATTTAACTTTAACTTAGCGCCGTCTGCAATACCAATGACTATTTTATCAATAAAACACAAAAATCGTTGCTTAGCCGATGTATCATCGAAAAAATTTTTTATCGGCAAATTTTTAGTTTTATTTTTATTTTGTGATAGGAGATCCTTCACCTGTTTTAATTCAGTAGATAAGAGAACCACCTTTGGACACGAGTGTTTTGAAATCCTCTTTTGTTTCAACGCATCGCCCAATAATAGAATATACGTATAATAAAATTGTTGTAATTTTTCCCGTTGTTGCGAATATGAACTCGTATCGAAAGTTAAAGTAGCTGCTAATGTCGAATCATTAGTAATCAATTCTTGCAATTCAGAATAATTCTTTGACGATTCCGCATTAGATATTAAGGGAAGAAATTTATTTTTAATTACCCAAAAAATATCTGAATGAGATGAGTCAAATTCCTTGTGATTCCAATTTATATCGGCATAGCCTAAAATCAATGACCATAATACTATCGGAAAATCAAAAAGTAGGGATTGCGGTTCAGTTTTATCGAAGGTTTTTTCTTTTATCATCTTTCATTTCCCTGATAAATAAAAATTAAAGAATAATTAAAACATATCCGGATCAGGGATGCAACCTCATGAAAGTGCAATGCCGGTCATTATTTTTTTTTAAAATAAAAAAATAATACCGAAAAGCACCAAACTCACATCAGGTTGTTGAGCGAGCCCGTTGACGCAGAGCCCGAGGAATATCATTGCCGGATCCTCTTTTTACAGGGATGTAAAAAGAGGAAGCGTCCCACGGAGGGTCGTTTAAGCGGTCCGGCAATGATATTCCTTCGCTGCGGCCAGGCGGCAACGGGCTCGCTCAACAACCAGCGGACTTTGGTAATTTGCTCAAGTCCGACCAGCGGCAACGGATCAGTGATGCAACCAGCGGGCTAAAGGTAATTTGCTAGTTTATTTTAAAGAGTATATATAGTACAATACTAGTACTGTTTTCAGAAAAATCACAACTTATGATGAAAATTAGCCGATTGGCGGATTATGCGTTTTTAATTCTTAACCATCTCAGTCAAGGCGCTGAGCAGTGTTGGAGCGCCTCGGCTTTGGCGGAACGTTCGCAATTAACCCCACCGACAGTGAGTAAGGTATTGAAACTTCTGCATGAAGCGGACTTGATCCGTTCAGTCAGGGGAGTCAATGGCGGATATTGTATGGATAAAGCTACACATGAAATTTCGTTGGCTGCGGTGATTGCCGCTGTGGATGGCGATATTGCATTAACCGAATGCTGCCAGGCCAACAATCATTGTGTACATAACCAACACTGCCAGACTAAACCCCGATGGCGGCTGATTAATCGCGCTTTACAACAAGTATTTACCCAATATACCTTATCCGACCTTTATATGGATACACAAACGGTTCTCTTAGAGAAACATCATGAGTGATAACAATGAGTATTTAAAAGATATTATCCATAAAGCCTACCCGCATGGTTTTGTGACGGATATCGATACCGATAAACTGCCGCCTGGGCTTAATGAAGAAGTAATTCGGCATATTTCTTCAAAAAAAGAAGAGCCGGATTTCTTATTGGAATGGCGCTTAAACGCTATCGATATTGGATGACTTTAACGCCGCCACAATGGTCAAATGTTAAATATGAGCCGATTGATTTCCAAAATATCAGCTATTACGCCGCGCCGAAAATTTCAAAATTAAAAAGTATTGAAGAAGTGGACCCTAAGCTTCTAGAAACTTATGAGAAATTAGGCGTGCCTTTGCATGAACGTGCGCGTCTCGCTGGAGTTGCCGTCGACGCTGTGTTTGACAGCGTCTCTGTAGCCACGACATTTAAAGAACGGTTGGCGGAAGCCGGGGTAATTTTCTGTTCATTCTCTGAAGCTGTAAACAAACATCCTGAATTGATAAAAAAATATTTAGGTACGGTGGTGCCGTACCGCGATAATTTTTTTGCGGCTTTAAATTCTGCGGTATTTAGTGACGGGTCATTTGTTTATATTCCAAAAGGCGTTGCATGCCCGATGGAACTTTCCACTTATTTTAGAATTAACAGCGCCAACACCGGCCAATTCGAGAGAACACTAATTATTGCCGATGAAGGATAGCCAAGTCAGTTATTTAGAAGGTTGTACTGCGCCCATGCGTGACGAAAATCAACTACACGCCGCAGTGGTTGAATTGGTTGCGTTAGAACATGCACAAATTAAATATTCAACCGTGCAAAATTGGTATCCAGGAGATGAGAAGGTAAAGGCGGCATTTATAATTTTGTGACCAAACGCGGTGCATGCCGTGGCAACTATTCCAAAATTTCATGGACACAAATAGAAACAGGTTCTGCGATTACCTGGAAATATCCAAGTGTCATTTTACAAGGCGATCATTCAATCGGTGAGTTTTATTCAGTGGCTTTAACGCGCCATTATCAACAAGCTGACACCGGCACTAAAATGATTCATTTAGGTAAAAACACATCAAGTACAATTATTGCTAAAAAGG
>CAVPCA010000017.1:0-17337 GCA_963702315.1 uncultured Pseudomonadota bacterium
TTAGCTTGGAAACCCACTGCCTCAATTAATAATTTAAAATTGCGCGCAGAGATTCTAAAAAAAATCCGTTGTTTTTTCGCAGAACGTAACATTTTAGAAGTTGAAACTCCCTTACTTTGCCATCATGGCGTGACGGATCCTTATATTCAAAGCCTGGTGGTTAATACCGGCGAATCGCAACCCCGTTATTTGCAAACTTCACCGGAATACGCCATGAAGCGTTTGCTTGCAGCAGGGAGTGGCTCCATTTATCAAATCTGTAAAGCATTTCGCGATGAGGAAATAGGAGCATTGCATAACCCAGAATTTTCAATTTTAGAATGGTACCGAATTGATTTTGATCATCATCAATTAATGGATGAGATGACGGAATTTTTAAAAGCCATTCTTAACTATTCTACAATGCAACGTTTCACTTACGCCCAACTTTTTCAACAGTACCTTAATTTTAATGTGGAAGATGTTTCGATTCAGACATTACAAACCTATATTGATCACGCGGGATGGTTACAAGAAGATTGCACCACGTTAGATCGTGATACTTGTTTGCAAGTATTAATGAGTTACGCCATTGAACCGCATTTAGGCATTGATCAACCGACTTTTGTATACGATTTCCCAGCATCACAGGCCGCGCTAGCGCGTATTAATCCACAAAATCCACACTGTGCTGAACGGTTTGAGCTTTATATCGAAGGTGTGGAGATTGCGAATGGTTTTCATGAATTAAAAAACACCGAAGAGCAACGCCAACGTTTTTTGCGCAATCAGCACATTCGGAAAAACAACAAAAGCACTGTCCCCGCCATCGATAATTATTTTCTCGCCGCATTGGAACATGGATTACCTGACTGTGCCGGAGTCGCCCTGGGTATCGACCGTTTAATGATGGTTGCCGCAAAAAGTAAAAATATAAAAGAAGTGTTGTCATTTAACTGGGGAAATAATTAATTAAAATCAATCAGTTGCCCGATAAAACAAGATTTTTCCCTTATAAAGGATAAAATAATTGAAAAAATTCCCTTTATAAGGTATATTTTATTGGCATGGAAAAAATAAATACCAATCAATACCTAACAATTATTAAAGAATGGCAAAATTTACTTGCCACGGTGGAAGGGTTGGTCAGAGAAGACCAGGACGAACTCTATGCTGCAATGGGTTCGAAACCCATCAAAATCGTCACGGGTTTTCGCCGCACTGGCAAATCTTTTTTGGTACAAATGGTAGCCAGAGCGTTAATCGAAAGCAAACAATTTTCTTTAAACAATATCCTTTATCTAAATTTTGAAGATTATCGTTTGTCTGCCATTAAAAATATTGTTTCTCTGGATAGCGTGGTGCAAAGTTTTTTAAATGAATTTTCAGGGTCGGGGCGAAAATTACTCATATTTGATGAAATTCAGTATGTCTCAGAATGGGATAAATTAATTCGTACTTTGTATGAAAAAGAGCGCAACGTTGAAATATTGCTCACAGGATCTAACTCTGAATTATTATCTTCTGAAATAGGTTCTAATCTAGCGGGAAGATTTATCGAATTTCAGATTTTGCCTTTTAGTTTTAAAGAATTTTTAGCCTGCCAAAAATTAATCATCCGTAATGAAATAGATTTTTATACACATTTTTCTTCAATAAAATTGTTTTTTTCTCAATACTTAGAATTTGGAGGGCTACCCGAAATTCTTTCTATAAAAAATCCAAATACTCGATATTCTTATTTACAAGGGATAGTGAGCAAAGTTATTTTAGATGATATTATCGAACGGTTTAATGTCCGACAGCCATTCATTATCGAAAAAATTCTTCAGTATTTGCATTCGGCAATTGGTAATGTTATTTCAGTAACTCGCGTAAATAATATTCTTAAGCAGCAAAATCTGCAAATAAAGGGAGATACGGTTTCCACTTATATTGATTATATCGCTAAAACTTTTGCCATCTATTCAGTAGACCGTTTTGACTGGAAATTAAATCGGATTTTTGAAACCCATAAAAAATATTATGCGGTAGATACAGGTATTGTCAATCTGTTTGCGCAAATGAATCATCATTATTCGAAGCTGTTAGAAAATATTGTTTTCCTCAAACTCAAGAAAAAATATCGATCCGTTTATTATAGTAGCGCGCCGGGCAATAAAGAAATCGACTTTATCGCCAAGGATCAAAGTGGAAGCTATCATAAATATCAAGTAACCGTTTCTCTAACTGCAGAAAATAAAGACCGGGAATTATCTGCTTTTGTTGCTGCAGATAAATATATGGATCAAATGAGTAATACGTTGCTCAGCATGGACGAAGATGAAAAACATTTGCAATTCTATGATGTCTCCATTGCTCAAAAAAATCTTCTTAAATGGTTGTTAGATTTATAGGAAAATTTTAGAAAAAATGCATCGTATCCTTTATACTTTTAATCTCTGAGTGCTGTTTTTGGTATTTTCTTGCCATTTTTTTTTGCTCTGCCAATATTCTGCTCAGGTTAACGGCCCTTGCCAAATCCTCTATATTCGAATGTTTATTAATTTTTGAGTAGAAGTGCTGTACTTCAGGGTCCCTGCTAACGAAAAAATAACGCTTATCTAAATGTATTTGAGCTATATTTCTCAATTCTTGATAGGAATTCTCTACGTTTTGGTTTTCTTCTTGAGCTTTGGGTTCTGCTAAAAAACGGCGCATTTCCTTAATGCCGCCGGCTATGCTTCTTAGGGTTGCTTTTCCTTCCCAATATTCGTCATTAATGATTTCCGATAGTAATTGAAATGCTTTTATTTCCAATTCTCCCGATTTTTTTGTATTTTCCTTATATTCTGCATCAACAGGAGTTTTAAAGAAAGATGATTGACTGAGTTCTTCCGTAATTAAAGGTGTTTTTGAGTTGTCTTCTGGATTTTTGTCTTTATTTTTCGGTTCTGCGACATTTTTTTGTGGTGGATATGAAACATTTGTTAAATTTTTATAATCATGTATTTCTGCAATTTGATGCTCAGGTGTTAAATATCTATTTGCATTTTGCAATAATTGCTCACAAACTGCTTTATCTGGATGCTCGCTATTGAGATTATTAATAAATATTGCTTTAAATTGACTAATATCATCCCGCTCATCACGAGGTAAACGCATTTGTTTGTCAATATATTTTTCTATGCCCTGCAACACCAAAGGTACACTATTTGAATGAACTGCTCTGTAGGTATTCAAAATAGATTTTATACTAACATAAAGTTGATAAATATCTTCTTGAGGATGAGCATAAGTTTCTGGCCACGCAAATTCTGCATTAGCGTTTATTTTTTCCATAGTATGGAAACAGTTATATTTTTATTAATATTTTTGTTATCAAATAAAAAAGTATTAAGATTATATATCTAGCTTTCTTAATGATTTCTTTAAATTGATCTTCGGATAATTTGTTACCGTTTGCTGTTTTTTTTGCTCTTAAGTGTGTAACAATATCACGAAAACAAGGGTTATCAAAACTCAGATAATCAAGAGAACCACAAAATGGGGTCCCCCTGGCTATCGTATTTTTTAGATGGACCAATCCCAGGTCCCCGATTATTGAGGAGAGTCCGTGTTTGTTTTCGCTCACGAAAATATTTTCTGGCTTAATATCTCTATGCACAACAGCTAGCTTTTTATTTTCTACATTTTCTGAATGCAGAAATTCTACAGCGGAAATCGCAGAAGAGATCAGTTGAAGTGCGTCAGACAAATTCAACGTTTTCTTTTTAGCAATACATTTGCGTAAATATTTTTTTAAGTCCATAGGAATATAGGGGGAAAAATAGGCGATTTTATTTCTTCCGGAATTATTGTATTCTTCGCTAAAAAAGTATCTTATGACGAAACGATTTTCTCCTAAAGAACTCTGTAATTCCTGATTTTCTTTTATTAGAAAAAAACTCAACGAAATCTTCACGGGGAACTGAAGTTGCCGTTCTCAATATTCGTCCTTCATGGAATAAAAAACTATTTCTGACCTTGACTTGCCCCCCGTCTCCAACTATTTTCTTTTTTGGAGTTGAATCCAATCTAAAAAAATTAATGAACTCGAGTGAGAGAGCTTTTCCCCATTCAATTTACTATTAGGGTCAAAAAATAAAAGTATATTACCTGTTTTATCAACGATAAGGTGGTAAGTGACGGGTGCACCGAGTGTTCTGGATATTCTTTTTTTACCTTTTGATGCTAAGGCAGATTTAACATTTGGGTCTTCTAATTTTTCAATAACATCTTTAAAAGCACTAATTAATTCAGAGCGATAGCTTGGTATAACAAGGTCTTGATAATGTTCAGGAAGCGAGAATTGCTCTCAATATTTTTTATTTCCTTTTGGCAAAAATCGATGCAGTCTTCGATTTTTAAGGATGATTCTGGAATAAACGGTTTATCTTCTTCTCTCTTGCTCATTATTTTTATCTCTATTGAGTATGGTATTTACTACTAAATTATACTGGCAAAAAATTATGGTAATCTTAAGAAAGAAATTAAAAAAACAATTAAATATCAGTCGGTTATAACTTTACCGATGGGTTGGCCCATTTTGAGAGAGGTGTTGGCGGTACATTCTGGGAGCCATTCTATATTAGATGGGGTAAGTACAATTACCGTTGAACCCAATTGAAAATAGCCGATTTCATCGCCTTTTTGCAGATGTAAAAAGTTATCAGCATAGGTGGTTTCCACAACAGTTTTTTGTTGCAAGCGTTTGGTTTTGCCGCCCCAGGGCGTAACAATACTGCCGACAATGAGAGCGCCGATCAAAATAACGCATAAAGGCCCGAGCGTTGTTTCGAAATAACAGATCACGCGTTCATTGCGGGCAAATAAATTCGGAATATTTTCAACTGAAAAAGGGTTCACCGAAAACAAGGCTCCAGGAACATATATCATTTTCCGTAAACTGCCTGCAAAAGGCAGATGTACACGATGATAATCTTTTGGCGCTAAATAAAGGGTGATAAAACGGCCGTGATGGAATTTTTTTTCTAGATTTTCATTCCCACCGAGAAGCTCTAATAAAGAAAAATAGGCGCCTTTGGCTTGTAGTAATTGATTATACTGAATATGCCCGGCTGCGCTGACGATACCATCGGCAGGGCTGATTAAAGAATGAGGATCAGCATCAATTTTTCTTGCCAAAGGATCGAGATGGCGCGTGAAAAAATCATTGAAATTGACAAAGTGATTAATGTCTTTAATGACAGATTCACTCATATTTACTTTGTAATGACGAATAAATAAACGGATTAAGTTATTTTTGATTATTTTACAACGCACATGGGCTAAATATCCCATAATGGTCGTCAATTGATATTGAAATAAAGCATTCTGCATAAAAAATTGATTGAATGATTTCATAATGACCCTGGCTGTTTTAAATGATTGATCACTTGCAGTTGCAACTGTTCGAGAGCATCGGCAAATTCTTTGCCTTTCAAGCCTTTGTTTTGTAATACTTGTATGTCAATGGATTCTATTTCACGTTGACATTGTTTTAAAAAAGCAGCCGCTTGAGTGTTTTTAAAATGTGAACAAATTTCAGAGCTCAATACAAATTGCGCAAAACGATCGGGACGCCGGCGTGCGTCGGTTGATTTGAGTAATGAAAAAATAGTTTTCGCATCGGTCTCTTTCGATAACGCCAAAAATGTTCTCCACCAGCGCAGCGTCATTTCTGCAACATCGGCAAATTCACGCGGGATTCGATAGCGGGCAACGATTTGTTGTAATTGCGGTTTATCTAAGCCGGAGCAGAGCACAGCGAAACGCACAATGGGATCTTTTGTGGTTTTTACGGCTAATTCTAGGCTTGCCAACAATGTCGAAGAGAGTTGGATTCCCGGAAAGAGCACTGTCCATGCGTCACAAGCCTGTAAAATCAGTAAAAATTTTTGTGGCGCTTCATTTTTAAGCGCGCGCGAAAATTCTTGCCAGACACGCTCGGCGACCAAAGCATCTACTTCACCTTGCTTGACCATGGTTTGCATCAACGTCATCGTTGCCGGATGCACATTAAATTCTACAAAGCGCGTTGCAAATCGCGCAACGCGTAAAATCCTAACAGGATCTTCTGTAAAAGCAGCGGAAACATGGCGCAATATTTTATTTTTTAAATCGTCTTTTCCGCCATAAGGGTCCACTAAATCGCCACGTTCTGATAATGCCATGGCGTTGATGGTTAAATCCCGGCGTTTAAGATCTTCGATCAAAGTGACATCCGGTGTGGTATGAAATACAAAACCTTTGTACCCTTTGCCGGTTTTACGTTCTGTCCGCGCTAACGCATATTCTTCATGGGTCACCGGATGTAAAAAAACCGGGAAATCTTTACCGACAGGTTGATACCCCAATTTTAACATTTCCTCCCGGAGTTGTTCCGATCACGACCCAATCCCGCTCGATAATAGGCAAGCCCAACAGTTGATCGCGGACCGCTCCGCCAACTAAAAAGGTCTCCACGCATGCTCCCATGATTTAAAAATCCGTATCCATTCACCACATTAATTTACATACGCAGAACGTCCAATTTTGGTCCAGATTTGACGAAAAATTGGCCGAAAAAGCGCAGCATACACCAGTATGTGAGCATTTTGAGGACGATTTTTCGTCAAATCTGGACCAAAAGTGGGCGTTCCCATCTACATGGTGAATAGTTACTTAAAAATTTTCAATGAATGACCTACTATACACGGCGCGATGACTCAACTCCAACCCAAAGCTGGTGAAATTCGTTGCCCAGCCGTTAATGCGACTATTCTAAAGTATACTTTATTTTGGTCTTGACTATTCTAAAGTAAAGGTTATAATAGTCAGAATGAAGCGATCTTATTTAACTGTCATTCAGCACCATTTGCGTCACTATAGACAAATGGCATTCTTAATTGGTCCTCGCCAGGTCGGAAAACCACGTTGAGTCAGCAATGTGTACGAGGAGCATATGAATTTAGCTATCTAAATTCGGATAAGTTTGCCGATCGGGCGCTTATTCTGGATGGTATGCCTGCTATTTTAAATCAATCTTTTGGGGAAACTCCTGCCATTCTGCCTCGCGCTATCATATTAGATGAGATCCACAAATATCGGCAGTGGAAAACGATGCTTAAAGGCTATTTCGATCGATTCGGTGATCAAGTTCACTTTATCGTTACCGGAAGCGCCAAACTGAATGTCTATCGCCGTGGTGGAGACAACATGATGGGGCGCTATTTTAATTACAGAATCCATCCTCTGTCGTGGCGGCATTTCTTGGTGCAAATATAGATGCAAAACAAGAAATACAATTACCGCGCTTTCTAAATGATAGGTTATGGAATAATTTATTAAAATTTGGTGGTTTTCCCAGAAGTATTTCTAGCAGCGGAAGAAACATTTTATCAACGTTGGCAAAATCTCAAACAAGAACAGCTTTTTCAAGAAGATTTGCGCGAACTCACTCGCATTCATGATATAGCCCGTTTGGAAACTTTAGCGTATTTATTGACTGAGCGTGCCGGTGGGGTAGTGGTATACAGTAAAATGGCTAAAAAAATCCGCGTATCGGAACCCACTATTAGGCAATGGATAGACACCTTAAAAGCAGTTTATTATTGTTTTACTATCCAACCTTGGTCTAAAAATTAGCCAAATCTTTATTAAAAGAGCCAAAAATTTATTTATGGGATTGGTCAACCGTTTCTGCGCCCGGGGCACGCATTGAAAATATGACAGCAAGTCACTTGCTGAAGGCGACTCATTGGTGGACAGATTTAGGGTTAGGCAAATATGAATTATTTTATCTACGCGATAAAGAAAAACGCGAAGTTGATTTTTTAGTAGTCAAAAATTCAAAACCATGGTTAATGGTAGAGGTCAAAAGCAGCGCCAATCAGCCTGTCAGCCCGCATTTAAAATATTTTTATCAACAATTCAAATCCATCATGGGTTCAAGTTGTTTACGACTTGCCTTATCAAGAGGTAGACTGTTTTTCATTACATCAACCATTGATTGTGCCTCTGCGAACGTTGTTATCTCAATTAGTTTAGCTGCGCCAATCAAGGAAACGTTCCGAGTTATAACCTGTCTACTTGATTCATCCATCTAAAACCTAACAAGGGATTATCATAATTTTTAGTCAAGGCAATTGCTTTAAAAGCTTCGCCCATGTCTTGCGGTAAGGTTAAACGCTTTAATTGTTCTTTTAAAGTTAGGTTTTTTTTAAAATCACTTTCGCGAGCAACTTCTTCGGTTATGCCCAAACTCAGCAGAAACCCAGCTTGATGGATATATCCAGCGACGTCTAAACCATTTTCTTCAGCGGCCATAGCCACTGCGGTGAAATCCGCTTGGGTGGTTATGTCTTGAATGCCGGGCCACCAAAAAATATTGTCATGCACGAGATGGTGATAATGGCACACAAAAGTCCCCATGCGCCTTTCAGGATGATAATATTCGCGACGCGCCATACCATAATCAGTAATCAACACGACGCCTTGTTCTAAAAAATCAGCAATACTTTTTATCCACGGATAGAGCAGCAGATTAATTTCAGAAGTGTAGCCTTCGGCAAAATTCGCTTCTAATTTTGCAATGGATTGGATTAAACCTTCCGTGGGCGCAGAAATTATCCAGTCCAAGGCGTTATTTTCGTGTTTTATCCGCAGTTCTTTGATGCCTTGATAATATCCAAACCGGTGTACCGGCATGGCGTCAATCGCTTCGTTTGCTAAAATAACCCCCTGAAAACCGGCTGCGGGAAGTGTTCGAGCCAAATCACACGCTCTAAACATTCCGGCACAGATTGTTCGAGCATTTTCCTTTGCCGTTCTTTAAGTTCTGCGCTGACTTCTAACAAATAATAATGCCGCGGTAATTTTTTATTTTTTTGCAAAGTTTGCAAAATAACCGCCGCCATAACTCCCGAACCTGGGCCAAATTCAAGGATGTCACCACCGCCGAGTAATCCAAAATTTCTGCACACTGATACGCCATACAAATGGAAAACAGCGGGGAAATTTCCGGGGCAGTAATAAAATCACCACGCGGACCAAATTTTTGTAAACCATTCCGATAATAGCCTAAACCCGGAAAATATAACGCCAGCTCCATAAACCGCGCAAAACTAATCGGTTCTTGCGTCGTAATTCTTGCGCAATTTTTTCTGATAATTGCCGACTGAGATTTTTTTCGCTCTCTGAAGGCTCTGGTAGAGAAAGTTTTTTACGCATAACTGAGCCGCCTATCTATTTCGTTGGTATAAAAATTAATTTTTAAAGCACGCCTCGGCAAAGGCAGATAGCAGCCTTTCCTAGGTTGGGTAAATCTTTTGGGTATTTAGTGATGGTTAGGCGAAGGCCGGTTAAAGAAAATTGCGTCATTTCAGTTTCAGCCAATTCTGTCGCTAAGGTTTCCAAAAGACGAAAATTGTGTTTGGAACATAGTCTTGTACAAAATGATAGACGGCTGCGTAATCAACACTTAACGTTAAATCATCTTTAGCGGCAGCTACAGAGGCGTTTATAGCGATTTCTAAATCTATATATAAGGTCTGTGGGTTAACTTGCTCATGGGCATGCACGCCAATAATCGCCGGAACGGCAATTTGGTGTAAGAACAAACGGTCCATTAGACCGTTATTCTTCCGTGACTTGCCGTTCTTTGATTTCTTCAAAGGTTTTACAGTCAATGCATTTAACGGCAGTGGGACGGGCTTCGAGACGGCGGATGCCAATTTCTGCGCCGCAGTCATCACAAAAACCATATTCACCCTTGTCGATTTTATCGAGCGCCTGTTCGATTTTTTTCAACAGTTTCCTTTCGCGATCACGAGTGCGCAATTCCAGGTTAAAGCCTTCTTCTTGGCTGGCGCGGTCAATGGGATCTGGATAAACCGCTGCGCCCTCTTTCATGTTGGAAACGGTGCTATCCGCTTCTTCCATGAGCTGCTGTTTCCATTTCAGCAAGATGTTGCGAAAATGTTCAAGCTGTTGGGCATTCATATATTCTTCATTTTTTTTTGGGTTGATAGGGCTCAATGCCTAAAAAGCCCAATTGAGAAGGGGGAAGGGAAGTTTTATCTTGAGTAGATTTTGTGGGTCGTTTTGATGTTGACATAATTTCCTCCTAAAAAGGCTGCACAGTGAATTCACCTTGTGTTTTTTTACTAGGGTCTGGTTTAATGTAAACAGACCCCCTTAGACGTAAACCTCACCTTTGTACACAAATTCAGCAGGGCCACGCATGAAAAGTGGATGATCGGCGCCCTTCCATTTTATCCAAAGGTCCCCGCCAGGCTGGGTAACTCGCACTTCCTGCGTGTAGGATTCCTTGTTGTATGCCGACCGCGGCGGCTGCGCAAGCCCCGCTGCCGCAAGCAGAGTAGGGCCGACCCCCCGTTCATAAACTGTAAGGTGAACGTGGTTAGCATTTAATTTTTGCTTAAATCCTACATTTAATCCTTTTGGAAAAAGGGCATGTTTGATCAACCGGCGCCTATTTCTTTGACAAAAGAATCTTTGATTTCATCGACAAATGTCACGGCGTGAGGATTACCCATGTCGACTAAATGGAAGGTAATGAGATACTTGGCAATTTTTAAAGAGTTTGCTGGACTAATGAGAGGCGCTGGCATTTGCACGGTCACCCATCCCTGATCTTCCAAAGTGACGGTAGTGATTTTTCCGGCTGTGAATAAACGCAGTTCTTTTTTAGCGCTCAAGCCTTCTTGCTGGATAAATCTGGCGACACAGCGCGCCCCATTGCCGCATTGCTCAGCCAACGAGCCATCTTGGTTAAAAATGATAAAGTTAAAGTCGGCCTCTTGTGTTTCCGGCGGGGCGATCACCAGCAATTGATCAAAGCCGACCCCCATATGGCGATTTCCCAAGTTAGTGACTTGTTCGGCAGACAAAGGCATGGCTTGGTTTACGCCATCAACCACCATAAAATCATTGCCGAGCCCATGCAGTTTATAAAAAACAATTTTAGCCATGGAGTTAATATTAGCGTAGAAGATACCGCGGGAACTGCTCTTTACGCGATGGATAAAAATAACACCACCTAGCAGGGCCACCTCATGAAAACCAGGTAACGTCCACTTTTGGCTCAGGTTTGACGAAAAATTGGGCTCAAAATGCTCACATACCTGTGTATGTTCCGCTTTTTCGCCCAATTTTTCGTCAAACCTGAGCCAAAATTGAACGTTTTGCGTAGATTTAATTTTCGTGAGGGAACCCTGCACCACCTAGCAGATTTTCATCTTATTCATTATCCAAGAACGTATATCGTTGATCTCTCTAGACATAACTGGTGCGCCATATTATAGGCCTATAATATGGCGCACCAGTTATGTCTAGAATATCAACGATATACGTTCTTGGATAATGAATAAGATGAAAATCTGCTAGGTGGTACGGGTTCCCTCACGAAATTTAAATCTACGCAAAACGTTCAATTTTGGCTCAGGTTTGACGAAAAATTGGGCGAAAAAAGCGGAACATACACAGGTATGTGAGCATTTTGAGCCCAATTTTTCGTTCAAACCTGAGCCAAAAGTGGACGTTACCTGGTTTTCATGAGGTGGCCCTGCTAGGTGGTGTTATTTTTATCCATCGCGTAGAGAGGAGTTCCCTTGTGTCTTTGTAGTGCTAATATTAACTCCATGGCTAAAATTGTTTTTTTATAAAATGCATGGGCTCGGCAATGATTTTATGGTGGTTGATGGCGTAAACCAAGCCATGCCTTTGTCTGCCGAACGAGCCTAACTTGGGAAATCGCCATATGGGGGTCGGCTTTGATCAATTGCTGGTCATAGCACCACGGAAACACAGAGGCAAGACTTAACTTTATCATTTTTAACCAAGATGGCTCGTTGGCTGAGCAATGCGGCAATGAGGACGCTGTGTCGCCAGATTTATCCAGCAAGAAGCTAGAGCGCTAAAAAAGAACTGCGTTTATTCACAGCCGGAAAAATCACTACCGTCACTTTGGAAGATCAGGGATAGATTGTGAAGGTGCAAATGCCAGCGCCTCCTCATTAGTCCAGCAAACTCTTTAAAAATTGCCAATAATCTCATTACCTTCCATTTGCAATCAACAATAAGAAATCCTCACACAGAGACAGACTCAATGAAATCAAAGATTCTTTTGTCAAAGAAATAGGCGCCATTCTGAACTAAACATGCCCTTTTTTCCAAAAGGATTAAATGTAGGATTTAAGCAAAAATTAAATGCTGACCACTAAGTTTTATGAACGGGGAGTGAGCTACTATCGCTTGGGCGGCGGGGCTTGCGCAGCCGCCGCGGTCGGCATACAACAAGGAATCCTACACCAGGAAGTGCGAGTTACCCAGCCTGGCGGGGACCTTTGGATAAAATGGAAGGGCAGACGATGATCCACTTTTCATGCGTGGCCCTGCTGAATTTGTGTACAAAAGGTGAGGTTTCCGTCTAAGGGGGTCTGTTTACATTAAAAAGATGTTTAGTAAAAAAACACAAGGTGAGTTACACTGTGCAGCCTTTTTAGGAGGAAATTATGTCAACATCAAAACGACCCACAAAATCTACTCAAGATAAAACTTCCCTTCCCCCTTCTCAATTGGGCTTTTTAGGCATTGAGCCCTATCGACCCAAAAAAAAATGAAGAATATATGAATGCCCAACAGCTTGAACATTTTCGCAACATCTTGTGAAGAAATGGAAACAGCAGCTCATGGAAGAAGCGGATAGCACCGTTTCCAACGTGAAAGAGGCGGGCGCAGATTTTCCAGATCCCATTGACCGCGCCAGCCAAGAAGAAGGCTTTAACCTGGAATTGCGCACTCGTGATCGCGAAAGGAAACTGTTGAAAAAAAATCGAACAGGCGCTCGATAAAATCGACAAGGGTGAATATGGTTTTTGTGATGACTGCGGCGCGGAAAATTGGCATCCGCGGTCTGAAAGCCCGTCCCACTGCCGTTAAATGCATTGACTGTAAAACCTTTTTTGAAGGAAGAAATAAAAGAACGGCAAGTCACGGAAGAATAACCGGTCTAATCAACAGTCTGTTCTTACACCAAATTGCCGTTCCAGCGTCACATGCTAGGCATGCCCATGAGCAAGTTAAGCCCGCAGACCTTATATATAGATTTAGAAATCGCTATAAACGCCTCTGTGCAGCTGCCGCTAAAGATAACTTAACGTTCATGTTTTGATTACGCAGCCGTCTATCATTTTGTAGAGACTTATGTTTCCAAACACACATTCAATTGGAAACCTTAAGCAAGAGACAGAATTGGCTGAAAATCTCATGACGCAATTTTCTTTAACCGGCCTTGGCCTAACCATCACTAAATACCCAAAAGATTTACCCAACCTAGGAAAGGCTGCCTATCTGCCTTTGCCGAGGCGTGCTTTAAAAATTAATTTTTATACCAACGAAATAGATAGGCAGCTCAGTTATGCGTAAAAAACTTTCTCTACCAGAGCCTTCAGAGAGCGAAAAAAATCTCAGTCGGCAATTATCAGAAAAAATTGCGCAAATAACGACAAGAACCAATTGAGTTTTGCGCGGTTTATGGAGCTAGCGTTATATTTTCCGAATTTAGGATATTATCGGAATGGTTTACAATATTTGGTCCGAGTGGTGATTTTATTACTGCCCCGGAAATTTCCCCGCTGTTTTCCATTTGTATGGCGTATCAGTGTGCAGAAATTTTGGATCAACTCGGCGGTGGTGACATCCTTGAATTTGGCCCAGGTTCGGGCGTTATGGCGGCGGTTATTTTGCAAACTTTGCAAAAAAATAAAAAATTACCGCGGCATTATTATTTGTTAGAAGTCAGCGCAGAACTTAAAGAACGGCAAAGAAAAATGCTCGAACGATCTGTACCGGAATGTTTAGAGCGCGTGATTTGGCTTCGAACATCTTCCCGCATCCGGTTTTCGGGGGTATTTTAGCAAACGAAGTTATTGACACATGCGGTACACCGGTTTGGATATTATCAAGGCATCAAAGAACTACTAATAAAACACGAAAATAATGCTTTGAACTGGGTAATTTCTGCGCCCACTCAAGGTTTAACCCAGTCCATTGCAGCATTAGAAGCGGATTTTGCCGAAGGCTATACTTCCGAAATTAATCTGTTGCTCTATCCGTGGATAAAAGTATTGTATTTTTTAGAACAAGGTGTCATGTTGATGACTGATTTGGTATGGCTCATGCGCGAAGAGTACCATCGTGAACGGCGCATGCGGACCTTCTGTCCCCTTATCACCATCTCGTCCATGACAATATTTTTTGGTGGCCCGGCATTCAAGACATAACCTCCGAAGTGGATTCCCTGTAGCTATAGCCGCCGTAGAAATTAGTTTAGACGTCGCTGGATATACCCATCAAGCTGGATTTCTGCTCAGTTTGGGCATAACCGAAGAAGTTGCTCGCGAAAGTGATTTTAAAAAAAATCTAACTTTTAAAAGAACAGTTAAAGCGTTTAACCTTACCGCAAGACATGGGCGAAGCTTTTAAAGCAATTGCCTTGACTAAAAATTATGATAATCCCTTGTTAGGTTTTAGATGGATGAATCAAGTAGACAGGTTATAACTCGTAACGCTTCCTTGTTCGGCGCAGCTAAACTAATTGAGATAACAACGTTCGCAGAGGCACAATCAATGGTTGATGTAATGAAAAACAGTCTACCTCTTGATAAGGCAAGTCGTAAACAACTTGCAACGCATGAGGGACTTTCAATTGTTGATAAAAATATTTTAAATGCGGGCTGACATGCTGATTGGCGCTGCTTTTGACCTCTACCATTAACCATGGTTTTGAATTTTTGACTACTAAAAAATCAACTTCACATTTTTCTTATAGCATAGATAAAATAATTCATATTTGCCTAACCCTAAATCTGTCCACCAATGGGTCGCCTTCAGCAAGTGACTTGTGTCATATTTTCAATGCGTGCCCCGGGCGCAGAAACGGTTGACCAATCCCATAAATAAATTTTTGGCTCTTAAAAATCTGGCGACATTTTTAAACCAAGGTTGGATAGTAAAACGATAATAAACTGCTTTAGGTCTCTATCCATTGCCTAATAGTGGGTTCCGATACGCGGATTTTTTTAGCCAATTCACTGTATACCACTACCCCACCGGCAGCTAGTCAATAAATACGCTAAAGTTTCCAAACGGGCTATATCATGAATGCGAGTGAGTTCGCGCAAATCTTCTTGAAAAAGCTGTTCTTGTTTGAGATTTTGCCAACGTTGATAAAATGTTTCTTCCGCTGCTAGAAATACTTCTCGAAAACCGCCAAATTTTAATAAATTATTCCATAACCTATCATTTAGAAAGCGCGGTAATTGTATTTCCTGTTTTGCATCTATATTTGCACCAAGACATTCCGCCACTGACAGAGGATGGGTTCTGTAATTAAAATAGCGCCCCATCATGCTGTCTCCACCACGGCGATAGACATTGAGTTTGGCGCTTCCGGTAACGATAAAGTGAACTTGATCACCGTATCGATCGAAATAGCCTTTAACATCGTTTTCCACTGCCGATATTTGTGGATCTCATCTAATATGATAGCGCGAGGCAGAATGGCAGGAGTTTCCCCAAAAGATTGATTTAAAATCAGCAGCGCATACCATCCAGATAAGCGCCCGATGGGCAAAATTATCCCAATTTAGATAGCTAAATTCATATGCTCCTTGTACACATTGCTGACTCAACGTTTTTTCCGACCTGGCGAGGACCAATTAAGAATGCGATTGTCTATAGTGACGCAAATGGTGCTGAATGACAGTTAAATAAGATCGCTTCATTCTGACTATTATAACCTTTACTTTAGAATAGTCAAGACCAAAATAAAGTATACTTTAGAATAGTCGCATTAACGGCTGGGCAACGAATTTCACCAGCTTTGGGTGGAGTTGAGTCATCGCGCCGTGTATAGTAGGTCATTCATTGAAAATTTTTAAGTAACTATTCACCATGTAGATGGGAACGCCCACTTTTGGTCCAGATTTGACGAAAAATCGTCCTCAAAATGCTCACATACTGGTGTATGCTGCGCTTTTTCGGCCAATTTTTCGTCAAATCCGAACCAAAATTGGACGTTCTGCGTATGAAATTAATGTGGTGAATGGATACGGATTTTTAAATCATCGGAGCATGCGTGGAGACCTTTTTAGTCGGCGGAGCGGTCCGCGATCAACTGTTGGGCTTGCCGATTATCAGCGGGATTGGGTCGTGATCGGAACAACTCCGGAGGAAATGTAAAAATTGGGGTATCAACCGGTCGGTAAAGATTTCCCGGTTTTTTTACATCCGGTGACCCATGAAGAATATGCGTTAGCGCGGACAGAACGTAAAACCGGCAAAGGGTACAAAGGTTTTGTATTTCATACCACACCGGATGTCACTTTGATCGAAGATCTTAAACGCCGGGATTTAACCATCAACGCCATGGCATTATCAGAACGTGGCGATTTAGTGGACCCTTATGGCGGAAAAGACGATTTAAAAAATAAAATATTGCGCCATGTTTCCGCTGCTTTTACAGAAGATCCTGTTAGGATTTCACGCGTTGCGCGATTTGCAACGCGCTTTGTAGAATTTAATGTGCATCCGGCAACATGACGTTGATGCAACCATGGTCAAGCAAGGTGAAGTAGATGCTTTGGTCGCCGAGCGTGTCTGGCAAGAAGTTTCGCGCGCGCTTAAAAATGAAGCGCCACAAAAATTTTTACTGATTTTACAGGCTTGTGACGCATGGACGTGCTCTTTCCGGGAATCCAACTCTCTTCGACAGTCTTGGCAAGCCTAGAATTAGCCGTAAAAACCACAGAAGAATCCCATTGTGCGTTTCGCTGTGCTCTGCTCCGGCTTAGATAAACCGCAATTACAACAAATCGTTGCCCACTATCGAATCCCGCGTGAAGTTTTGCCCGATGTTGCAGAAATGACGCTGCGCTGGTGGAGAACATTTTTGGCGTTATATGGAAAAAATTCAATGCGAAAACTATTTTTTCATTACTCAAATCAACCAACACACTGCCGGCGTGCCGATCGTTTTGCGCAATTTCGTATTGAGCTCTGAAATTTGTTCACATTTTAAAAACACTCAAGACAGTTTTTATCTTTAAAACAAGTATAAACATGGAAATAAAATCCATTGACATACAAGTATTACAAAACAAAGGCTTGAAAGGCAAAGAATTTGCCGATGCTCTCGAACAGTTGCAACTGCAAGTGATCAATCATTTAAAACAGCCAGAGTCATTATGAAATCATTCGCAGAATGCTTTATTTCAATATCAATTGACGACCATTATGGGATATTTAGCCCATGTGCGTTGTAAAATAATCAAA
>CAVPCA010000018.1:0-27357 GCA_963702315.1 uncultured Pseudomonadota bacterium
GCGATAAATAATTCTTGACTGCTTCCTCAAACACCTCGATGTCTTTTCCTTTAACATCGTCTAATACATATTTTATCACGTTCCTCGTCAATGCATAACCCAGGGAATCTTGTGCAATCTCTTCTAGCCACGGTAACAATACACCTAAAAATTCTTTAAAATTTGGATTCCGTCGATGTTTTAATGCATACTCCGCCAATCCCCAATATCTTCGTTGTTGAATATCTTGGTCGGAATATTTTTTAATTCTAATAATTGGCAGGGCCTTACAGACCACTGCCTCGCTAAATTTTGGTGCTCGCCAAAAAATGAGAATATTTCCAAAGGTGCATCCCAGTGATCTTGACCCGTATAATAAATGATTGAATAAATTAAAGGAACAGGTAAATCAGGAAATTGTTTAAGATGGCCATCGATCATTAGCATTTGATAATTGCGTAAACGGACTGCGATCAGATCATCTACCGTACTTTGATGTTCACAATGTAAATATAAATAGAGATTTTTACCTTTAAATTTAACTTTATAAATAATATCAGCTTCGCTATCTTTAAATAGTTCATTGATAAATTTAGCATTTTCTATTTCTAACGTAGACAAATCGATTTTTTCTAGAATTGCTAAGGGTAAATAAGTCATGAAAAATTCAGTCGCCGCTCGGCGATCACTCAAGGCGAGTCAAAACAATTTATCATGTGGTTTATGAATAACAGTTGACATGGCCACAAGCATAAGCCTGTCAACCCTGTAAAGATATACCGTGTTTTTGAGTTTTATTTTTTTATTGAGTTCAAAATCTTTTGCTAGTGTTTTCGCAGCTTTACGTGCGGATAATTTTCCACTATCACATTAAGCTTCATAACAGTAAATGGTACAAATTACTGTGAAAAATAATTGGGTTCTTTTGAGGTGTTTTCTTACACTCTTTTTTCAAATCATTGCAAAGCACTTGAGGTTAAAAAATACATTTATTATTATAAATGTTTCAACCATGTTAAACTGCTTCATAGAGTGAGACTTTAAATTTTTTGGCTATTATAATCAAATCTTCTATTAAAATAATTTTTAAAAATGTAAAAATTTTTTTTAAAGAATTTTCTGACATCAACAAAGCGGCTGCGAAATTATCAGCCAGTTGTTCAATACGCGTCGCGATTCATGATGGTTAGGCCCAAGATATCCCATGTTATGGCGTGAAATAATTCATGTTTTTAAATCCATTAGTTTAAATCTAACCCCAATCTGGGCGAATAAAACCGAAATTCTCGGGCGCTTTAGGTCATATCATTAATTTTTGTGAAATAGAAGTAGAATGCAAGGTTATTTTATGTCTATGCAAATTAGCTTGCAAGGTTCAGGTTAATTTTGTACAGTGCTCGGAGATAAGGTAAAGAAATGAGTTGGTATGCTTTTTGAAAAAGAAAATATTCATTATACGTTAAACGGTATTTTGTTTGTCATTTTATTCGCGTTCGCGGCAATGTATATCGGGGAGATGCCCTGGTTGCAAAAGATTGGCTTGGGGCCTCTGGTGGTCGCCATGGTTCTTCGGGATCATCTACAGTAACACTTTACAACGCCGCCTTCCCGCAGATTGGATGCCCGGCGTTGAATTTGTTTCGCAGCAAATTTTACCGATCGCTATTGTTTTATATGGTTTTCGCATTACTTTTCAGGAAATCATTTTTATCGGCCTCGACGCCTTTCTTATCAATTGCATCGTGGTGGTGTCCACCTTGGTGTTGGGGTACATCGTGGGAGTAAAACTTTTTAAATTAGATCGAAAATCTGCCTTGCTGATCAGCGGCGGGGCGGCAATTTGCGGGGTTGCTGCGATTTTGGCGATAGAAAAAGTAATTCGCGCCGAGCGTTCTAAAACCACCATTGCTATCGCAACTGTTATCTTGTTCAGCACAATTTCTATGTTTTTCTATCCGTTCTTACAACATTTAGGCCTTTTGGGATTCACCACCAATGAATATGGATTGTTTATCGGCGCCACGGTTCACGGAATGGGACAAGCTTTGGTCGCCGGGGTGCATATCAGTGAACGGGCCGGTAGTGTGAGTTTAATTGTAAAAATGACGCGGGTTTTGATGTTGGCCCCCATACTGATTATTATTTCTTCGCTGAACGTCCGGCGTCCGCCAAAGATCGAAGATCCGCAAAAAATGCAAAGATTTCAAAAAATTCAAAAACTGCAAAAAAAATCCCTTTTTCAAAAATTCAAAAATCTAATACCGTGGTTTGCGATATTTTTTATTTTGGTCGTCGGTTTTAATTCTTTAGGTTTATTACCGTTAAAATTAGTTAAAGTCATTAATCATTTCGATACTTTTTTGCTGACCATGGTGATGGCTTCTGTAGGCATGGACACCAATTTAAAGAAAATTCAAGAAATTGGTTTAAAACCTTTATATTTAGCCGCAACGCTATTTTTCTGGTTGATGATCAGTGTTTATTGTTTAGTGTATTTTTCACCGATTCGATAAGGATATTCGTATCGGGTTTCAATAGTTGAGAAATCGAAATCACTTAAGCAAATTAAACTAAAAGAATGCTTTCTCAAATGTTTTTTCGTACTTATTTGATTTGGGCACCAGCACATTAGGTATAAGACCTGCGGCAACACCTAACTCAATGATTTTTGACAACCTACCGTTTTTAGTCGCTGCGATTTCATCTTTAGTAAAATTTGGCTCTATGCCATTTTCAAAATATTGAAAAAGCTTTCTTACAACGTCGTCTTTGATCAATTTATGGTGAGCTTTAAAAAACTTAGCGCACCATCTGTCTGTTTTTAACCCAGAATCTATTTCGTTAATTAGGTCTTTTTGATATTGCAAAAGTTCTCCAATAAAATTCTTTATTTTGTTTTTATCTCCAACTAACACTAACAAATCTTTTTCAGCATTATCCAGCTCTTTCAAGAATCTTGTAAAATTTGTTTCATGCTCTATGATATCATAGCTCGTTAATCCTTTAAATTCTTTACGAAAATTATCAAACAATGCAGGAAAATGTTTTGCATTTTTTTCATTTTCAAATTCCGCCTCCAGGAGATTGAGACACTCTCTATTTTTAAAATTGTAATTATTTAAAAATTTTATTTCATCTATGAGCGATCGGCGCCATGCCATCAATTTGTAGCCATTTTCAAGCAAAATATCTTTTTTTTGTGATTCACCATATTCTAAGTCTGGGTTTTCAACCCATTTTCCATCAGAAAATATTTTTTTCTCGTTTGCAGTACCATATTTTGTGGAATATTGTTCCTTTAAAATGAGGCTCAAAACAAAACTCTTCCCTATTTTACGAATTTCGATCGCAGAAGTTTTATCTGATTCAATAGATATTTTATGAGATCCTTTTGGTTTTAGTTTCCTAAATTCGGGGGTATCCCTAATTATGTTCATATATTTTGACTGTATATTACCTTCTAATGTCTGTAAAAAATTGTCAAACGGGTCTTCTGGATCAGCCGTATGACTCGCTTTATGCTTATAGGGCCCTTCCTTTGTCATTGCTTGAAAATTAAATCTTATATATGATTTGATTGCCGGTTTATTAGTTTTAATCTCTTCTTCAGTAATAAATTTTGTAAAATCATCTTTCGTTTCAATGAAATCTTCTGTTTCTACTTCAAAATTTTCATCTTCATCTTCTTCCCAAATCTCTTCATCTCTAACATATTTAACATATTGTTCTCTATTTTCTTTATATTCTTCAATTTCCTTTTCCCACTTTTGTTCAAGTTCTGGTTCAGTTGTTTGTTCAGGAATAAAAATTGCACGTTCTTCTAAAGCGTCATGATAATCCTCCATCTGTAAATCTAGTTTTTCAAAACAGCTTTGAATATTGTCAAAACAAATAAAATTTTCTTTCTGTAGTGTTTTAAAAAAAGGTAGATTCCTTTCATTCACGTCAATAAAAAATTCTGCTAATATCGTTTTTATCTTTTTCCTTTCCTTAGGAACCACCGGGGTTCCTAATACATCCTCATCACCATAGTACTCACAAATTGGCTTACCATTTTTTTCCCAAACAGCTATTGTGTTAAAACGAATATCAATTTCCCGATATTTTTCTCTAAGCGACCTTATCTTTTCTTGCCATATCTTTATGTTTTCGTCTTTTACAAGACTATATATACTTCCAAGGTTCACATCGACAAATACAACTGGACGATTTTTCATAAGTTTTTCTTTTTATGGTTTCTTATTCGCTAATATTATTATCTCCTGTTTATATTAAGAAAAAATTAAGTAAACGCCATTTAATTATTTGATTTTCTTTAAGATTTCTTTAACCAAGTGCTAATACTTTTTTAATTTATGGCGGTTAATCTGGTGTCAACTGAAACAAAAAATAGGAGAAAATCATGACCACAACACGAATGCATAACTTTAAGCGCATGGTGGATATTTTGGGACAAGGGGAAAAATTATTAACCACCTCGGATAAGTTAACCATGATGTCTATTAATCCGGATACACGATTTGAAACGGAAAAAAGCGGTATTTATAAAAAAGTAGCTTTGGTGCTGAAACCGAAAAAACGCCTACTGATTTAAACGCCTCTAAACGTCAATATTTTCAGCGCTTAAAGCGTTTTCTTCGATAAAGGCGCGTCTCGGTTCGACTTGATCGCCCATCAGGGTGGTAAAGATTTCATCGGCGCCGACGGCGTCTTCGATGTTGACTTTGAGTAATCGCCGGGATTGGGGGTCCATGGTAGTGTCCCACAATTGTTCAGGGTTCATCTCACCGAGACCTTTATAACGGGAAATCACTAGGCCTTTTTTTCCTTCTTCCAACAGCCAGTGATAAATTTGCGCGAACCGGGTAACGGCATAACGCTTTTCACCCCGGGTCACAAAAGCATCTGCTTCTAACAATCCGCTCTGCGCGGCGCGAGCTTCCATAATGTGTTTATAATCAGTAGCGTTGAATAATTCTGGTTTTAAAACAATTTCTTTACTAAAGCCATGATTTTTAATGATGATTTTCGGTAAAAACAGTTTTTGCACCTCATCCACCTTCAATTCAACCTCATAACGGACACCAGGCTCTTTGGGCAGTTGTGCAATATATTTTTGTAATTCGCCTATCCACTGCGACATCGCTTGCTGATCAGGCAATTGTGTGAAGGATAGGGGAGGTAAAAACAAGAAGGCTTCCAATACCACACGTGGGTAGACGCGAGATAATCGGGCGATACTTTGCAGGGCGCGACGATAATTTAAAACTAAGCTTTCCAAAGCCACACCAGGAATGGCCGGCGCTTGTGCGTTGGGATGCAATGCCGCGTCTTCGAGCGCCAATTGCAATAAATAATTGTCCAGCGATTCTTCGTCTTTGACGTAATTTTCTTGTTTACCTTTTTTAACTTTAAACAAAGGGGGCTGGGCAATATAAATATGACCGCGGTCGATTAGTTCAGGCATTTGACGATAGAAAAAGGTCAAAAGCAGGGTGCGGATATGTGAACCGTCAACATCCGCATCGGTCATGATGATAATGCGATGATAACGAAGTTTATCCGGATTGTATTCTTCGCGGCCGATACCGCAACCCATGGCTGTGATTAAAGTGCCTACTTCGACGGATTCCAGCATTTTATCAAAGCGCGCTTTCTCCACATTCAAAATCTTGCCTTTTAACGGCAGAATCGCTTGAATGCGGCGGTCTCTGGCCTGCTTGGCAGAGCCGCCCGCCGAATCGCCTTCGACTAAGAAAAGCTCGCATAAGGCCGGATCTTTTTCTTGGCAATCCGCCAATTTTCCAGGTAAGCCCGCAATGTCCAACACGCTTTTGCGTCGTGTCATATCCCGCGCTTTGCGAGCAGCTTCGCGCGCACGCGCGGCTTCGATCATTTTCATGACAATGGCTTTGGCTTGCGCGGGATTTTCCAGCAGAAATTCTTGTAATTTGGTAGCCACGCAGGATTCAACGACCGGTTTTACTTCCGAAGAAACCAACTTATCTTTGGTTTGCGAAGAAAATTTAGGATCGGGAACTTTAACCGACAACACTGCGGTTAATCCTTCACGAGCGTCATCCCCAATGGTTTCAACTTTCGCTTTTTTAGCATACCCTTCATCTTCGATATAGCCATTTAGGGTGCGGGTTAGGGCGCCACGCAAACCGGCCAAATGGGCGCCGCCGTCTTTTTGCGGAATATTATTGGTAAAACACAACATGGTTTCTTGGAAACCGTCATTCCATTGAACGGCCAGCTCGACAACGATGTCCTCTTTTTCTTGGGTAAAATAGATCACATCAGGATGAATCGGCGTTTTGTTGCGATTTAAATGCTGGACAAACGCTTTAATGCCACCTTCATATTGAAAAACATCTTTTTTTCCGGTGGCTTCTTCAAATAATTCAATGGTAATGCCGGAATTTAAGAAGGACAATTCACGTAAGCGCTTGGCTAAAATATCGTAATGAAATTCTATATTGGAAAAAATTTGTGGGCTGGGTTTAAATCGTACTTCTGTACCGGTTTCTTGGCTTTCGCCCACAGCTGCCAGCGGGGCTTGTGGAACGCCCATTTTATAATGTTGGTAAAAAATCTTTCCTTTTTGGTATATGGTGAGGTATAGGTCTTCGGATAACGCATTTACGACGGAAACACCAACACCGTGCAGGCCTCCGGAAACTTTATAAGATTTTTTATCAAATTTTCCACCAGCGTGGAGTATGGTCATAATGACTTCAGCGCCGGAGCAACCTTCTTCTTCATGAATGTCTGTGGGGATGCCTCTACCGTTATCGCGTACAGAAACAGAGCTATCCTGGTGCAGAATAACCACAACTTTAGTACAAAAACCTGCCAAAGCTTCATCAATGGCATTGTCCACGACTTCAAAAACCATATGGTGCAGACCAGACCCGTCATCCGTGTCGCCAATATACATGCCAGGCCGCTTACGAACCGCATCCAGGCCCTTAAGTACTTGAATACTTGAAGAATCGTAGGAATCAGACTGATCAGAAAAAGGTTTTTCCATAGCCGCTTATTTTAACATACATCCAATTGAAAAGGCAGTATTAATAGGCAATAATTGCATGTCTAGCAAATTACTCCATTGCCGTTGGCCGGACTACGGTTTAGTATTATCGTGTAGATTTGAGCAAATTATTCTAAGATCGCTGGTTGTTGAGCGAGCCCGTTGCCGCCTGGCCGCAACGAAGGAATATCATTGCCAGACCGCTTGAACAACCCTCCATGGGGCGCTTCATCTTTTTACATCCGTGTAAAAAGATGAAGCGCCCCATGGAAGGGTTTAAGCGTCCCGGCACTGATTAAACCGTAGTCCGACCAGCGGCAACGGATCAGCGAGGCAACCAGCGATGGCAAGGTAATTTGCCAGCCAAAATTTAAACAACTTTTTAGGAATTATTGTTGGTATGCTTGATCCCCCCAGTATTTTTATTGAGAATCTTTCGCTGAGTTATCATCACAAGCCGTTGTTTGAAAAATTTTCATTGTCTTTTCCGGCGGGTCGCTGGACAGGTTTGTTGGGAACGAGTGGGGTTGGCAAAAGTACATTGCTGCGTTTGTTGGCAGGATTGTCGGCTGGGGTTGATCAATTCTCAGCGAAGCACTCCATTCGCACATCGGACCATCTGCCTTTAGCAGGGCGGGTGGCTTATATGAGTCAACATGATTCTCTGATGCCTTGGTTGTCTGTGCTCAACAATGTTTTGTTGGGTTATCGGGTTCGCGGGCAGAAGGTTGATGCGGCGGCACAAAATAAGGCGCTACAACTTTTGGCCCAATCGGATTTAAAAGATGCTGAGCACTTGATGCCGCATCAATTATCCGGCGGGATGCGGCAACGAGTAGCTTTAGTCAGAACATTGTTTGAGGATCGTCCAGTGATTTTGATGGATGAGCCTTTCGCAGCGGTAGATATGATTACGCGGCTCAAATTACAAGATCTGTCTGCGTATTTATTAAAGGGAAAAACGGTAGTGATGGTAACCCATGATCCTTTAGAAGCTTTACGATTGTGTGATCAAATTTATGTATTACGTGGACAACCCGCTACCGCAGGCAGCGCCGTTTTTCCAGATGGGACGCCGCCGCGCCTTTTGGAGGATCCGCATTTGTTAAAACTACAAGGGCATTTGTTGACTCTGCTAGCGGAAAGGGTTTAGGAGAGGATGCAAAAAATGAAAGCTTTAAAATTAATGTTAATTTTTTGTGTGATCCTTTTACTGTGGCAACTTTTCGTTTGGGCTTTTCAAATTCAAGCCTTTATTTTACCGTCGCCCAAACAAGTCTTTATTAGTTTATTCCAAAACTGGCAGCTTATTCTCACAAATGCGTTGCCAACGATTATTGAAATCTTGGCTGGTTTTTTGTTGGGCGCTTTTTCAGGATTTTTAGCAGCGCTGTGGATTATGTATTTTCGCTGGGCAAAATCATGGTTCTTACCGATATTGATTATCAGCCAAGCGTTACCCATTTTTGCAATTGCACCTTTGCTGGTGATCTGGTTTGGCTATGGTATGTTGTCTAAGATGTTAATCAGTGCGCTGATGTTATTTTTTCCCGTCGCCAGCGCATTTTATGATGGATTGAGAAACACGCCCAAAGAGTGGTTAAATATTGGACAGATTATGGGTGGCTCTTCTTGGCAAGTTTTATGCCGCATCAAATTACCCGCGGCTTTACCCTCGCTCGGTACGGGATTACGCGTAGCCGCCAGTTTTGCACCGATGGGTGCGGTGATTGGTGAATGGGTAGGTTCGAGCAAGGGCTTGGGGTTCCTGATGATAACCGCCAATGCACGTTTACAAATTGATTTGGTATTTGCCGTTTTGTTGGTATTGATTGCGCTTGCTTTAATGCTTTATTTTTCAGTCGATGGGATTTTAAAAAGATTAATTTTTTGGGCGTAGCTTGCAGTGTATTGGTACTCCAACTAAAATAATGATAGGGTCTGTTTACAATTCTACTATGCCGGGCATAAAGCGTTGATTTTCGAGCACCGCTGCTCATTTACTGGCATGTAAACTCCGCTGCGGTGCTCGAAAATCAACGCTTTATGCTCCAGCCTAGCGAATTGTAAACAGACCCTACTTTTATTTTAATTTTTCTGGATTCAAAAAATATGAGATTTAAAATTTGTAAAACATTTTTCCTTATTTTCAGTTTAATTTTCTGCTTTACAGCTTTAGGTGCAGAACCTTCCACTTCTAATCCAAAACCATTAACGGTAGTCTTAGATTGGTTTATTAATCCCAATCATGCGCCGCTCTTGGTTGCCCAAGAGAAGGGGTTTTTCAAACAACAAGGACTGCAAGTACGCCTGTTGACTCCGGCTGACCCCAGTGACGGGCCCAAACTGGTGGCAACACATAAAGCTGAAATCGCTTTAACCTATCAACCGCAATTGTTGTTACAAATTAATCAGGGCCTCCCCTTGATGCGTTTTGCAACTTTAGTGAATTCACCACTTAACTGTCTAGTCATTTTAAAAAGTGCTCATATTGATAAAATAGAGGACTTGCGGGGAAAAAAAGTGGGTTATAGCGCCGGCGCTATTGACACCGTCATGATGCAAGCCATGTTGCAAGCGCATGGATTGCAGTTGTCCGACATTCAATTTATCAATGTCCGGTATGATTTAGTAAAGGCTTTGTTGTCAAAAAAAATTGATGCGTTTACGGGCGCTATGCGCAATTTCGAGCCCATTCAGTTACAACAAAACGGTCATCCGCCGCAGTTATTTTTTCCAGAAGAAAATGGCTTTCCCTCTTATGACGAATTGATTTTTGTCACCCATCAAGACAATATAAATGATCCGCGCTTAAAGAAATTTTTGATCGCTTTAACAGAAAGCATTCAATATTTAAAAACTCATCCGGATGAATCCTGGCAATTGGTCATCAAGGCACATCCTGAATTAAACAACCCCTTAAATCGAGCGGCTTGGTTTGCTTCTATCCAATATTTCGACTCAGAACCCGAAAAATTTGACCCTGCTCGTTATCAAGCGTTAGCCAGCTTTATGTTTAACCACGGCCTCATCAAACACCTCCCTGAAACCTCCAGCTACGCGATTTAATAAAATATAAGAGTGATAACACAAAATTTTTTGAGCAAATACCCAAACCCGCTGTTTGTTGAGCAAGCCCGTTTCCGCCTGGCCGCCACTCTGGCAATGCTAAATCGTAGTCCGACTAGCGGCAATGGATCAGCTGCAACCAGCAATCTCAGAGTAATTTGCCGAACTCATTGCCTTACAAGATGTTCCACGTGGAACATCTGTGCATCTTCTAGCTTAACTACATCAGATAGCTCATCGAGCGTAATGCCAGTAACGAACATTTGGGCGAAAGTTTTTCTTAGGATGCGGGCTATTAGTTGGCGTTTTGTGGGGTCCAATTCGGAGGGGAGATCGTCTATCAGATAAATAGGAGAGTGGTTTAATTTATGATTTATCAGCACGCCTTGCGAAAGGTGGAGAGCGTAGGCGGCTAGTTTTTGTTGGCCTTGGGAAAGATAATCGCCGGCAGGAATTTTGTCTGCGTATATCGTTAAATCCGCACGATGTGGACCATGCTTGGTAAAGCCGGCCATTCGGTCTTTTTCTAAATCTTGTTTCAAAACCGTTTTGATGCCTTTCTCTGTCGACCAGCCTCGATTATATCTGAGTTGTAATTTGGGAAGCTCCAGGGCCTCCAGCATTTCTAAAAAATAAGGTTCTAAAGCGGCAATATAGTTTGTTCGGTAGTTATCTAAAAAATCCGCAGATTCAGAGATGTCTTGATCCCAGACCTCAATTTCGACAGTAGTAAGATTACTTTTTAGAGCAGCATTGCGTTGTTTCAAGGCCTTATTGAACAAACGCCAGGCGGGATAGAAAGAATGTTCCACGTGGAACACTCCCCAATCTAACCATTGTCGGCGCACTTTCGGGCCGTCATGAAAATAACGATGGCTTTCGGTAGTGAGCAAGATCAAAGGAATTTGTTGCGCAATGGGAATTTGTGAATGGATGTGCTCTCCATTTAACTTCATTGTTTTATCCCCCTGCAAAGTTCTTTCAATCCCGATACGTATTTCATTTTCTTTTGTTTTATTTAAAAGAACAAAAATAGAAAAATGATCCGCGCCAAATTGCACGATTCGGGGTAAGAGATGAGTGCGGAAAGATTTACCCAGCGCGAGAAAATAAATAGCTTCTAAAATACTGCTTTTTCCAGAACCATTTTTACCATAAATAACGTTTATTCCTGGACTTGGTTTCAAGTTCAACGCAGATAAATTCCGAAAATGCTCTACAACCAGTTGATCGATTGACATGTAAAATTATATGCGCATGGGCATGATAACGAAAGCCTGTTCCTTTTGACTATTGGGTTCTTGAATTAACAAACTGTTGTTGTTGGCGCTGGAAAAAATCAACTGGACTTCTGGAGAGGATAGGGTGTTTAACACATCTAATAAATAGGTAACATTAAACGCCAATCCCATGTCTGGACCCGTATAATCAACCACTAACTCTTCTTCGGCCATTTCTTGTTCTGCATTGTTGGCTAAAATCCTTAATAGGTTGGGCTTTAATTCCAAAAATATCCCGCGTATTTTGTCATGACATAAAATAGCGCTGCGTATTAAGGCTTGTTTAAAATCTTCCCGGTTGACGATAACCTGCTTGTCCCCACTCTTGGGAATCACGCGCTGATAATCGGGAAAACGACCTTCGATTAATTTGGTGATAAAGCTAAAATTCTCTGCAGTGACTTGAATATAGTTATTACCCACCGCCAGATGAATGGTTTGCTCTTGTCCGCTTAATAACTTCATTAATTCAAGAATACCTTTGCGCGGCACGATAACTTGTAGCCGATTTTCAATATTGACGGGTATAGAAAGCGCATTAAACGCTAAGCGGTGGCCGTCTGTCGCCACTACGCGCAAAGCCTGATGCACAAATTCAAATAACATCCCATTTAAATAATAACGCACGTCTTGTTGCGCCATGGCAAAGTAAGTTTTTTGTAATAACGCTAACAGATCAACTTGATTCAAAGTCATTTGTAAAACAGGGGCCTGGGTTTCTGTGTTTGGATAATCACCCGGCGGTAAAGTGCTTAATGTGAAACGACTACGCTGAGCGCGGAGAATAATTTGTTGTTTGTCTTGGTACAGCTCAATCGCACAGTTTTCCGGCAACGCCCGGCAAATATCCAGTAATTTGCGTCCCGGCAAAGTTAGCTTCACCGGCGCAGACAGAGACAGAGATTTAGTTAATTGGCTGTACCCAGTAAGCTCAACTTCCAAATCAGTGCCAATAATCGATAATTTTTGATCAATGTCCAGCAACACATTGGAAAGAATGGGCATGGTTTGTTTCCGATCAACTACACCAATCACCATTTGTAAGGGTTTTAATAAGTCTTCGCGAATAAAAGAAAATTTCATGAAGTCTCCTATGCAGATAAAATGCGTAACAAATTTTTATAATCTTCTTGAATATCTAAATCTCGAGTCAACAATTTGTTGATAGCGCGGCAAGCATGTAAAACGGTTGTATGATCTCGCCCGCCAAAATATTCACCAATCTCTGGTAAGCTGTGCGTGGTGAGCTGCTTGGCCAAAGTCATGGCGATTTGCCTTGGACGGGCCAAGGAACGATTACGCCGCTTGGAGAGTAAATCACTTAATTTAATCTTGTAATATTCCGCTACCGTGCGTTGGATATTTTCAATATTAATTAATTTTGCTTGCAAAGTCAGCAGATCTTTGAGCGCTTCTCGCGCAAAATCAATGGTGATGAGCTGTCCTGTAAAATGCGCATTAGCAATAACGCGTTTTAATGCCCCCTCCAATTCACGCACATTAGATTGAATATGTTTGCCGATAAAAAAGGCGACATCTTCAGATAAGGCGATTTTAGCGGCTTCGGCTTTCGCCATCAGAATAGCCACCCTGGTTTCTAATTCCGGCGGTTCAATCGCCGTGGTTAATCCCCAACCAAAGCGAGATTTCAAACGCTCTTCCAGACCATCAATTTCTTTAGGATAGCGATCACAAGTTAATACAATTTGTTGTTGGCTATCAAATAAAGAATTAAAAGTGTGAAAAAATTCTTCTTGTGATCGATCTTTACCCGCAAAAAATTGGATATCGTCGATTAATAATGCGTTGAGACTTCGATAATAGCGTTTAAATTCATGCATCGCATTGCGTTGTAAGGCTTTGATCATATCGGCGACAAACCGTTCGGAATGCAAATACAGGATCTTAGCTTCTGGATTCCTTTCTAATATAGAATGTCCAATAGCATGCATGAGATGGGTTTTGCCCAAACCGACTCCGCCATAAATAAACAATGGATTGTAAGCATGCCCCGGATTTTCCGCGACTTGCATCGCTGCCGCTAACGCCAACTGATTGGATTTACCCACCACAAAATTACTGAAATTAAAATTTCTATGTAGATTGCTTTGCAACGATTGGCTTTCTCTAAATGCATGAGAAGCATTTTTAACTTTTTTGGTTGCGGGATCTGCTGCATCGCTGCGTGCGCCGACTTTAATGGTAATGGCAGGGATTTTTTCTGCACCAGAAATGAGTTGCAAAGCTTCCATTATTTTGTCCATAAAATGATCGTTAATATATTTTACAACAAATGGATTCGGCGCTAACAAAATCAGACTGTTGGGTTGATGGTCAACTTGTAATGGGCGCAGCCAAGTATTGAATTTTGGCTCGGCCACCTTTTCACGCAAATGATCTAAGCATCTTTCCCAAAGTTGACTATTCACAAGAAATCCAAATGGAATGTTAGTTAAGACAAAAAAACATTGTATCGTGCTGTGGATAACTATGCTAGCGCGGGGGCTGTAGTCAAGTGCATTATTTATCTGTAATTAAATTTTTAAAAAATACAAGAAAGAGTATTTCCGCTTATTGTGTAGGAAAAATACAAATTATTTTTTGGATATCTCCCATCTGAGTTGCAAATATTTTGATTTTCAATGCCGGACTGTGGGAATATAATAAAATTTTATCTTTAAAAATCAATAGGTTATTTAATGAATAGTCATTACCAAAGAGGGGGTTATTTCTTCGTGTCTATTCTAAAAAAATACAGTTCCTTAAGAGATGGTTAAGCAATCGGGTTAAAAGTAGGCTATATTGAATTGACAACCCTTGATTTCGTAGATAACAACTTAGGAGACAGTGATGAAAAAAATCGAAGAAAAAAAATTATTACAGTCTTACTTAGCTGTTATGGCCATGCTTTGTTTATTAGCTACCTTAGCGTGGCTGTGAACTGCCACCAGGGCCGCCTCATGAAAACCAGGTAACGTCCACTTTTGGCTCAGGCTTGACGAAAAATCGTGCTCAAAATGCTCACATACCTGTGTATGCTCCGCTTTTTCGCCCAATTTTTCGTCAAGCCTGAGCCAAAATTGAACGTTTTGCGTAGATTTAATTTTCGTGAGGTAACCCTGGAACTGCCGCCTACTGCGGTGGCAACTGATTAATTTAGGATGATAGAATGAGCGCATGCTCATTCTATCTATGATATTAATCGAAAAGACTTCAATTTATTCCATACATCGTGAATATTTCTCGTCGCCGCCCGCGATTCCCGCTGAAGCGAAAATCGCTTCCTGGTTTATATCCTGCGCATCGGGAAACCCGAAATGATACAGGAAAATAATTTTTTGTTTTATCCCTTCATCATTTGTACCGTATTTTGGGTATTTTTAATTTCTGTTACTGGGTTTATCAAACCGCTGCAGCCTTCTAATGAATTGCATCATGCTTCTATTGCTTGGGAAATGTTTTATCATCATCGTTTTTTAGTGCCCGTACAAACTGGACTGCCTTATGCGGAGAAAACGCCATTTTTATATTGGTTAATTCAGCTGGGATGGGTGATTTTTGGGGTCAATACCTTTTGGCTTAAAATTTTGCCGCAATTGTTTATGCTGGGAACTGTCTTGATGACCTATGCTTTGGCTAGGGTGATGTGGCCACAGCGTAAAAATCTTGCCTATTTTGCGCCTCTTTTAATTTTAGGTGTTTTTGTGTGGGTCCTCGAAAATTATATCACTTGGTTTGATATGATGATCACATTTTTCATTACAACTAGTTTATATTTTTTATATGTTGCTGGAAAAACTACGCTTAAAAGACACTGGTTTTATTGGGGATTAATCACTGGGTTGGGTGTGCTGGCGAAAGGCCCGGTGATTTTTTTATTTGTGCTTCCCCCAGCCATTTTGGTTTGCTTTTGGAAACAATCTACGCAGAATTTGCAAAGAACTTATTTATGTATTTTTTTAGCTTTAATCTTTAGCATCCTTATTTTTGCTTGTTGGGCATTGCCGGCTGCAATTTCTGGGGGTGCACAATATGCGCATGATTTATTTCTCAAACAATCGGTCAGCAGAATTACTGGGCATCACGGTGTCAATCGCAATGGATATTTTTATTTAATGAGTTTACCTTTATTGCTGTCACCTTGGATTATTTGGTTAAGGCCCTGGAGAGCGCTGATTGCTTATTGGCGTCAGCAAAAAAAATTATCCGATATTGGTAATGTGATCTTTTTGTTATCTAGTTTATTACCTGCTTTTTTTATTCTTTCCATTTTTGGCTCAAAATCTTTCAGTTATATTTTTCCTTTAATTCCGATATTTTCTTTGCTAATCAGTTTTATGTTGGATCAGCCGTTAGAAAGCAAAGCGTGGGATAATGTTCTTTTAATAATTTTTTATTTGGCTTTGGGCTTGTTATATTTTATTGGGCCTTATTTTCTTACTCCTGCTATAAAATCTCAATATTTTTGGACAAATGCGGTTTCACCTTGGTGGGGCATTATTTTTTTAGCGGTAAGCTTCTATTTTTTACTCTTAAAAAGAGTAAATACAGAAAAAACAGTGCTGGCTATTACTGTATCTAGTATTATTTGCTGTCTCGTTTTGCAAATCAGTATCTTCAGAGTCGTCGCTCATCATAATGATTGGCGCAAGCTATCCATGCGCATTGCCGCTTTACAAGAAAAAAATATTCCGGTAGCTTTTCCTAATAATGACCATGCTCCAGAAGAGTTATTCGAGTTTTTCGGACGATTGAAAACCCCTATTGTCGTCCCTTATTCCAAAATCCAAGATTGGATGCAAACTCACCCGGAGGGTTGGTTGGTTTTAAAAAATTATAAAGTTTCGCCTGCAGAGTACACATTGTGTCCAGTGGCGATGGCTGCCAAAAATATCGATAACAAGAATATTCGCAAAAGTTTTGCCTATTGTGATAGGATGTAGCGCTATGGAACCGGTACTTTTTGAACTGCAACAAAACCGTTTTTTTACCAGCGACTTACGAACTTGGGAACCTCATTTATCCCCGCTGCAAACCCAAGAAGTGGCGCAAGCGCTAGAGCAGGGGCATGTCGTTTATCTACCAAATTTAGTATTTGCATTGACAGCTGAGGAAAAAAACCTATTTACACTGCCGGTTTTACCCAAAAAGAAAAAAAATATTAGCTACAACATCAAAACCAATCGCGTAACCGGGGTGGATTCCAATCAGTTTGATCCTATACTTTCCGGCATGTTAAAGCGTTATCACGATTTTAGCTGCGGATTGTTGCAGGCGCTTTGCCCACAATATGATGCGTTAACACACAGTGGGCGCACCAGTTATCGACCGGTAGAAATTTTAGGCAGGAAATCCTCTTATCGAAAAGATGACACACGCTTACACGTTGATGCTTTTCCTTCAACCCCTGTCAATAATTTGCGTATTTTAAGAGTTTTTTCCAATATTAATCCTTTTGGTGAAGCGCGTCACTGGAAATTGGGTGAGCCCTTTCATAAGGTTATGCAGCGTTTTTTACCCAAAGTCAGAGCGCCATTCCCACTTGAAGCCGACTTGCTTTATCATTTAAAACTCACTAAGAAAAAAAGATTACCTTATGATCATTATATGCTTAAGGTCCATAATCGAATGAAAAAAGATATGGATTATCAACTGTCCGTTGCTGCGACGCCTATGGCGTTTCCGGCGGGAAGCTCCTGGATTGTTTATACCGATTTAGTTTCTCATGCTGCTTTAAAAGGTAGATTTGTCTTAGAGCAAACCTTCTATCCCCCCATTGAAAAAATGCAACTGCCTAAACTCTCCCCGCAACATCAGCTAGAGTCTGTTTACAATTCTACTTTCCGCATTACTTTAAATCATCCTTAGCGGTTTCTCGCATCAACCACACTACTAATTGTCTAGTTCTTCAACCAAGGTCAATGCGGCTAATTTATTTTTGACAGCGTATAGTTTTGATACTAGTTTTTATGTATGCCTGAATTACCGGATGTTGAAGAGCAAATTAAATTACTTAAACCCTGGCTTAAGGGAAAGCAAATCGCTAAAACGATTGCTCCTGCTTCCGTACGCCAACGCGGTGGATTTTCCGAAAGAGATTTTATAAGTAATACACAAAAGAAAACTATCGAATCGCTTTCACGAAAGGGAAAATGGATTCTAGTTCGATTTCGTGGAGAAGGCGGTATGGCAATACATTTAGGAATGACGGGTTATTTAACCCATAGTCAAAACGCTCAAGCAGAAAATGTGCGCGCTTCATTTAAATTGAATGACAAAAGTTTCGTGCATTTTCAGGACTCTCGCATGTTTGGTAAAATTTTAACCGCTTCACGCTTTACAGATTTATTAAAACGTCCTGCTCTAACCAATCTAGGGCCAGACGCCCTAAAAGAACTTTCTTTAAAACATTTAGAAAAAATATTGCACTCTTCTGCGCGGATTAAAATTGTTTTAATGGATCAAAAAAATCTGACCGGTTTAGGCAATGTCTACACCACCGAAGCTTTATGGTTTGCAAAAATTTTTCCAGGAAAACCCGCAAACAAAGTTGTGGGAGATAAAGCACTAGTTAAATCATTGTTTAAGTCGATTCGACTTGCTTTACGTAGAGGGATGGATTCTTATAAAAAACACAAGGAAATGCAAACCAAAGTATACGGACGTGTTACAAAACCCTGCCCTCGTTGCAAAACACCTTTAAAAGCGATCACCATTGCCCAACGCACCTCCACCTTTTGCCCTGAATGCCAAAAGCCATAAAATCCTGACGAACAAATAAAATAATATTTTCAGCAATTCATTTAATAGAGACCGCATGGGAAGCGGGTTGTATTGACTTTCCTTTTCGTTGTACGTTGATTTTAATAAATTCGGCGCCGATTAAAATCACTTGACCGGAGTAAAATAGCCAAAATAAAATAACCACAAATGAACTAGCAGCGCCATATTTTGAGTTTAAATGCATATGGCGGAGCGCCCAGGCCAAAATAAATTTTCCAATGACATAAAGCAATGCAGAAAAAAAAGCGCCTTCAATCACGTCTTTTGTGGTTAAACTTGCATCTGCTAAAAATTTAAATAACATCGCAAATATTAAGGTGATTATGATAAGAGAAATAACAAAATTCATAATTTGAAACAACAAGGCAATATGAATGATTGGTTTAAACACATTTAAAAAAATACTTAAAGCAATAGAAATAACCGTAATTATTCCCATTGCTAAGACTAAAAGAAATGATAATGTCCGTCGTTTAATGATTCCGCGTATACGTCCAGCTATGGGCCCAGGTTTAGAGCGAATACCCCAAATACTATTTAAAGCTTCCAGCAGTTGACCGAAAAATCCCGAAGCGCCCAGTAAAAGAACGGCTGTAGCCACGGCGCCTGCTGCGGTGTTGAATTGAGTGGCATGCACGCTAGCAATCATATCACTCAACTGTTTGGCGTTTTGTTTTCCGATAAACGCACCTAATTGCAAAATTAATTGGTTTTCAGCAACATCGGCCCCAAAAACAAAACCAGCGACAATAATGCATATCACTAAAACGGGGGCGATAGAAAAAGCAGCGAAATAAGCCAAAGCTGCAGATAAAGTCGTTATTTTATCTTCAAGCCAACCCTCAAAAATCTGTTCCCAAAATTTAAAATGATACATTCTCATCAGCAGGTTTCCTTACTACAATAATATAACGCTTAGCCGCAACACCAGGGATATGCACTGGATATGACTGTACGGAAAATCCATTTTTTAATGTTTCTTCGCACGGACCACTTTTCATAATTAACCATTGACCATCTGGGCGCAATAAATTTTGCGTGGTTTCAATAATTTTTTGAATGGAACTTTCCACGGCGCGAACCACAATTGAATCAAATTGCAGCAGTGTTTCCCATTTTTCAGCACGGTGATGGATAACTTCTACGTTTTCTAAATGCAACTGTGCCTTGGCATACACTAAAAATTGAATTTTTTTCCCATTACTGTCCAATAAGCACCATTTTTTTTGTGAAAAATAAATAGATAAAGGCACTCCTGGAAAACCCGCACCCGTGCCAAAATCCAAAATAGACTCTCCTTGAATAAATGGCGCCAGCGTTAAACTATCCAAAACATGATAATTAATCATCGCCGGCAAGTCTTTAATGCCCGTTAAATTATAATGTTGATTCCATTTCTGTAATAAATGTAAAAATTCAAGTATTTTGTTTTGTTCGGGTTCCGCTAATCGCAAATTTAAAGCGTCCAAACCCGCTGTCAATTGTTTCACAAGCTATCCATTGAGATTGTTTGAAAATCAAAATTAAAGTATAATTCATCACATATGTCAAACAAATTTGATTGGATTAAGGAAAACTTCCCGCTTAAAGCGCATAATACTTTTGGAATTGCCGCAAACGCCCGTTTCTTTTGTGAAATTACCCAAGTTGAGCAGCTCCAAACGCTGTTAACCACGCCGTTTTACCAGGCGCTGCCTAAATTGATTTTGGGCGAAGGCAGTAATATTTTGTTAACCCAAGACTTTCCCGGAATTATTATCAAAATAAAAATTAAAGGGCTTACCTGTACAGAGGAGGATGACGATCAGGTTTTGGTTGAAGCCGGCGGGGGGGGAAATTGGCATGATCTCGTGATGTATTGCTTACAGCACAATTACGCCGGAGTAGAAAATTTATCTTTAATTCCTGGAACGGTTGGCGCGGCCCCCATGCAAAATATCGGCGCTTATGGTGTAGAATTAACGCAAGTTTTCCATTGTTTAAAGGCGATAAATCGGCGCGACGGTTCTATAAAAGAATTTGCTCACTCCGATTGTTGTTTCGGTTATCGAGACAGTGTTTTTAAAAACCAACTCAAAGATCAATATATTATTTTCTCCGTCACTTTAAAGTTGCGAAAAAAACCCGTGTTTCACCTTGAGTATGGGGAATTGCGGCAACTCATTTCGAACGTGCCAATGGGTGAGCTCAACATTCAGGCAATTAGCCAAGCGGTTATCCAATTACGTACACAAAAATTACCCGATCCAAAAATTATCGGCAATGCGGGCAGTTTTTTTAAAAATCCCATTATTTCTTCTGAAAAATTTATGACGATGGAAAGTAGTTTGGGCAAAATCCCACATTATCCTTCGGTTACGGGGGTTAAAATACCGGCAGGATGGTTGATTGAGCAATGCCGTTGGAAAGGCCATCGAAAAGGGGCCGTTGGCGTGCATGAAAAACATGCTTTGGTGTTAGTCAATTACGGTAGCGGCACCGGCCAACAAATCCATCAACTCGCTCAAGAAATCCAACAATCCGTTTTAGATCGATTTGGAATTCAGTTATTGCCTGAAGTGAATATTATCTAAGGGCTTTGCGTGGCGTATTCACTAATGAGCAGTGAAACATTATCTTTAAAACCCAACTTAAGCTGTCCAAAGAATGCTGTCGAATAACTAAACAAGGCCTCCGTGTGAAAATCTTTTAAGGATGGCTCTCTTTCTTCTGTAGCGTATTCACTAATAGTCTTGGAAACGTTATCTTTTAAAGCTAATTTAAGTGTTTCAAAGAATAATTCCGTTAAATAACCGGATAAGGTTTTAATATGAAAATCTTTCCATTTCTTACTAGAGGAATAGAGATACAGATAGACCGCACTCTTGCGAAGACAATCAAGATTTTGATAATACCTGGTCCAATCATTCGCTATAAAGGTGAGTTTATAGTTTTTGGATTGGTCTATTAATTTTTTTGCCTCCTTGTAGTTTTTTTCCGCTTTTTCGCCCATCTTGGGAATCGGCTGATAGCATTGTCCACGGAAGAATACAAAATATTTTTTGCTGATAAAATGAACTTCTGTGTGAATTTCTCTGAGTTCTTGGTTATAAACTTTAGTATGCAGAGGGATATTAAAAATTTCAATTTTTGTCGTTCCTAATTTAATCACAAAATTCTGAAATTTATTCTTCATTTGAACGCCTAGTGCATGATATTCCAAAAATTGTGCTCCTTCAAAGCACATCATATTTGAAACGTATCGATAAAAATTAGTAATTGGATTGGGGTGCGGCTGATTTGGAACGACGCTAGCCTGAGCTGATGATTTGCGTTTTAATTTTGAACTATCCTTGCCTTCACTAGGGCCATTGCTATCTAAATTAGATCTATTTTCGTTCAATATTTGATTATTTTGTAAGCTTCCTTGGGGGTGTCGTTTCAAATCAGCCGCACCCATTGGATTGTGGGCTTTACTTTTATTTCTGTCCTTAGATAATTCAGGGAGCTCTTTTATTAAATTAGCAATTGATAAAAATTGTTGAAAATTTACCATCGGAAGTAACTGTGCAAACAAAAACCGCTTGTCTTCTAGATCTTCGTGATATTTTTTAGATTTAGTTAAAATATCTGGGTTAGGAAATCTAATATCAACAAAATTGCTATTAAAAGTTTGACCATATAGATAAAAAAATAACATTGGGACCTGAGCACAAAATGCCTCATAAATTTTCACTTTTTTCTTATCAATCAGCTCTTTAATCTTTTCTTCCGACATTGAATCGTCAATTTTTTTAAGTACAGGACCTTCGAGGTTGTGTTCCATTAGCGATTGACCGATTACTTTGACCGTGTACTGTTTAGCCAGACCGATCAATTGAAAGATAATATTTTTTAAAACTTGCCCAGAAACTGATTCCATAGGAGAATCTGATGGCATTAAATTGGGCACGATTGACTGTACTCCTCCAATCAGAATAACTTTCAGACATTTTGAATCTTTTTTAAATTCAGAGACACCTTCAAAAAAATTTTCATTTATTCTTCTGTCGATGTGAATAGAAAAATATTCATTTGACTCATTCTCGATTAAAACAAATATACAATCAACTAAACTTTTAGTGCCTATATATTTATATTGATGACCATGCTGATCTTCAGGGTTATTCAAGATGCTGCATTCCCCTTGCAGACATATTAAAGATTCTCGTGGATCAACCTGTAGATAACCTGATGTTTCCAAGGGAGGAAGAGCCATAATTTCTTTGAGAATTGTTTCCACCTTTGAATTTTTATCTATGACAACTATTTTTTCTTTCATACACTTTTTATTCCAAATTACACACAAACTTATTTTAACAGTTAAAAAATCTGTGCGTCAAGTTTATTTCCCTATGCAAAAACTTGAAAATATTTTTCCGAGTAAATCGTCGGTTGTAAATTCGCCGGTTATTTCGGATAGCATGAGTTGAGCTTGTTTTAATTCTTCGGCCACTAATTCACTGGCTTGTGTTGAAGTAAACGATGTAATACCTAATTTTAAATAGGTCAACGCTTTTTCCATCGCCTGTAAATGGCGTTGCCTGGCAATAAAAACGGTTTCGGCGGAAACATTGATTCCGAGTAAGTGTTTTAAATGAGTTTTAAGCAAATCTATGCCAAGATTGTATTTGGCGGATAATGAAATGCTCACATAATTCAGCCATTCGCTTTTTTCCGGAAGCTGATTGGTTTTGTCAATTTTATTTTTTATGACGACAACTGGAATTTTATAGGAGTTTATTTCTTTCAGTTGGCTGGAATCTTTGTCTTCAATATCCATGATCCATAAAATAACGTCGGCTTGCTTAAGTACTTGTCGAGTGCGGCGCACGCCTTCTTGTTCAATAATGTCTGTGGTTTCCCTTAATCCGGCGGTGTCCATGATTTGGATTGGGATGCCATCTATTTCCAGAGATTCTTTGAGCATATCACGGGTAGTGCCTGGAATGTCGGTGACGATGGCGGCGTCTTTGCCGGTCAAACAATTTAAAAGACTGGATTTACCGGCATTGGGTTTTCCGGCAATCACCAAATGAATGCCTTCTCGATAAAGCAATCCTTGTTTGGCTTGATGATATAAATTTTCTAAATGAGTGATCACGGATTCTATATCTGTTTGTACAGTGCTTTCGGATAAAAAATCAATTTCTTCAGTAGGGAAATCGATAGCAGCTTCAATAAAAAGACGTAGCTGGATAATTTGGTTAACAATGGCGTGGATTTGTTTTGAGAATTCTCCTTGCAAGGAACGCATTGCGCACCTTGCGGCGGCTGCTGAGCTGGCTTCGATTAAATCGGCAACCGCTTCGGCTTGTGCTAAATCCATTTTATTATTTAAAAAAGCCCTTTCTGAAAATTCACCAGGCCTAGCTAAACGCGCGCCTAGGGCTAACACTTCGGTTAATAACAAATCTGCAATCACTGGCCCGCCGTGTCCTTGTAATTCTAAAACGTCTTCACCGGTAAAAGAATTAGGCGCTCGGAAAAATAAAACAATGCCTTCATCTAGCGGTTTTCCATTTTGATCGTAAAAAATAGTGAAAATTGCTTTTCTGGACGATGGCGTTAATCTCACTATTTTTTGCGCGATTTCTAAGGCTAAGGATCCTGAAATTCGGATAATGGAAATTCCACCACGCCCTTTTGGGGTGGCAATTGCTGCAATGGTATCGTTTATCATTCAGCAATTCCCGCTACGCGTTCATTGCTTCCTGGTTTGAATCCTGAATCCAGGCAAAGCCTGAATTCGGGAATGAAGGGGGAGATCGCTCCGCTCTTCTCCCCCTTGCGAACCCCCATCAGGGAAAGATTTTCTACGAAAATTATTTTTAAATCATTTTTTAATTTCATAATTTTCAAAGTTTAATCTCTAGCGGGAATTGCTGTTTATCATTTACCTATTTTTTCTTTTTACTCTTAAAAACATGTTTTGTTGGTTTATAAGTTTTCATCACATACCATTGTTGCAGAATCGTTGCGCAATTGTTGACTAACCAATACAGCACCAATCCCGCCGGAAAAGATAAAAAGAAAATGGTAAATACCACGGGTAAAAACATCATCATTTTTGCTTGAGTGGGGTCTGGCGGCGGCGGGCTTAATTTTTGTTGCACAAACATACTGACCCCCATCAAAATAGGCAAAATATAGTAAGGATCATGTACCGATAAATCTCTTATCCATAAAATAAATGGGGCTTGGCGGAGTTGCACGCTCTCAATTAAAACATAATATAATGCAATAAATACGGGAATTTGTACTATAGTTGGCAGGCAACCACCCAATGGATTAATTTTTTCCGTTTTATAAAAATCCATCGTCGCTTTGCCAAGCGCTTGTTTGTCATCACCATGACGTTCGCGTAATGCTTGTAACCGTGGTTGAATATCGCGCATTTTCGCCATGGATCGGTAACTTTTTTCCGATAATTTATAAAAAAGTAGTTTTATAATCAGCGTGGTGATAATGATCGACCAACCCCAGTTTCTAACGATATTGTTAATATGGTCCATCACCCAAAAAATAATTTTGGAAATCATCCACAACCAACCATAATCAATCGTAAGATCTAATCCTTTCGCTAAAGGTTTTAAATAATCCGTAATCTCAGGCCCCACATAAAACATAGCTTGCTGATTAATCGATGCTTGAGGAGCAATGTTGAGCTCTGGGCCAACGTAACCAATGGTGTAAATTCCATCACTGACACTGCTGTAATAATGATTATATTGATTAGCAGTCGGTATCCAAGCAGAAAGGAAATAGGCTTGCTGCATCGCAATCCAACCACCTTGGACATCGCGATTAACGGCGTCACTTTGTAATTTTTTTAAAGGCAGCTTTTCATAAGGATGCGCTGGACTTGAGATGGCGGCGCCATCATAAGCACGTGAATGTAGTGCTTTTTTCTTGGGTAAATCACGACGCACGATTTGCTGATAAATATTGCCCACCCATGGGGAATTGCTATTATTCACAATTTGATAGTTAACCTGAATATTGTATTTACCCTTTTCAAAAGTATAAATCTTTTTAATTTGTAACCCAGAAGCCGTTTGTCCGGTTAACTCGACGGATAAGGTTTTTTGTCCTTCCGCCAATTCAAAATTTTGTTGTTTTGCCGTAAAATGAATATTTTCAACGCTGGATGCTCCATTTTTCTTTAATCCGGTTTGCGCCAAATACAGCGTATCCGGATCAGCAGAGACAATAGTGACTGGAACACGCGGTTTATCTAAAGACTCATCGTATTTTAATAATTGTGCAGAAGACAAATCACCACCTTCTAGTAATTGCGACGTTTAATACATCGGTCTTAATATTCACAAGATTTGAAACGGTAGAAGGAATGGTAGTTTGAGTCGGCGTAGCAGTCGTGGTGGTAGTTGCAGGCAAGGTTGCGGTTTTTCCAGAAAAAGAAGGTGGCACAAATCCTGCCGGCCCATTTTCAACAGAAGTGTTTCCAGGTTTAGAAGTAGTGGGGTGTTCTTTAACCCAGATATTCCACAGTAAACTCGCAATTAATGCTATCGCAATATATAAAGTAATTCGTCTAATCGTATTAAAATCAAAATTTTTAAAGTTCATGAGAGGGACCCTTTTTAAATAAAGAGGAAGCAGAAATTTCCAACAAATCGAATTTCTCCCTACACGCTGGAAAAAAAAAAAAAAAAAAAAAAAAAAAAAAAAAAAAAAAAAAAAAAAAAAAAAAAAAAAAAAAAAAAAAAAAAAAAGGGGAATCAACGGGTCATATATCCTCCTGGATGAACAAGGATGACAACGGCTCAATCTTTTTATCGTTAAAAAAGATCCTTTGATTAATCCCCATTCGTTTAAGGCTTGGATGGCGTATTGTGAACACGAAGGATAAAAGCGACACCGGTTGCCCAGCAATGGGCTGATAAAAAACCGATACCCCTGCAGAAGACCTATCAGGATATGCGACAAGATCTTGGTGGGCTTACGCCCGTGACTTATCGACGAATTCTGAAAATAATTCATTCAAACACTGCCTTATTTCAATACGAGTTGCCTTGGCTGCTTTCGTCCGGGCCAGAATAATCAAATCATATCCTCCCAAAAAAGAGCGATGGTGTCTAAAAGATTCTCGAACCTGTCGTTTGAGTACATTACGCACAACGGCTGTAGGAAATTTCTTTTTTGCCGCAATGATACCTAAACGTGGATATTCCTATCGATTAATCCTTTGATGCAAAACAAAAAATCTTTTAACCAAAGAAAGCGGTGAAGATTGGATCAGTCGATATTGATATTTCCGGAGTAAGCGAAATCTTTTTAAAAAAACTTTTTTTTCAAACACACAACCGCTTGCGGCCTTTGGCTCTACGTTGGCTTAACACCCGGCGACCACCCACAGTCTGCATGGGGGCTCTAAATCCGTGCGTCCGCTTACGGTGAAGATTACCTCGGTTGATAGGTTCTGTACATAAAACACCTTCTTAATACGAAAAACAGCTGGTAATCATAATAAATTTTTATTTTTAAGTCAATGTCTTTTTTGCATTTATTTTAACCAGCGATTTTTAAAGATTAAAACACAATAATAATAATCTTAAAATATTAAGATGTTGTTATAGTGTATTTGAAATTAATGTATAGTTTCATTTTTTATAATAAAAACAGTTGTTTATATTATAACCATACCTGTGTGGAGGTTGTTGATAACACGCGTAATTCCTGGGGATAGAAATTTGCAGGTTCAATACGCTCTTAAAAATGAGAACTTATCCACAGGAATTTCTTTGCGGAAATGGGATGTGTTGGTTATAATAAAAGATGTGGCTCTTATCCTGAGAAAAAGGGAGTTTATAATGCAAAAATATAAAAAAATACTTGTCGGCGTTGAATTAGACCCAAGTCTGATGCCCAAATCTTAGCTAAAGCGGAAGAGCTTAAACAGCAATTTGGCGCGCAAATTTATTTTATCCACACTATTGAGCACTTAAGCAATTACGGCGCTGCTTATGGTGTTTCTGCTGGCATTGATATTGAAGAAATTTTAGTGCAAGAAGCGCAAAAATCTATACAAGATCTGGGTAAGAGATTTCAGCTTCCAGCCAATCAGTTATTGGTGAAAATGGGCACAGCCAGCCACGGTGCCGGTAGATGAAGCCAAGGCTCTGGGAAGCAATACGTAACTAAAGTCCAAAGGGAGACGTACATAAAAAG
>CAVPCA010000019.1:0-12464 GCA_963702315.1 uncultured Pseudomonadota bacterium
TACATTTAAAAAATACCTCGTTTTTTTCCCTAGGTATTTATTTCTTAAATAAATTATTAAAGTTATCGGTGTCAAAGCATAACATTTTTTAAAAATAATGGATTGATTTTAAAATTATTTTTAAATTAATGTCATCATTGACACCGGGCATCCCAGGCTTGTATTGGTACTGGTGGCAGCGGAACGGATGCGATCAAAATAGCACTGAAGGCTGCGGGAATTAAAGCAGGTGATGAAGTAATTGTGCCGCTTAACTCATTTGCCGCGACTGAAAATGCAATCTTTGCAATAGGCGCAATTCCTATTTTTGCCAACATAGACGATTCTTTCAATATGAATCCTAAAGAAGTGGAAAGACTGGTTTCTCCTAAAACAAAAGCGGTTCTTCCTGTCTGCTTTTATGGAACAACTCAAAATATTCGTGAAATTTGGAAGGAAGCTAAAAAATAAAAAAAAATTTAAACGACCGTTAACAGAACGAACAAAAATAATTTTGCTAAATATTATTCAAAAATTGTTTATTTTTTATAATGCTCACGTCACTGAGTAAAACCTTAAAAGTACCCACATGTGGGGTACTTTTTAAGGTTTAACTCAGTGACGTAGCGCATGATTGGAATCCAGATCATGTTAAATTGCCATCCAATTTATGAACTTCGAACTCCTTGCATCTTGCATTAAAATTATGCACAATTTTCTTGCCCCAGGAAATATTGGAAAGTCCTCATCAACCAAAATGAGCCCAGCCATGCAACAACAACTACATCTCCTAACTCTTCACCAAATCCGGTCAGTTTTCCCTTTCCCAAAGGCAGTCAGCGGATCGTCTGCAAGATCAACTGATTGTGGCTTGCAAACAGGGCGATGAGAACAGAGTCAAGGTGTTACTCCAACAAGGTGCTAAACCAGACATTGCTAACGCCGAAAGTGAGCAGCCGTTAGGAGCGGCGGTTTGGAGCATGTCTGAGAGGCTTACATGCATTATTGCAACGGGCATTGCAACGGGCGGACAGCAGTGCACTTGTTGACTTGGCAAGAATGTGAGCAACATAATCTAAAACACTATAAAGAGGTATTTATAATACCTAAATTTGCTGCAATACCTACAGAGAATGGTATGATTTGTTGCAAAAAATGGATTCCAATCCGTTCATAAGTTTCTATCATTTACAGAAAGTGAATGAGTTATGGCATGATAACGATAGTTCAAGTTGGGAAAATTTGAAAAAATATGTGTCAACCAAGATGAATAGTGGACTATCGCAATTACCAGGAAGCGATATTGTTAGTAGCATTGACTACAACAGAATCAGGATACATCAATTACAGAGTACAGATTAAGCAAGATATAGAATTCATAAAGGAGCTAAAAGAGCTAGTGAAACAAAAAAGTCAAATAGAATTAAAAAGCAATCAACATGAAATGAAGCAACAGTCACCCGACCAAACTTTAAAATCAAATTTGATATTCGGATTGCAGATTCTACAAACTTTTACACAATTGCTCTTGCAAGATAAACTCATTGAGGCTTGTAAACAAGGCGATGAAAAGCGGTCAAGGTGTTACTTCAACAAGGCGCGAAACCGATATCGCGAACGCCGAAGGTGAGCAGCCATTAGGTGCAGCGGTTTGGGGCATGTGTCCTGATGTTGTCAATGAGTTGCTGCAACAAGCTGGGGGCATTACGTCAATGACTTGGAAGGAATGCGAGTTGCATAATTTAAAACATTATAAAGAAGTGTTTATCGTACCAAAGTTTGACCCGCAGACTTACGAAGAATGGTATCAATTGTTGCTGAAAATTGACCCGAATCCATTTATCCGGCCATATCATTTAAAGAAAGTTGATGAAGCATGGAATGATAAGGATACAGCTCAAGTTGGAAAGCATATGAAAACTTAGGCAAAGAGAAGAGAAACGACTTCAGAAATAAAATTTGGATTTAAGAGTAAGCGGAGGTATACCTCGGCGAGCTCAAAGACAGAAGCGGGGTATATAGGTTACAGAGCACAGATTAAACAAGAGATAGAGTCGGCAAAGCAGCCAATAAAACAGCAAAGTCAGAACTACAAGATCAACTTATTGCGGCTTGTAAACAAGGAAATGAGAACAGGGTCAAGGTGTTACTTCGACAAGGCGCGAAATCGGATATCGTAACTCAAAAGGCGAGCAGCCATTAGGCGCGGCGGTTTGGGGCATGGTCCTGATGTCGTGAATGTCTTGTTGAAACAACCGGGCGGCGCTGCGCGGATGATGGGAGGAATATGAACAGACATAATTTAATACATTACAAAGAGGTATTTATCGTATCGAAGTTTGACCCGCAGACTTACGGAGAATGGTATATTTGTTGCAAAAGATAGATTCCAATCCGTTCATAAGTGCTTATCATTTACAGAAAGTGGATGAACTATGGCATGATAACGATAGTTAGGGGTTGGGAAAATTTGAAAAAGTATGTACTGACTAAGATGAGTGATGGACCATTACAGTTGCAATCGAGGCGCTTTGCTAAGGCCGGCATATGACCGCAACGGAATTGGGTTATGTGAATTATAGAGCACAGATTAAACAGGGAATAGAGACTGAAAAACAGCCAAGCCAAGGTGAGCACATATACACTACGATGCATGAGGTAGATCTTAAAAGATACACAACGGAACGCCACCGATTCAACTGCCGAAATCAACGCCGCCACTACCGTCGATATTGCAGGCTATTCCGCAAACCTTGATACCTCCACCAAAACTCTATACCACACCTAGGCAATCGGCTTTACAAGATAAACTCATTACAGCTTGTAAACAAGGAGACGAGAAAGCAGTCGAGGTGTTACTTCAACAAGGTGCAAATCCGGATATGGCAAACAACAAAGGCGAGCAGCCATTAGGGGCGGCGGTTTGGGGCATGTGTCCTGATGTCGTCAATACTCTGCTCAAACAGGCGGGCGGTGTTGTGTCGATGACCTGGGATGAATGTGAAAAACATAATCTAAAATATTACAAAGAAGTATTTATCGTGCCTAAATTTAACCCGCGGAATTTGAGAGTGGTATCAATTATTACAAAAGATGGATCCTAACCAGTTTATTCGAGCCTATCATTTAAAGAAGGTTGATGAGCAGTGGCATGATTCAAATTCAGCTAGTTGGGAGAATTTAAAAGAATTTGTTAGAAGAGAGAAAGAGCCGCGTGGAAGTTGGAACGGTTTTCGTTTGATAAGAGATTCGGGTTGGGAAGCATCGGAGCAGGGGTATGTAGGTTTCAGAACACAGATTAAACGTGGATAGAGGCAGCAAAACGTTCAGAGGTGGTGAACAATTTTTAGAACAGCGCTGTACCAAACAAAGTAAATTTTCTTTGCCGAAATATTTAAGCGCTGCGGATAGCTATGCATTCCAATCAAAAATTTCGCGTAGTCCACTGAAACTCTGCACAAATCTGCGCGCGAGGTGGCGGTGTCAAATCCGACAGTATTTTGTTAAGAGATTGTTTATTTTAAAATTTTTTTTCAAAATCTGTTATGCCTGATACGCCTGTTCCAGCTTGGCAGCCATCGTCTGCAAAGAAAAATAGCGTTTAACCAAAAAATGTTGAAGTTTTAAAGCCTGAATAGATAAAACACGTTGAAAGCGCATAAATGTTGACTCCTGTTTTGCGATAAGGTTGCTGTTTCCCAATTAAAATGGCACCAGGCAACCAACGCACGCAGAAACAGAGAGAAACAATCTCGGTCCTGGGCGCTGGTCCCATGAACCGGTTATACGTTCCCATATCTTCATTCTGTTGAGCATCCCTTTCGCCGTAAACGCCGGGGATAGGCGCATAGCCGCCAAAAGGGCTTGGACAAAGTCCAACCTCGCTGCGGGAACGGCAAAAGAAGATCGCGCCCGGGAAACCAGGCGGTTCAAAAGATTTGAAGAATCAGTTAGTATAGTGGCAGCCATGGATAAAATTTTCCTTTTATTCCTGGTTAGGGCTTTCCAGGTGTTCTTGCACCTGGATTGCTCGCTGGGGATTATAACTCGATTAAAAAATGAAAAGCAAATAAAAATTTTTATTGAAAATGATTAACAAAAATATTCCAAAAAAAAATGATGGCGCAATAAATTTTTTTCTAGTCCAATATCGATATATATACCCAAAGCGTTTGGATTTTCGGTTTTATTCATCCCATCTTGGGGCTATCTTTAAACGAATGGATTTTAAAAAAACGCTTACATATACTCAAAGCGATTAGGTTTTCGGTCTATAGCATCCCATTGATCTATGATCTTTAAACGTTGCTCAATCGAAAAACCTCGAAATACGGGCAGTATTCCTACGGTTTTTCTCAATCGCAACGTTTAAATCTCATAGATCACTGGGCGCTATAGACCGAAAACCTAATCGCTTTGAGTATAGAGCAGCTATGCGCGCATTTTTTTAAAAACCATTCGTTTAAATCTAACCCCAATCTGGGCGAATAAAACCGAAAATCCAAACGCTTTGGGTATACATTTAAAAAATACCTCGTTTTTTTCCCTAGGTATTTATTTCTTAAATAAATTATTAAAGTTATCGGTGTCAAGCATAACATTTTTTAAAAATAATGGATTGATTTTAAAATTATTTTTAAATTGATGTCATCATTGACACCCGCTATGCACGTTGACACCCGCTATGCAAAACCACCTGACAAAAAAAGTTTGCCAAAGCATTCCTAATCGGCTATATTCCTGTTATGGAATATAAGATTCAACTGACAGAAGAATGTTCTGAGTGGATTTTGGGGCTGAGTGACAGCGCTAAAACGGATGTGCTGGCCTCTATTGGCTTACTCGAAGCGATTGGCCCCCATTTAGGTTATCCACATTCTTCAAAAATTAACGGCTCTAAGTATTCCCACATGCGGGAGTTACGAATTCAGCATCGAGGCAAGCCGTATCGAATCTTATATGCTTATGACCCTAAGCGGAGAGCTATTTTGTTAATTGGCGGAAATAAAGCATCGGATAAACAGTGGTATAAAAAATTTATCGCCAAGGCTGATAAGCTCTACGCAAAACATTTAGCTACCCTTGGGAGGAACTTGAAAAATGACTCCATCACTTGACCAATTAAAAAAACATATTTCTGCAAAAGTCCTAAAAGCAGCGAAAGCAAAAACTAAAAAAATGCTCGCTGACATGTATTTAAATGAACTAAGGCAAGCACGGGAATTATCGCAAGAAAAACTCGCTAGTCGGCTGCATATTCGGCAAGCTTCTGTGTCTAAATTAGAGAGAAAAACTGATATGTACGTTAGTACACTCGAGGCATTTTAACCGCGCCATGGCGGAGACTTAGAAATCAGTGCAGTATTTCCAGACGCTATCATCAAGATTAAACAATTTCAAGATATTAACAAATCAGTTCATCGAGGCGATAAGTCATAACATTTTGAAGATGGTGGTGTCAAATCCGACGGTGTTTTGTTAAGAGATTGTTTATTTTAAAATTTTTTTTTTTTCAAAATCTGTTATGCCCGACACGCATAGAAATTTAGTTTTTTGATTCAAAAAACACGGTATATCTTTACAGGGTAGACAGGCCTATGCTTGTGGCCATGTCAAATGTTATTCATAAACCCCATGATAAATTGTTTAAACTCGCCTTGAGTGATCGCCGAGCGGCGTCTGAATTTTTCAAGACGTATTTACCCTTGGCAATTTTAAAAAAAATCGATTTATCTACTTTAGAAATGGAAAATGCTAAATTTATCAATGAATTCTTCAAAGATAGCGAAGCCGATATTATTTATAAAGCTAAATTTAGAGATAAAAATCTCTATTTATATTTACATTGTGAGCATCAAAGTACAGTAGATGATTTGATAGCGGTTCGTTTACGCAACTATCAAATGCTGATGATCGATGGACATCTTAAACAATTCCCTGATTTACCCGCTCCTTTAATTTATTCAATGATTTATTATACAGGTCAAGATCTCTGGGATGCATCTTTGGAAATATTTTCATTTTTTGGTGAGCATCAAAATTTAGCGCGGCAGTGGTCTGTAGAACCTTACCGATTATTAGAATTAAAAGCTATTCCTGACCAAGATATTCAACAAAGAAGGTATTGGGGATTGGCGGAATATGCATTAAAACATCGACGGAATCCAAATTTTAAAGAATTTTTAGGTGTATTGTTACCGTGGCTGAAGAGATTGCACAAGATTCCCTGGGTTATGCATTGACGAGGAACGTGATAAAATATGTATTAGACGATGTTAAAGGAAAAGACATCGAGGTGTTTGAGGAAGCAGTCAAGAATTATTTATCGCTAAAATTAGGAGTAGAGCCTCCTACAACAATGTTGCTAACTGTCTAGAATTTTGTCAAACTATTTCCCGAAAACTCTTACACCCGGAACCCAGAATCCCTTTATTTATCATGCCAATAATCCACTTACGTGCTCTGGTTTAGCGGCACCTGTAGGAAGGAAGCGATTATTGGAAATGGAGTTCAAAGATCATGGGAAAAAAGAGGCTACGGATGCACAATAGTTATGAACCCAATCGGTTGTCGAAGACGTATTTATTGGATGCTTATGAAAAACTAATGCCCCCTATCAAGCAATCGATAAATCCTATTGAAAAAGAAAAGATAGAAGTGGGCGATGAATCGATTCAACAATTACAAGGAAATGTAAAATGGTAACTGTGGCTTTATATGCAAGAGTCTCGTCAGAAAAGCAGGCGCAGGCGGATACTATAGCGAGTCAAGTATTGGCATTAGAAACTAAAATTGGTGCAGAGGGATATACTTTATTAGAAGAGTTTAAATTTATTGATAATGGCTATAGTGGTTCCCATTTAATTCGGCCTGCTTTGGAAAAACTCCGGGATAAAGTATCTGGTGGTGAAATTGATAAAATTTATATTCACTCACCGGATCGGCTGGCACGAAAATATACCCATCAAATGATTTTAGTGGAAGAACTGCAAAAGGCTGGAGCAGAAATTATTTTTTTAAATTATCAAACAAATGATAGCCCGGAATCGCACTTATTGCTGCAAATGCAAGGAATGATAGCGGAATATGAACGGGCCAAAATTATGGAGAGAAATCGCAGGGGCAAATTCATGCGGCTAAAAGAGGTTGTATCAGTGTACTGGGTCAAGCCCCTTATGGATATCGCTATATTGATAAACATATAGGAAAAGGGCAAGCCTACTATGAAATTCACCCGAAGAAGCTGAAGTGATACGAAAAATATTTTTCTGGATAGGTCAGGAACGACGGAGTATAGGAGAAGTAGCACGCCGTCTGGATGCGATGCACGTGTTAACCAGTACTGGAAAAACCTATTGGAATAAGAGTGTTATTTGGGCCATGCTAAAAAATCCAGCTTATAAAGGGCAGGCAGCCTATGGTAAGAAAAAATCTGGAGAGCGGTTATCTCATATCAGGCCACAAAAACGTTCATGTGAACAGCCTAAATATAATTACTCAATTTATAAAGTTGAGGAACAACACTGGATTTATATTCCAGTACCGGCGATTATTGATGAAAATTTATTTGATGTAGTTCAAGAACAGTTAGAAGAAAATAAAAAATCAGCCAGAGCCCAGCGGCGTGGGGCGACATATTTGTTGCAAGGTTTAGTGGTATGTCAACGTTGTCGGTATTCTTGTTATGGAAAAGCATCCAGAGTTCAAAGGAAGAAAAAGGTATGTATTTATAGCTACTACCGTTGTACTGGGAGTGATGCTTATCGATTTGTGGGTGATAAGCCATGCGATAATAAGCAAATCCGCACAGATGTATTGGATATAGCAGTATGGGAAGAAGTTAAATGTTTATTAAAAAATCCGCAAAGAATTTCTGATGAATACAATCGAAGGATTGAAGAATTGGAAAAATCTCCATTAGATAAAACCAGTTATTCTTTGGGAAATCAGGAACAAAAATTAAAGCGTGGAATTTCCAGGTTGATTGATAGTTATGCTCAAGAAAATATTGATAAAGAAGAATTTGAGCCACGAATTAAAACCATGAAACAGCATTTAAAGATCATCGAAGAACAGAAGCAAGACATTGCGGCGCAGAAAAATTTAAAAAAAGAATTACAACTCATTATTACTAATTTAGAGCATTTTTCGACCAGCATAGGACTAAAAATTGAGAATGTCGACTGGGTAACTAAACGTGATATTATTAGGGCTTTGATCAAGCGAATTGAAATTAATGCGGACGATGTCAACGTGGTATTTAGAGTACAGGAACTTTCTGGGTCTTCGGAATGTACAGAAATTGATATTCTAAAAAGTTCGCAACATGATTGTAGGAGTAGAGATTATGACATTAGGACAAGCTTATACAGAAAGAGGAATAAAACAAGGAATAAAACAAGGAATAGAACAAGGGATAAGCCAGGGTGAAGCAGCGATGCTGATTAGGCAATTAAAACGTCGATTTTACGATGTGAAAGAAAATTATCTCAAAAAAATTCAGCAAGCCGATGCGGAAACTTTATTATTGTGGGGTGAAAAGCTGCTGGACGCTAAGACTATAGAAGAAATATTTGTCTAGAATTTTTTTATAGCGATTGCGATGCTATGGGGATTTCAACAACACAGTTTAGGATCTGTTAAAAAATCGTAACTATTCACCTTGTAGAGGGGAACGGCAACGATTGGCTGCTATTCAACGAAAAATCAAATAACACAAATTCAAGCAGCTCGCCATCCTGGCTAAAGCACAGTGCTCTCGAATTACTGCCCCGCCATCCATGGACGGGGCGCTTGCCGCATGCGGCTCGCCATACTGGCGTGTATGCTCCGCTTGCTCGGCCAATTTTTCGTTGAATATCAGCCAAAATTGAACGTTCTGCGTTTGTCTAGTTAAAATTTACTGAATAGTTACAAAAAATCTTGTATATTCGTTGGATGATAATCCTTTCGTAATTTCTCGCGTTCTAATGCAACTTGACTGAGTGTTTCATGGCTTTCTGGTAACTCTGCACCGAGAACGCGCGTGTGTGACCCGAGCAGTTTGTAATACCAAAGCATAGAATCACGTAGAATGCCATTGGGATTTGGCGTTGGTTTTTGATTGGTATCCAGCGCAAGTCCGCAAGCTTCTGCTTTTTGCCACATCCAATCTAATGCACAATCGGAAAGCCCGGAATCTTCATAGCCGCCGCCAACATTGCAATGTACGCCTGGAAACCAGACTTGTTCAAGCACTTGACTGGTTGGGGAGGTAGGCTGTTTTTTCCATAACGATGGCGTAAAAGATTTGCGTTTCTCATCAATAGCCAATGCCTGGTAAGCATAATCAACGTAGCTGCTGAGTTCAACATCGTGGAATTTAAAACGTTTTAATTGCATTCCTGCAAAAGGAATACCAAAGAGCCCACCGTATCCCAAACGCCGATAAATTTTATATTAAAGTCCGGCCATGAATATAATTTACGAAAGCTGACCGCTAAGGGGGCTTCAGGATGAGAATGTTGATCACGATCTCGATAAAGATCGTATGCTTCTTTAGATTCTCAGCATAATTACACTTTAAAATGCCTGAATTACGTATTAGACCGGCGAGGCTTCTAACCGTATAAGCGCCACGACTAAAACCAAACAAATAAAGCTCATCACCCGGAAAGTAATTGAGCACCAAGAAAAGGTAAAGATCGATAATGTTTTTGGAAAGGCCGATACCTAATGCGCCGCCAAAAAAATAATCGCCTAAGCCGCCGCGTTCACCAACACCGCTATGGTAACAAATAATTTGCGCTAGACCATTTTGATCAAATGGTTGGATGGCTTTAGCGAGTTTGCAAACATTGGTCAGGCTTGGCATGCCAATATCAGTTTGCTGCGGTTCGTTCCAGGTACCGTCAGCGCAAATAATTAATTTTCTCCCTGCCATATCTGATTCCTTAATAAAGTTAAATTAATTCACTTTTTCTAATAATTCCTGCGCGTGCGCCACGATTTGCGAAGTCAGTTGCGATCCACCCAACATTCTGGCCAATTCCTCAATTCTTTCCGCACGTGTCAATAAAACAATAGAACTGGTAGAGTGGGTTTTCGCAACGAGTTTATTGACTTGATAATGTTGATGACCGAAGGCAGCCACTTGCGGCAAGTGCGTGATGCATAATACTTGAGTTTTTTCCCCTAACTGCCTTAACAATTTGCCAACGACCACGGCGGTTTCCCCCCAATACCGACGTCTACTTCGTCAAAAATTAAGGTTGGCGTATGATTTTCTTCCGCAATTATGGCTTGCAAGGCCAAATGTAAGCGCGACAATTCTCCCCCGGAAGCCATTTTCTGAATGGGTTGCGGCGTTTGTCCGGGATTGGTGCTGACTAAAAACCGGATTTTTTCTAGTCCCAACGGATGAATGGGTTGTTCGATCCTTTCTAAAATTATTTTAAATGAACCACCTTGCATACCCAGTTTCTGCATCCAGTCGGTGATTTCTTGATTCAGTTTTTTTAATGCTTGTTCACGATTTTTTGTTAATTGTTCAGCGATGCGATTAAATTTATCGATAATACCTTTTTGCTGATTTTCTAATTCCGTCGATGCTTGTTCAGCATTTTCCAGTTGTTTAATTCTGTTTTCTAAGTGATGATGCACCGTGATTAACGCTTGTGGATTGACTTTATGTTTTCGCGATAAATCATGAATTTTATTAAGCCGTTGTTCGACCCCTATTAATTTTTCGGGATCAAAAACCCAAGCTTGAATTAAATCATCCAATTCAGAACTGGCTTCTTGCATCAATACGCTCGCTTCTTTCAATAAGTTAATAATATTTTTTAAGTGGGCATCTTCTAATTTCACAGTGTTGAGTAAATTAAGCGCTTGATAAAGTTGCTTAAGCATAGCGTTTTCTTCGTGTTCAGTTACCAAAAGCTGAACCTTTTCTAATTGACTGCGCCACTGATTGGAATGATGCATGTTGCGATGCAATTGACTCAGTTCTTCCCATTCATTTTCTTTCAGGCTTAATTGTGCAAATTCAGCAGATTGGAATTTTAACAATTCAAGTTCGCTCTGACGGTTTTTTAAGGACGATTTTATTTCGATGAGCTGATGTTCAAGTTGTTGCCATTCGGCAAATAAATTTTGAATTTCTTCCAAAAGTTTTTCATTGTGGGCAAAACGGTCCACTTGCTGTTGTTGGCCGTCACTTCTCAGCAAAGTATATTGATCATGTTGCCCGTGAATGGTAATGAGCAATTCGGCGAGATCGCGAATTAAATGTAAGGGGCAGGGGACGCCATTCACTGTGCTTCTGGAGGGCCCTTGTGTGGGAATTGTGCGGCGAATCAAGCATTCTACGGTGTCTTTTTCCACATCAAATTGATGTTCTTTAAGCCACGCTTGCGCCTGAGTATTGTGGCGAACGTCAAACGTTAAACTAATATCGCAGCGTTCTTGTCCTTGCCGGATCGCAGCTGGATCCGCCCGGTCCCCCAAAGCCAGTTTCATGGCGTCGACCCATATCGATTTCCCTGCGCCCGTTTCCCGTGACACATGTAATCCTTGAGAAAAATCCAGCTTAAGATGATCGACCAGGATAAAATTTTTAATATCAATATTGAGTAACATATTATTAATTGCATTTTAACGAATTCTTTACCTTTTTTAAATGCTGTATATTTTATGATCATAACAAGAATTCCGTATCCTCGTTTTGCTTGCTTTCCAATACATATTGCAAAACCACCCTGATTGGACAGGGCGACTCTTTGTTAAGAAATCTATCATTAAAAAGACCGCTGTAACGTAAGCCACGAATGACTTCAACTGACCGTTGGTAACTAGGGTTATCCAGTAATAACTTTTGGTCGGATTTTCGTCGAAAACCATGAGCTGCGGTAAAGCAGCTAAATCTCATCGCGAGGCCCAGCTTGCGCAGCTGAAAAAAGCACATATAAAAAAGCCTAATACTTAATCGACAGGGCAAAATAAATATGACCTATTTCAAGATTATCTGCCGCAGAGAGTTGCTCTGGCGCTAATCGTTGCAATGCTTGACTCCAAGTTTGGAAAGGTAATTGCCAAGTGAAAGCCAATTTAGTGAGTGATAAAATTTGTGAACGCGTTAGGATTGAATAATCCAATTGTTGAAATTTTATTCCCAGATTTTCGCGATGGATTTTTTCTTCGACTTTTTTTGCATCCCACTCTTCATGAAGAATTTGGTTAGCACGATTATACTCCGTCACTAAACGTGTAGATTCTTTGGTCCCATTCAAAATTAAAGCGTTTAATATTTATAAAACGTTATAGTTTAAAATTTTATTTTATTATTTATTAATTTATTTTAAAGCTAAATATTATATAATATATAAGCGAAAAGTAAATAAAATTAAATCGATTAATTTAAAAAAGTTTAACGATATAAAATTAAAAGAAAACTTTAATTAATAAAATATAGCTTTTAAAAAAACTAAAAACGCTATTAGAAAATT
>CAVPCA010000020.1:0-19108 GCA_963702315.1 uncultured Pseudomonadota bacterium
TAGAGCAATGTGTTTTTACCCTGTAACACATATCCGGGGCGAAAATCGAGAATGTAGCTGTCACTCATGGTGATCTTATCTTTAAATAGTGCTTGGGTCGTGGAATTGCGGACTTGATTCGATCCAGTTCTATCGCCAAATTGCGCCCCTCCCTCTACACTGAGATAGGTTCGATTGATCAGAAAACCATAGCCGGCAAAAACGGCCGCTGGGTGTTGGATTGCGTATTGGCGACCAAGTCTTGACCGTGCTCGTTCCAATTAAAATGAGTTAGCGAAAACACCGGCGCTGCGCCTAAGTATAGGAATTGCGCTTGTGTCGCTGCAGCATTTGAGAAAAAAAATAGACAATACATTGAGATAAAAGCAACACAATTACGATAAATTTTTCTGTTCAGTTTCATTTTTTGTACCATTCAACTAAATATAGATTGACAACGCATAATTGAGCATAATAGGGATATGATAAAATTTATTCAAGTAGATAAAATCTATCCCAGCGGACATCAAGCATTAAAGGAAGTGAACTTCCATATCGAAAAAGGGGAAATGTTGTTTTTGACCGGACACTCCGGCGCCGGGAAAACCAGTTTATTAAAATTAATTTTATGTATGGAACATCCCAGTCGTGGGAAAATCATCGTCAAAGACAATGATTTATCGCGTTTAGGCAAATCACGTATTCCATTATTAAGAAAACGGATGGGCGCTATATTTCAAAATCCGCTGCTTCTGCCCAATCGTACAATATTTGAAAATGTCGCTTTGCCGCTCTACATTGATCATTATTCTTTAAAAGATATGCAGCGGCGCGTTCGTGCGGCATTAGATAAAGTCGGTTTGTTAAATAAAGAAAAAATGTATCCACATAGCCTTTCGCAAGGTGAACAACAGCGCGTGAGCATCGCCCGGGCGGTGGTTAATCGCCCGGAAATATTATTGGCGGATGAACCTACCGGAAATTTAGACGCCGATTTAGCTTACGAAATTATGCGTTTATTTGCAGCCTTTCATCAAATAGGCACTACAATCATTGTAGCGACGCACGATCTTGCGATGATTGCCAAATTTAAATATCCGGTTATGCGCCTGCAACAAGGCCTGTTCGAGAAAATGACATGAAGATTAAATTAACAATTACCACGCGGTTTGCCGCGTGACAAAGCGATGGGGGTTTCCAAAGGGGGAGAAGCGCAGCTCTTCCCCTTTGGTCGCCCGTGCGAACTTGCTTCGCGTGGAGCGAAATCTAATTTCATTCTATTTTATTAACCATCTTCGTGCTTTATTTTTCAGTTTAGGCGCTTGGCTACAAAAACCTTTTGCAAATACTTTGACAATTTTGGCGATCGGCCTGGTTTTATCTTTTCCACTCATCTTGTTCGCTTTAATGCTCAACTTAGAATGGCTCGCCCATACTTGGGAAAATAAACCAACACTGTCACTTTATCTGAAATCCACAGCAAGTGAAAAAGATGTGGAAACTCTGTTGCAAAAAATTAAAACGCATTCAGAAATTGTCAAAGTCCATTATATTTCTCCCGAAGCTGGCCTGAATGAATTAAAACAACTATCGGAATTTAAAGAGGCGCTAAATCTGTTGCCCAAAAATCCACTGCCGGGAGTTATCGAAATGACTTTTAATTTTACGGCAACAAGCAACCAAATTAACCGCTTGCTGGCAGAATTCAAAGACATACCTGATGTTGAAGCCAGCCAGTTAGATTCAACCTGGATCCAACGTTTATTAGGTTGGTTAACCATCGGCAAACGCATGATCGCTGGATTATTCGCGTTTTTCGGGTTAGGAATTATTTTAATCATTGCTAATATTATGCGACTTAATGTAGAAGCGCATCGACAGGAAATTTTGGTATTACGCCTCACCGGCGCTAGTTTAGCCTTTATCCGCCGCCCATTTTTGTATAGCGGCATTTTATACGGTTTTTTCAGTGCAATAACCGCCTGGTTGCTGGTGTGCGGTTTTTTGTTTTGGCTGCATAAACCCGTATCACAATTAGCGCTTACCTACGCCAGTGCCTGGCGCCTCAGCTATCTACCCTTCAGCAACGTCTTGGCTCTATTTTCAATGTGTATGTTACTAGGCCTGATCGGCGCTTGGTCCACCCTTTCCTTTTATCTTAGCCAACCTGAGACTCGGCCATTCTCAAAACAATTAGGTTTTTAATAGTTCAGTAGTTCAGTAGTTCAGTAGTTCAGTTCGTAATCATAATCGTAATAGCTCTGTTTTTTACGAGCGAAAACTCGGGATAATTTTTTTGTATAGGCTAAGTCTTGGGTAAATTCTTCTTCTGCAGCAAGATAAGTGATCAAGCGAATGTCTTCGGTGCTGAATCTGTCTAACAGGCTTACGTTGAGGTACAATTCTCGAACACTGATGGTTAAATACGTGTCTTTTTTAAAGTCCTCTACTTTTAGATATAAGTTGCTGTCCCCCTTTCCAAAAATAAGTTCGCGTATTTTGAATCTACACATGTCATCCTCGTTCCATTTTTTGTCGGCTTAGCGCGAAGCATATTTATGTCCCTCATTATTTCACTACTGCTAACCAAGTTGTAATCCTTTGCAAAATAACTCAAATTCCTATAAGAGTTACCTTTGCAACACCAGTCCTATTGTGTATCCTTTGTAAAAAGGTAACTTACATTAACTTAAAGTTAAGGCAACGTCAATATATGAACGATGATATCGATATCAAAAAAATGTCTGAATCCATACCTACCCGGTTGAAAATTGCTCGGATGGCGCGAGGCTATAATAATCGCAGTCGTTTTGCTAAAGCCTGCGGTGCGGGCGTAACCACTTACCGGGCGCATGAACGCGGTGATTATGAATTGAAAGCGAGTGATGTGATTCGTTATGCTGAGAAACTGGATATTTCTATGCGTTGGTTATTAACTGGGTTAGGACATCCTTTAGAACATGAATCCAAACTCAATCCTGATGTATTGGCTCAATTCCTTTATTATTTAAAACTCGAAAAAAATAAAATCGAAATTAAACGACAAGTTGCCGACGAAGTGTACGGTATCTTAAATAAATAAATCTTTGTAACTATTCAGCAAATTTTAACTATACAAACGCAGAACGTTCCCATCTACAAGGTAAATAGTTATCTTACGCGGCTTCGGCTAAAGTTTCGCCAAGCCTTACTCTAAAGTCATGCACAATTTGACGGTAAAAAGCTTTGTTTCTATCGCTCAATCTCTCTAAAGTGCTGTTGTAAATCGCCAACTGTTCTTTTGAGCTATATGAAATAATCAAGGGGTGAGAGGAAATTACTTGTTGGGCGATGCTTTCATTCAATTGGTCAGTGGGTAAATTCATTAGCTGGATGGCTTTAATTAATAAATTGGCAGCCTTCTGAGCTTTGTGAATGACCTTATCGCCGTCAACGATGTAGTTATCGATATATTCACGTAAGAATTTAGCAAAACGCGCAATACCGTAATAAGAATAATAACCTTCATTGGGGACGCGAATGTTATGCTCGATATCTTGCAAAATATTTTGTACGACCTGGTACAGCTCCGGCTCATTATCGAAAATTGTTGGGTCTTTTAAACGTAAAAGGGCAATTTTCGCGCTACGGTCTGCTGCAGTTAAGTATTTCTTTAATATTTGCCGATAATCGCTGATTGCACGCGATATGGTTTCTACAAATAGAGAATCTAACATGTTCTACATTATCTCCACCTTAAGTCACCCAAGTCTGTTCAATGGCGCGAGACTTGGGACCTTCCTTGTATAGATTACCCTATATTCCTTAAGGCAATATTAAGGAACGACCTGTTCGCACAAAACGTTCAAATTAGATTCAGATCAAATTTTGAACTATTATATTAATAAAGCCCCAGGATCGGGTTGATAAAAGGCTATCAGATTAAACGGAAACATGGAATGAATCGGCTTAAAAAAATAGAAAGTACACAATACTATGACCGGAAAAATAATAAAATTTATATTTTTTACCCTACTAATGGTTTGTATTAACAATGCTTTTTCGGGTTATTACGGAAGGAGAGCTCTGTTCCTACCCACAATTTAGATGCCTGATCGTCCACAGGGGAGATACCTGGGCCAAACTATGGCCTAATCCTGAACAAAGGGAGATTGTGATGCGGCTTAATCGCACGAATGAGGCCCTATCACAACGCAGCTGGGTGGTAGCGCCCCGCAATTTTAGCAACATTAATATAAACAATCTCTCGCCTTATCCCATGCAGGTGGAGGCCACAGGAGCAAAATGGATACGGGTAGATCTCAGCAAACAAGCTTTTGCCGCCTATTCTGAAAGCGGCCGCCTACTACGCTGGGGGCCAATCTCTGCGGGTCGCGATTATTGTGCCGACGTTGGCGATGAGTGCACCACACCCACCGGTACGTACCAGATTCAAGTCAAAAAAGGCGCGGATTGTTTCTCGACTTTATTCCCTGTGGATACTAAAGGCGGCGCCCTATGCCTTATTGCATGTTTTTCCATGGGGGCTATGCCTTACATGGCTCATCTGAATTGCCCGGTTACAATGCTAGCCACGGTTGTATTCGTCTTTTTACCGAAGACGCTCAATGGCTTAACGAAGCGTTCACCAGTGTCGGCACTAAGGTCGTTGTCAACCCATAATGGGTGTGCTAGCTTTTGTGCATGTCTTTCTCGTCCTACTTTCGTTTAATGCGCCTAGATAAGCCCATTGGCTTTCTGTTATTACTATGGCCCACTTTATGGGCTTTGTGGATTGCGGCTCACGGTCATCCGCATTTTTCAATATTAATTATATTTATTTTAGGGGTAATCTTGATGCGCGCGGCAGGGTGCGTGATCAATGATATTGCCGATCGGCATATGGATGGCAAAGTATCACGCACTCAATTACGTCCCTTACCGCAAAAAATTATTTCCACCCGTTCAGCACTGTTATTATTTTTCGTACTCAGCGCCTTATCATTATTATTGGTTTTATGGCTAAATGCGCTGACGATTCAGTTAGCCGTTATTGGTTTTGGTTTAGCCGCGCTTTACCCATTTACCAAACGCTGGACGCATTGGCCGCAAGCGTTTTTGGGCCTTGCGTTTTCTTGGGGAATTCCGATGGCTTTTGCCGCTGAAACCCATCATGTGCCTGGATTAGCTTGGGCGCTATTTTTTATTAATTTATTATGGGTTATCGCGTACGATACAGAATATGCGATGGTGGATAGGGAAGACGATCTTAAAATCGGCGTCAAATCTACGGCTATTTTATTTGCGCAATATGATCGATTGATTATCGCGTGTTTACAATTAACATTTTTATTCGGAATGGCGCTCCTGGGAATTGATTTGCAATTCAAAACCTATTTTTATTTTGGCTTATTCATGGCCTTACTGATGGCGCTTTATCAACAAACATTAATTTATTCCCGGCAACCACCAGCCTGTTTCAAAGCTTTTTTAAACAACCACTGGTTCGGCCTCTTCACTTTTTTAGCCGTTCTCTTCGCTTTTTAAGCATTCGTTAATCTGGCCAACTCTAAATTTAATATTTCCCTAATAAATTTTAGGTAACATATACCTTAGTCGTTAATATTAAAGATAAAAGGTTAATATGAGAGTGAATCAAAAAATAATAGATTTTCACCATCAGGTTATTGATGGACAATTTGATGAAGTAAAGAAGGCTATACAATACGATCCAAGTCTTGTTCAAGCTAAAGGCCTGGCTAATAATACCGCTTTGCATTGGGCAACTCAAAATTGGCGAAGCGACAACGAGATTATTACGCTTTTGCTAGCATATGGCGCTGATATGAACGCTATATCGTCCGACGGTGCTTCTCCTTATCTAATGGCTCAAAGAAAGGGATTTACAATTAGGAATATTTATGAGGAATATAGAAAAAATAACCAGATCTATGATCATCATAAATCTGCAGCAAGTGATGAAGAAACTAAAGAAACAAAAAGGCCTGCCTCTAATAAAATTAACTTATATTCTTTACCTTTAACATACTACGCTCGAGCCGTAAATAATAAAGAAAATTTTGATTCCATTGATAATAAACAGGATTTAGAAAAAGAAGCTCGCCGCATAGGTTTAGATACATTTGCCAATGAATTATTTGAACAAGAAAATTATGATTCGGCTTTACAAGGACCTCGATCAAAAGATTGGGCAGCAATTGTTTATCTGCTGCTTACTAAAGAAAAAACACAAGAAATAGAAATATTTAATAAAATTACTACATTAATAGACAAGTTTTCTGAAATTCATGAGGAAACGATAAAAAAAGAAGAAACTGATCTTCTTGAAACGGCCTTTGATATCTATCGTGGGGTTGTCAAACATGCGGATACTTTGCTTACGAATGGGTTTACAAAGAATGACGGCTTGGATTGTGAAACAATTATTTATTTACTCAAAAAAAATTCCTGCGAACCTAATGTGCTAAAAAAATTAATTTTAAGCTTCATTGAAGGTAAATTTCATTTTATAAATAGCCCGACAACGAAAAAACATTATAATAAACTCCTGGATAAGGCGAAGCAAAGATTTGGACAGGCTTTTAAACAGGAAATACGAAACAGTGAAAAAAAATGTAAGGCGTTGTGGTTTTATAAAATTTTATTAGAAAAGGTAGCGAACTCTAATTCTGACACCGAGTCAAAGTCACAGTTTGACAATATTCAAACCTTGATTTCTTTATATAAATTTTATGGTACAGGGTTTAGATTCTTAAATAACGATCAAATTTATCAATTATTTCAAAATCACTTAAAACTTATCGTCAATATTTATAAACAGGATAAACGAGGTGATCTTGACGCCTTTTTGTTGGATTTTGTCAAAAGGATTTATCCTTATTTAAGTCCTGCAGAAAAGCATACTTTTATTTATTCTTTCAATATTATTAATAAAAATACCAGTTCAAAAATACAGGAAATAATCAAAAATCAATGTAAAAACCGGTCTGCAACATGGAATTATCCAGCGGATAGCGTAGATGAATGTGCAGAAACGATTCAATCTAATGCTCTAAAAGAAGCTGAAAACCTTGAATTAGTTTTAGTTAGATCGGTGGCACAGGCAGAAATGAAATTAACGCCGCCGTCAGAAGAAAATCCACAAGAGTTGACCCCTACTTTAGAAACCTTATTAGAAAATGTAGAATTTAAACATGGGCCAGCTGCGATTAATGCAATACTTGAAAATACATATGTGATAAAAAAAACATCTCAGTTGGGTAGCTCTAATCCAAAAGAAATGATTAAAGAAAAGAAGGGTTGGGATATTTTGAGCCAAAATTCGGATAAAAATGCCGATGTTTATGTGTTACCTTTGGAGAAAATACCGGGAGAACACCCATATAATGACCTAAATAAAATTTATATATACCGAGGAAATGGCCAAATGATCGCGTACTGGCCTGAAGATGGAAAATTAACTCCTCATCCGATTTTAGGAAAAGAGCGATCCCAGATAAATGACTTGATAATTTCAGATGGAAAATTGGATGGGGAGATTAAAGATGAAAATCTTGCGTCGTCTATTAAATCCCAATGCGGTTATACCAAGCCCTTTATTTATCATTTACTTGATAAGGCAGAAAAACAAGAAAGCAAAGATTTAGGCGCGAGATATACCGCTCGTTATATCAAAGACACCGTAATTCCTAAAATGTTTCATATGCCTAAAGAATTTAGAGATTTAATTTTTGATAATGAATATTGGCGTAGTAAATGTCGCCTGCCTATTATTCCTACGGGTATTCAGCAAATGCAAGATTTAATTAATGAAAAAGATAAAAAAAATGAAGCGATACCCATACAAGGTTTCGCAAGCATTGCCGGCGCTCGGCCACCACAGGGAACAATAAAATATGGTTTATTTGAACACAAGCGTAACTCGATTACGGAAGATCTTTATGAAGCTGTAAAAAGCACTACTTGGTTAGAGGTTGTAAATTCTAAAAAATATCAGGATGTTTTACTGGATCGAGCACGCGTTAATGCAGAAAAACAAGGGCAACCAATGAGTTTAGTAAATAAATCCAAATAACCATAATGGTATTTTTCCAGAACCACCGATTTCTATATCATCGGCGGCGATAAAAGCGTTTGCAGCGGATTTAATTTGGGAATTTTTTTTGTTACGCCCGCCGATTTCAAATAAATATTGATCGTTGATTAAAAAATCCCCTTGCTGCGGCAGAGAAACATTATGCCACGGCGCAAGCATGTCTAAAAAAAAGGTTTCACGGATAGTGCCTATATTAGCGTTTGTGGTAGCGATAGCGAACATTTGATTAGGATTATCTAAATAGACTTTTTCAGATTGATCTACTCGTCTAACTAAACCTGCCTCTCCTAAATATTTAAAATAATTTTTTAAAGTACGCTGATCGCCAATTTCTAAAAGAGATTGTAGTTTATTCCAGTTGGGAGTAAATGGCACAGATTGGGCAATAAAAATTAATAATTTTTTAATTTTATTAAGGCTATTACCGGTCAGTTGTGGATAAATAGCCGCCAAATCCACTTCGATTGTGGCGTGTAAATTTTGTTCCAATGTAAGATAAAAAACGCCCTCATCTTTAAATTCAAAACTATAAGGGTAGTAGCCCTGGCGAAGATAGTTATTAAACAGAGGTAAAATTTTCTGATTAAGTTTATTAACCTGTTGATTGATTTTATCCGCTAAAGATAAATGGTTTTTTACTATGACTTCCAAATCTAAAAATTCGAATTGAGTATCTAAAGTAAGCTCCAGATATTCACGAAAAGAAAGCCCCACAATTGAATAGGTAACCGCCCGCCGGGACAAATCATGACTGCCTCGATAAATAGAAAGCGCTGAGCTTCCTGAAGCCAGAATTTGTAAATCTGGAAAAGTGTCGAAAATGCTTTTTAACTCGCCTGACCATTCAGGATATTTATGAATTTCATCAATGGCAATAACTTTCCCGCCAGTTAAATGAAATTGTTCTGCTATTTCATAAAGAGATAAGTATCCAACCAGAAAATGATCTGCTTGAATATATAAAATTTCGGGACTAAAACGATCGCCTTTCGCATAATCTAAGAGATACTGAATTAACAATGTGGTTTTGCCCATGCCCCGCTGTCCCAATAAAATAGCCATCCTGGGCAACGACTGCATAAATCGATAAAAATACCGGCGATAGGCAACTTGTTTAATCTGCAAAAAGCGCTGGCTCAATTCGCGTAAGTTCTCAAGCATAAAAACAAAGTTCTCTTATGGATTGCAATACATACATTTTAACACAAACTATGGAATACATTCCATAATTATAAATCTAAAAAACCAAATAACGAAAAGCATCAAACTATCATGGGGTTGCAGAGCTGGTCCGTTGACGCAGAGGACGAAGGTTTAAGCAGTGCCGGGTCATCTTTTTACACGGACGTAAAAAGATGAAGCGCCCCACGGATGGGTTTAAGCGTCCCGGCACTGATTAAACCGTAGTCCGACCAGCGGCAACGGATCAGCGAGGCAACCAGCGGACTTGGGTAATTTGCTTTTTATTCAAATTAATTTGCTCAACTAGAAGTTTTTGGCCCCACAGATACGGTAACCATTTTGTCGGGAGATAGGGTTTGTTGGAAGGCTTGTTTGATTTGATCGGCAGTCACGGCCGCTACGTTGTCGCGGAAGGTGTCTAAATAATTTAAGGGACGATTATTAACAGCTATTTCTTGTAAGGCGCCTTCAATATCCTCATTGGTGGCCAAATTTAATGGGAAATTATTAATGATATATTGTTTGGCAAGCTGTAATTGTTCTGGCGCCGGACCATTTATCATAAATTGCGCCAGCACTTGACGGGTAATCTGCTGCGCCTGATCTTTTTCGGAAGATCGGGTTTTAAATAAAATCGCAAAAGGCCCTCGATAGGTTAGCATAGGGAATGCGCTGTAAATGCTATACACCAAACCACGTTCATTGCGCACTTGTTGGAACAGCATCGACCCTAAAGGCATTTGACCCAACAGAAAATTCCCAACCAATAAAGGAAAATATTGGTTGCTATGACGATCAATGCCTAATTGCCCCAAAATAACCGTGGTTTGTTGCGAGGGGAAAGCCACCGCTTCAGTACTGCCCTCGGCAGCTGCTTTAGCTACCGTTAAGCTCGGCGCAGGTTTCCCTTTGGGTAAAGAAGACATTAAATTGTTAGCAATTTTTTCAGCATCTATGCGTTGCAAATCACCGACAATAATAATTTTGGCATTGGCAGTAATATAATATTGTTTATAGAAATTTTCTACATTGGTGCGCGTAATCGCTTTTAGGGTATCACGAGTACCTAATACAGGATGACCGTAGGGCTGATCACCATACAAGGTTTTATAAAACGCATTTTTCGCCGTCGCGCTGGGATCTTGTTGGTCTTGTTGAATAGCAGATAATGTTTGTGATTTTACTCGGTTGAACGCATCCTCTGGAAAACTTGCTGAGCCAATGACTTCCGTAAATGTTTGTAATGCAGGCTGCAAAAATTCTGTATCGCTTAGAGAACGCATGCTGATGACTGTGGTATCGCGATCCGTTTGACTGCTATATTGTGCACCCGTTTTTTCAAATGCAACAGCCAGTTGATCGGCATTATGCTTCTTAGTGCCTTCATCTAAGGCATTGGCCACCAATTGCGCTAATCCCCATTGATTTTGATCATAAGCAGAACCGGCGTTTAAAATAACTGAGATATCCACGATGGGAATATGCGGCGTACTGACAAAATAAACAGGCACACCTTGCGAAGTTTCCCATTTTTCAATCGGTAAAATAGGGCTGCTAGAAAAGCACGGCAAACAACAAAATAGTAGAAAAAAATTAACCGAGAGTCTCGCTAAAAGCAGCATGCACCGCTTTTTTATTATATCCTGCGCATTGGGAAACCCAATGCTTGGAATGAAAGGGGAGAATCGCGATTCTCCCCTTTGCGAATCCCCATCGCGAGAAGGAAAATTAATGTATTTCTGTACGATTGACATGGGTTTCTCCGCTGGAAGCATTGTTTGGTGCACCGGCAACTGAAATAGGATTTAAAATACCGACCGTTAATTTTTCAGGAAGCAAATAACGTTTGGCGACGGCCTGAATTTGCTCTGCGGTAACTGCTTTAATTTGCGGGACAAAATTATCTTCTACTTTCCAAGATAAATGTGTCACTTCCGGCAAGCCTAAATTCGATGCTTGATTCATCAAAGAATCTTGTTCGAATTCGTGATTAGCGATTAACAACGCTTTGGCCCTTTGTAATTCATCGCTACTGACTAATTGATTTTGTAAAGCAGCAACTTCGTCGTTTAACGCTTTTTCCACCGTAGAAATGGCAATTTTTTGATTGGGAGTTGCAGAGATAGTCAATAAATTTTCATATAAATTATAAGGATCGTAATCTGCAGAAGCATTGGCTAGAATTTGTTTCCCCCGCACTAAATCATGCGCCAACCGCGAACTTGCCCCGCCACCCAAAATATTCGCTAACACAGCTAATGCATAAGGATCATTGCTGTTTTCTGCAGTGACGGTTGATAGACTTGGCGTATTAAAATTAAACGACACCCAAGGTAATTTTGCCGGAATACTCACTGACAAACGCCGTGGGCCCAACGCCGAAACAGTTTGGGTCATTTTAAAAACGGGCAAAGTAACCGGAAAGATATTGCCAAAGTATTGATTCGCTAATGCATATACCGCTTCAGGGACAACATCGCCTACCACCACAATAACTGCGTTATTAGGTGCATACCACTGACGATACCAATTGCGTAAATCTTCCACTTTCATTTGCTGAAGGTCACTCATCCAACCCACCACGGGATGCGTATAAGGATTATTGATATACGCAATAGCGTTGATACGTTCATTCGCTAAACTTTGCGGATCATCCTCTGTGCGCATGCGGCGTTCTTCCATCACCACCTGAATTTCTTTCGCAAAGGCCGCTGGATCGAGTAACAAATGTTGCATGCGATCAGATTCTAAATCAAAACTCAAGGCTAGTTTATCAACAGGCAAAGTTTGAAAATAAACGGTAAAATCGTCACTGGTCATCGCGTTCTGATCACCGCCATTTTGATTGATTAATTCTACTAATTTTCCAGGCCCATATTTAGAAGCGCCCCGAAACATCATGTGTTCCAAGGCGTGTGAAATCCCAGTGATACCCTTGGGTTCATAGCTGCCGCCCACTTTATACCAAATGGAGAAAAACGCCACCGGAGCGCGATGATCTTCCTTAACGATCAATTTTAAACCATTTTTTAAATCATATTCATGCACCAGCGTGGGTTGCTCGGCAAAAGCGAATAAAGGAAAAATCAATGTGAGTAAGGCGATCCATTTTATAAGCCGCATATAATTTCCTATCTGCAAGTTTAATAACTGATAGTGAATAACTACTCTACCAAAAGCGCATTTAGGTGTCTAGGCTATATTTCTATGACAAGTCCATAATAATTGCTTGATTTTTATGCTAAAATACCTTCTTGTCGTAACAGCGCTTCAATCTGCGGCGGGCGACCACGAAATTCTATAAAAAGCGCTAGCGGGTCTATTGAACCGCCTTTTTCCAAAAACAAATGCATAAACAGCTTGCTGACGGCTTGATCAAAAATCCCTCGTTCTTTAAAAAGCGAAAAGGCATCGCTGGCCAAAACCTCAGCCCATTTATAACTATAATAACCCGCGGCATATCCACCGCCGAAAATATGGCCAAAACTGTGTTGAAAACGATTAAATTCAGGAATGGGTAACAACGACGTTCTTGCCCTTACCGCATTCAAAATACGTTGAATCGCTTCTTGATCTTCTTTTTTAAACTGTACATGTAATTCAAAATCAAATAGCGCCAACTCCAATTGCCGCAAAAATTGTATGGCGGATTGGAAATGTTTGGCATTTAATAATTTTGTAAATAAATATTCCGGCAACGGTTCGCCGGTTTTATAGTGTTGCGTTAATAACGCCAACCCCGGTTTTTCCCAAACCCAATTTTCAAAAAATTGACTGGCTATTTCAACCGCATCCCACGGGATACCATTTATCCCTGAAACACCTGCATAATCAATGGTGGACAGCATGTGTTGCAAAGCGTGACCAAACTCATGAAACAATGTTGAAACATCATCATGAGTTAAGAGCGCCGGCGTATCATGCAGTGGTGCTTGAAAATTACAATTGACATAGGCAACGGGATATTGAATAGAGCCATCAACCCGCCGCCTGCGCACACAATATTCATCCATCCACGCGCCACCTCGTTTATTGGGGCGCGCATACAAATCCAAATAAAAATAACTGCGCACTTGTTGTTGCTCATCATAAATCGCATAACAATCAACGTCTTTGTGCCAAACTTCCACGTTAACTAATTTTTTAAAATTTAGTCCATATAATTTTTGAGTAATGGCAAATAAACCTGTCAAAACTTTTTCTATAGGAAAATACTCGCGCAATAGATCTTGAGAAAAATCATAATTTTTTTTGCGTAACTTTTCACTGTAATAGGCAATGTCCCACGGTTTTAAAGCTTCTAATCCATCAGTTTCTTTGGCAAATTGTTGCAAACAATTAAATTCGGCTTTGGCTTTGTCATACACCGCTTCCCGCAAATGATTTAGAAAATTCAACACTTCTTCGGAAGATTGAGCCATTTTGGTGGCGAGCGATTCTGCAGCAAAATGTGGCAAGCCCAATAATTGGGTACGCTCTAAACGACATTCCAGAATTTTTTGCATCACAGCAGAATTATCCCAACGGCCAGCCTGCGGCCCTTGATCTGAAGCGCGTGTGCAAAAAGCAATATACATTTCTTCACGTAAAGCCCTGGAATCGGCGCGTGACATAACCGCTAGATAAGAGGGTGCTTCCAAAGCAGACACCTAACCTGTTAAATTTCGCGATTGCGCGGTCTCAACGGCGGCTTTTACGGCGATTTCAGCAATACCGGCAAGCGCTTTGGGATAGGTGATCTGTTTGTACCAGCCTTCAGTGGCGTCCAAAAGATTTTCCTCGAATTTTGTCTGTAAATTTGCCAATTGACTGGTTAATTCAGCAAATTTTGCTTTTTTTTCCGCCGGTAATACTCCCCTACCCCTGCCAATTTAAAGTCTCTTAAATTATGATTAATGATCATTTGTTGAGCGGGATCTAACTGATTGAAATGGTTTTCCGCTAAATTTTGGATGGCGGCAAATAATTTTTCATTTTGCGCTACCTTGATATGGTAATCGGTTAACAAGGGGATAGCTGCATTATAGGCTGATCTTAAATCCGGGTTATCCGCTACCGCATGCAAATGCGCAATGGGTGACCAAAAACGATGGAACTGGTCTTCCATTTCTTCTAAGGGCAGCATCAGGTTTTCCCAGGTATAAGAGCGGTTGGCCGCTAATATTTTTTTCTGAGTTTCCAGATTCTGCTTTAATAAGCTTTCCAGGTGCGTTGTGATTTGTTTAGAATCTATGGTGTTGAATTCAGGTAAGTGCGTGTTTTTCATGACTATAAGTATACCTAAAATATTGATATGATGCCTCCCCATGAATAAACCAATTTTGTTGACGGGCGATACACCGACCGGACAATTACATTTAGGGCACTGGGTGGGTTCTTTAGAAAATCGTGTCGCTCTGCAGGATCAATATGAATGCTACTTCCTGCTCGCGAATTTACACGCTTTCACCACGCGTGGAGATCGAGCGGCGGAAATTCGCCAAAGTGTTTTGGATATTGTTTTAGATTATTTAGCTGCCGGGATCGATCCTGAAAAAAAGCACCCTATTTATTGAATCGGATGTTCCGGCGATTTATGAATTGGCTTCACTATTTAGTATGTTAATTCCTTTTCCGCGGTTAATGCGCAATCCCACGTTAAAAGATGAAATCCGCGATAAAAAACTGGGTGACAATTATTCTTTTGGTTTTTTATTGTATGCCGTTTTACAAGTGGCTGATATTTTAGCGTTAAAAGCGGAAATTGTTCCGGTAGGGGTAGATCAACTGCCGCACTTGGAAATGACCCGTGGAGTAGCGCGCCGCTTCAATCAATTGTATTGCGGGGTAGATTCACAAACAGAAGATAGTGAATATGTAAAAGCAGGCGGCTTATTTCCGGTTATCACACCGCTGGTTCGGGCGATGAACGCCTGATTGGGCTAGGCGGCCCCACCACTGATGGGCGTTGGCTGAAAATGAGCAAGTCGTTGGATAATGCGATCTTACTCCGTGATGACGCTGATACCGTTACTAAAAGAATCATGAGCATGTATACCGATCCCAAACGCATTCACGCCACAGACCCTGGAACGGTGGAAAATAATCCTTTATGGGTGTTTCATGATATTTTTAACCCTGATAAGCATGGGTTGAAGAAACTAAAGCGCGATATCGTGCCGGCACCATTGGGGATGTGGCCTGCAAAAAAAAATTAATTGAAGTCATTAGTTGCTTTAGCTGGAACCTATGCGTCAACGCCGCCGCCAATATCAAAATGATCCTGCGGAAATTATTCATATCCTAAGAGATGGGGCAGAGCGTGTCAATGCTATTGCCAATAACACATTAGATGAGGTGCGAGCTTTTATTCACCAACGCTTTTAAGTAGAATAACGTCTTCATTTGAAGAGGAGTATTGATATGAAATTTTTTCACAAAATTCTACCGTTGTTGTTCTTTGTACTGTTCACGCAAGTCGCTCTAGCAGGCACAGAAGAAGACATACAAAAAAGCGTATTATCAATGGACGAATGCGATTACCACAGCAAAAGGTAATCCTCAACCTGTTTTAGCGTTATATACCCCCAATTCCGTTTTATTGGCGACGTTGGCGCCGGAACCTTTAACCACTCGCGACGCGATGAGCCGGTATTTTGTAGGCTTTACCGATAAAAAAGACATGAAAATAACCACGAAAAAAATCATTACTCAAGTTTTCCCAGGTATGGCGATTAATAGTGGCATTTACGTTTTCAGCTTTATCGACAAAAATAATAAACCGGTCTCTTTAGCCGCTCGATTTAGTTTTGTTTATGTAGAATCGGACCATCAGTGGCTCATCGTAAACCACCATTCCTCCTTAATGCCGCCCGCGCATTAAGAAACAAACGCCAGTGAGTTTTAGTGTTCGTGCTATTAGCTTATGATAAGTAGAGCACTAAGTTAATTAAACGGATATAGTATTCTGCCTATATAAAAAAGATAGCCAGAACACTAGGGGTCTCTTGGCTAAAACCATGTTTGGCCAAAGTAAAAGTTAACAGCGCCTTGGAAGGCGTAGAGAGTTGCTGCGGCAGTTGCTGAAGTTTGTCCTGAAATGGCGGTCGAGGGGGTCTGTCCGACTAAGTAAAATTGGTGCGCAATGGTTATCTCTAAACCGCCTTGTACGCCTCCAAAGCCATCTCCGCTGCCGCCGCCTGGTTCACTACTGGTATAGACCGTACCTGATGATGCTGATACCTGAATGAGGTCAGGAAAAGTTCCAGACAGTGTTAATGGATCTACAGTCGTTGAAGCGTCTACATCAAACGTTGCGACATGCAGTGATCCTGCGCCCCCGATAAAAAACCCAGTAAAATAGTCCGGCATAACTGGAATGTTTTCTGGCCCTCCGGCAAGGACACCGGTCACGCTCAACATGGCTGTCAAAGCAGAAGCTTAAACAAATTTTTTCTTCATAAAACTTCCCTATCAAAATTCGGTTAATCCAATCTGACCAGTCCATGTCAGTTTTCCGTAAATTAACAAAATCAATATTTAGACGCAATAATATTTTGTGTTTATGGGAAGAGACGGGTGATTTTCCATTTGCTGGAAGGTAAAAGAGTATATTGAAAGCGGTCGTGGAAACGGTTTTCGCGGCCTTGCCAGTATTCAAACGTGTGGGGAATAACGACATAGCCGCCCCAATGTTCGGGGCGAGGAACTTGAGTCTCAGCATTTGGATATTGTTTAGCGGCAGCTTCATAAGCAGTCTGTAAAAATTCTACATTCGGCAATTCTTGGCTTTGTTGCGAAATGGTTGCAGCAATTTGTGAAGTTTTTGGCCGGCTTGCAAAGTAATGATCAGAATGCTGCGTGCTGATTTTTTTTGCGGCGCCTTTGATTAGTTCCCCTTCCAGAGTTTCCCACCAAAACAACAAAGCTACACTCGAATTTTCTGCAATATCTTGACTTTTTTTGCTGAGATAATTGGTGTAAAAAACAAAGCCGTCTTCATTGAACTCTTTCAGTAACACGATACGCGCTGTAGGCTCTCGATCGGTCGAGACAGTTGCTAACGTCATGGCGTTTACTAAATGCAAAGGCATCGCGGCGCAGGCTTCTTGGAACCATTTTTCAAACTGGGCAAAAGGATTATCCTCAACCTGCAACAGCTTGCTGAGTTGGTATTCTCTGTTAATGGAAATATGTGTGATATTTAGACCTTTGCCGCTAAGTGTTTTTCAAGCAGTTGAGAAAACGTTAGATTCAACTGGCTGCCAAATAAACTGGCAATCAATTTTCCGGCGACGAAGGCTTTTCTGTGTAGTCGTGATAATATTTCGTGCTCTAATTCCTGTTGCATCGCGTCCCATAAATTGACGGCGCCATCGGCCAGCCCCAATTTAACCGCTTGATCGCCGGACCAGAAATCACCTGAGAAAATTTCAGTTTTATCCCCTTTTAAACGATCGCCTCGCCCCGAGACAACATCATCAATAAAATTTTGATGTACTTGGTCTAAAACCCCTTTTACTTTCGCCACATCTTCTGGTTTTACCGGCAAGAACGGGTCCAGACGATCTTTATTAACACCAGCCGTGTAAACCCGGCGATCTATGCCTAATTTGGTGATGGCTTGATTCTAACCCCAAAGCCTTCCATAATCACACCGATAGAACCGGTTAACGTATCGTGATTAACGTAAATCTTGTCGGCTGCTGTAGCCACCAAATAGGAGCCGGAAAAGCCAACACATCTCTGCCACTACAATCACTTTTTTCTTGTAAGTCTGTTTCAAGGCAATGATTTATCGTCAATAATTGAAGCTTGTACCGGACTGCCGCCAGGAGAATCAATCACGATAACGACACCCTTGGCTGATGAATCTTGAAAAGCATCATTTAATTCAGGAATCACTTTTTCTGCAGAAAAGTCCGAGCCCGGCAGGATAATCCCTTCCAAACGCAATAAAGCAACATAAGATTGGCCACTACCGCTGGTAGATTTGGACTGCTGCTCCCAGAAAAAGTAGTAAACAGAAAAATAATGAATAAGATTAAAATAATAAGGTACCCACCCAACGGATATTACGCCACAGGCGTTCACGGCGACGATCAGCCAGTATTGCTTTTCGCGAGATCTTCTTCTAACATGTAGACTCCTAGGTTTTTTCTTTGACCCTGACCACCAGCACATCACACGGTGCATTATGCAGGATAGCATTGGCGCGAGACCCCAATAAAATATCAAATCCATGATGCCCATGGGTGCCCGCTATTATCAAATCTGCCCCTAATTTTTGACTCAATTCGGTAACAGCTAGTTTAACTGAGCCACTTTCTAGATATTGCTGTTGGGGGGGAATGCCATATTGCGTTCCTAAACGTTCCATTTCTTTTCTGGCTTCGATTTCTAAAGTTTGCTCTAAGTTGACATCGATAGGAATTGAAAACTCACCGCCCGTAGGCAACGGGGGAATGCTCCATGACATGCACTTATGCTTCAGTAAGGCATTACTTTCATCAGCAATTTCTCTTGCCTGGGCTAAAATTTGTTCCGTTTACTGGCGACAAATCCACAGCAACTAATATGTGTCTATATTTTAACATAACGATCTCCTAGAAACCGGCACACTCCATTAGCTCAAATTATAGCCAATGAACAGCCATTTATCTAGTTCGTATCAGGAGTCTCGCTGGCGTGAACTCTCTCTGCGCGATGGGGAATATAATCAGCAGCGATTCGCGCTGATTTCAGCGGGAATCGCTACAAAAAGTCACTGATTTTCACAAAATTCTCCACGCTGAGTTGTTGTGAACGCAGGTGCGGATCGATGCCCAGCTTTTCTAAGTCAGCGGTTGTCACCAGATGGCGGAGGCTATTGGT
>CAVPCA010000021.1:0-9048 GCA_963702315.1 uncultured Pseudomonadota bacterium
GCTAAATAGCAAAGACGCCATCTATATCTGGAAAGAATTAGCGGGCATTTATTTCAGTAATTATCCCAAAAAAGATGCTATTGACAGTATGAAAAAATTTAAACGAGCCTTTTTATATCAATATGAATTTAAATATGCTCAACCCAATATGCTTGAATCAAGGCTCATGTATCAAAAAAGCTATACTGATTACGAGATCAAAAGAAAACGCTTATTGTTTCAGATATCGATGGGAGGCGAATTAATATCGGCAGTTAAATCCGAAGAATTCAAAAAAAATTTCAAAAAAAATTACGCAGATCCATTTGCATTTTATATTAAAGATGCTAAAGCTAGAGGAACTACATACCCCAAGTCCGCACCCCAGTTTTTTAAATCCACAGCTGGAAAGACCTTTTATCTGGCAGGATTTTTTGAATCCTTTATGGTTATTAAAAATAGAATTGAGTCAATATAGTCCTGATGGCATTCTCTACGACATACAACGCCTATATGAAAGAACACATAAACAAAAATACAAAGCAGAACTGGATTATATATTTAATCTCGCAATTGAAGACAGCAAAATTAATCTGGAAACCGTTATCACTCAATTTGCTCAAGGATTGAGAGAACCTAACGAACAATTGCGTGGAACTGAACAAGAACGAGGGCAGTTTTTCTATGTTGTCTATTTAGCTATGCGCTGCTACCAAACAGTAGTAATTGATCGGCTGCTAGCCAAAGGTTTTAGAGTTGATGAGGCTGTTGTCTATGACGTTGCAAGGCACTGGAAATTAATAGACCCCAACAGCATCCTATCTCCTAGGAAACATCTGCATATTATGAATATGTTGGATATGGCGATAGAAACCCATAGTTTTGAAATGATTAACTACTTAATCAGTAAAGACGCCAATATCAATGTCACTGCGGAACCTCATTCTACTAGCCTAGAACTGGAAGTACAAAAATTGGCAAATGATGATCGATTCGATACTGACATTCTACAGTTTTTGCTCAAATGTCCTGGCGCAAACCCTAATCTGCCGAGTAATGAAACAGGATTCACGCCATTACATCGCGCCGCATGGACCAAAGTCGATCCCCAAATCGTTCAGCTACTGATTGATCATCGCGCTGATGTCAATCTTCGCCTGCAGTCTGGACATTTTCCGAAATTACACGGCAGAGTACCGCTATATTACACTCGAAATTATGATACAGCAAAAAAGTTAATAGAAAATAAAGCCGATGTCAATGCGGAATACGGGGTTGGTTTTACACCAATTTATTCTATGATTTATGGCGTCGTCAGCCAACTGGAAAAGCAGGGAAATCCGCAGGTTTACATCGATATTGCCGGATTATTATGCCGATCTGGTGCAGACGTGAATAAACGATTGTCGAATGGCAAAACATTGCTGCAGATGACTGCGGATGCCTCTCTTCGAATGACAGGCCGAACAGCAAAACAAAAACTTCTTAAAGAATTATTTACGGTATTACAAACCACAAAACCGGATCAGCAAAAGATGGAAAAAGAGACATCGCCAATGGAGACAAAAACGATTTCATCTGGATGGAGTTGGATGAATCCATTTAACTGGAGGACTGACACAGAAATCCAGAGGCTGGAAAAAAAAGTAAACACAAGTAAAGGAACACAGCCACAGAACATGGATAACTCATTCTTCGGTTCAATGATATAAAAGGGAACAAGTCCCTGCTGATTACAAGTCTACAGGGGCCGCAGATAAACAGCCATTTTTCAAAAAATAGTATTCTTGAATGTCTATTGCAGCCAGAAAATCGGTATCATGGGAAACTGCAATTAATGCCCCAGGATATTGTTTTAATACTGAAATGACATGTTGACGAGTTTCTAGATCTAAATTATTCGTCACTTCATCGAGGATTAATAAACCAGGTGTTTTCGCTGCAATTTGCGCCAACGATAAACGTGCTTTTTCACCACCGGATATCTGGGATACTTTGGCATTGACTTCTTCAGTACTACGAAATAAAAAATCACTCAAATGTTGACGAATTTGTATCATCGAATTATTTGGCGCCAGCTCGCTGATTAACTCTAATACGGTTTTTTCGGCAGTTAAAGTTTGATAATGCTGATCCAAATAACCGACATAATCCAATTTTGGCAAAGACCATTCACCCGAACGGACTACGTGCGCATCTCTTAGTATGGCTTTTAGCAAAGTTGATTTGCCGGCGCCATTATCCCCCAATATGGCAATCCGGCTCTGTGATAAAACGCTTAAGTAAATTTCAGTTACTATGGGCGGTTGATCTCCATAAGCAATTGCACCGCGACTAATAGAGAGCCATTGACGAGGACTATCGATAGCTTCAAGATTAAACGTAGGCATTATGATTTCAGGCAGACGTAAATCTTTTAATTGCGCCAGAAGATCCTGATTTTTACGGTCAATATTAGCTTTTTTGTTGCCGCTGGTTTCTTGTGAACGCGACGCTTTCGCATGACTAACGATAGTCGGCCACTTTTTTTGGGTAATGCTTTTGCTGCCTTTCGCTTTACTCTTTGCTGCACGGTGTTGTTCCTGCATTAAAGCTTGATGAAGATCCTCCTTTTGACGCTTCAATGACACTAATTCCTGCTCAATACTTTTACGCCGTGTTTCTCGCGACTGGATATAATCATCAAAATCTCCCTTGAATACTTCAATACGGCCCTGATCGATATGCCAAAATATATCGACGCATCGACGTAAAATCTCTACATCATGCGAAATGATAAATAAGGTTCCCTGGAATCGCAGCAGCAGGCGCATCATACTTTGACGGTTATGCTGATCTAAATGATTGGTCGGCTCATCCAACAACAATATATCAGGGTCATTGCTGAGCGCCGCCGTTAAAGCACGATTGACGCGCTCACCACCACTTTGCTCTCTGAAAGCAGTGACGACTTGTGGCACATAACCCATTGCAAGAGTTGGAGGCAGTATTATCTGCCCACATGTCGGTGCGGTAACACCCCGCAAGATATTGAGTAATGAAGATTTTCCACTGCCATTGCGACCGATAATCGCAATCCGGCTACCCGAATGAATTTGTGCGCTAAAATCTTCAAAACAAGATTTATGAGGAAATGACAGAGAGAGTTGTCTCAGTTGAATTGGTTTGTGTATCATAAAAATTTCTCTTAAATCAATATTGGGGACAGTCAAAAACAGCCTTTTCCGCCCAATTTTGGGGGATTTAAGAAAATATTTTCATGACACTAAAACCTCATAATTTTCGATTAATAACCCAAATTATACCAAAAAATTAAGCTTGAGTCAAACCAGCGTTGTGAGATAAAATTAACTCTAAACATATACCCAAAGCGTTTGGATTTTCGGTTTTATTCATCCCATCTTAGGGCTATCTTTAAACGAATGGGTTTTAAAAAAATGCTTACATAGAATAAACTATGCGCGCATTTTTTTTTAAACCCATTCGTTTAAATCTAACCCCAATCTGGGCGAATAAAACCGAAAATCCAAACGCTTTGGGTATAGGATTAAAAAATAATGATTGATAGTAAAAAACGCTGTTTATGGGCAGGCACTGATCCTCTCAATATTGTTTATCATGATCGAGAATGGGGTGTGCCAGTTCATGATGAACGATTATTATTTGAGTTCTTAATTTTAGAAGGAATGCAGGCGGGATTAAGTTGGCTAACTATTTTAAAAAAACGCGACAATTTTCGTGAATCTTTTGATAACTTTGATGCCAAATTGATTTCAAAATATAATGCTAAGCATCTCGAAACATTATTAAGCAATCCAGGAATTATTCGCAATAAATTAAAAATTAATTCCGTGATTTCTAATGCTAAAGCTTTTTTGCAAATTAAAAAAGAAGTTGGAAGTTTTAATGACTATATTTGGCAGTTTGTGAATGGCAAACCCATTCAAAATCATTGGCATAATGGAGAGCCTCTTCCGGCAAAAACAGCTATTTCTGACATAATGTCTCAGGATCTAAAAAAACGAGGTTTCAAGTTTGTCGGTAGTACAATCTGTTATGCTTTCATGCAAGCCGTTGGTATGGTTAATGATCATAGTGTTGAATGTTTTAGATACCGAGCGCAGAACATTTAGCGGCCAAATTTTTTACCGAGTACGATATTAACTATCAATGAGAGCGTAGCGAAGACTCAGATAGGATCAAGTAAGTCAGCGCTACTGTTATTGATAAAAATAAAAAATATAAAGGCATCGGTATAATCGTTCCGTCATGCAACACCCCCATGATCCAAGTAAAAGCCGCAATTAAAAGATAGTAAGTTAGACCAAAAATGGATCCTGCCGTTCCTAATACTTCTTTATACTCATTAAGCGCTGAGCTCAATATAACAGGCAAAATTAGACTGCAACTACCCAATATTAATCCTGCCATGGGCAGCATAATGAATAAAATTGAACTTAAAACATGAGCAGGCGTGATCAAATCAAATAAAGAAAAAATACATAACAATATCGCGCTGATACTCATGATAAAACAGCCTAGAAATGCAATTTTTCTACTGGGATAATAGCTAGCAAGTCTATGAGATAACGCTGAACCCAACAGTGAAGCACTACCAATAAATAATCCCAGCCAGCCATATTCGCCGGGTGAAATCCCAATTATATTGATGAAAATGAAAGGTGCTTCAGCATAATAGCTAAATAAAATGCCATTAATAGCGCCCACAATCCATGCAGATCCGAGTACATAAGGATCTTTTAGCAGCAACAACGCTACTGCTTTTAATTTCTTAGGTTGATAGTTCAACGTCTTTGGCTTAGTTTCAGGTAAAGCACAAAGCGCGTAAAAAAATACTGCCAAACCAATTAACACCAACGTCATAAAATTAGCTCGCCAGCCAAACCAGTCATTCACATATCCACCAATAAATGGACCAATTGCGGGCGTCAACGATAATGCAATGCCCACAATAGCAAATAACTTCAGCCTTGCTCCATCATGAAAAGATTCGCGGATGATCGTTAAGGTAATGATAGAGCCGACGCTGGCGCCAAAGGCCTGAATAAGCCTAGCCAATAGCAACCAAAAAATAGAAGGAGATAACAAACACTCCAGACTTCCCAAACCATAAACTAGAATTCCTAATAACATAGTCGGACGGCGTCCGATGCGGTCCGATAATCTGCCCCAATAAAAAACACCCAAGGCAAAACCTACAAAATAAATACTTAAGGTCCACTGCACTAATGAACCTGATGTCATCAGGCTGCGGGCAATATTGGGCAATGCAGGCGTGTAAATCGTTTCACTGATTTGAGGGAAACCAACTAAAAAAATAATAAGTAAAGTAGATGGCACTGAAATGCTAGAATATTTCATATATTTGTCTCACTCTGATTTTTAAAAATGTACACAAGAACACCAAATAAAAATTATTTGATGATTAAAATTACGACATCATTTAAACGTCAGTTAGGGATCCAAATAAACTTCATCATATTTCAGCGACTCAGTAGAATAAAATAACAATGTTTATTCTAAAGCAAACTGATGTGCTCTTCAACCCCCGGGCGACTGAGTCAACGCGCAGCGTTAAGTGGATTAACTGTACAAATTATCTCCTGAAATTCTGGCAAATTTGCGGCAAAACATTCTCAGGTCACGAAAATACCATCTAACTCATTGACATCCCATTGGCCTATGTTCTTCAACTTTTTTTAACTAAATTCTTTCCGAAATAAATAGCTATCAGGGATCCTACAATAATCACTACAGCGCCGATGAGGGTGAGTGTATCAGGGATATGATTCCATAACACCCAATCAAATAAACCGCCAAAAATGACGATAAAAAACATCAAAGGTGACATCAGCCTCACAGGCGCAGTTACGTAGGCTAATGTGGCGAAGACTTGGTAAATGGTGCCGAACACACCAATGCCTAAAAGCCACCACCAGATTTGCGCGGTGGGAGTTTGCCATTGGCATGCCGCAACGATACCGCTCACCATCGTACTCACTAAAAAATAATAAAACAACATCTGGGTCACACTGCTGGTTTTACTGACGATGCGCATTTCAACAATGGCTAACGCTGCCAGGATACCGGAAACCAAAGCAATGCAAGAAGCGGTCGAAAAAATTTGCTGACTGGGTCGCAAAATCAGTGCAATGCCAACAAAACCGATCAAGATACCCATCCCTGCTTTATACGGTGTTTTGGCTCCCGTTAACAGATAAGCAATGATTGGAACGAATAACGGCGCGGTATTATTGAGTAATAATGCGTTTACTAAAGGAATGAATTTCAGTGCATAAAACATTAAAAATAAAGCCAAGAGTGCTGATAAAATTCGAGTTCCATAGCGCCAAGGATTTTGCACTTTAAATCGAAACGAAGTATCGCGCATCACCCATGGCAACAATAAAATAAAACTCATCGCAAATCGAAAAAAAATGGGCATCGATGTCGGCAATTCCGTCCCTATTTTTTTCACAAAGACACTCATCACTGCGAAAGAGAAAGCGGAAATAATCGCAAATAGCGCTCCCCAACCGATATGTTGCCGATGATGATGAATGGCGACAGTATCTTTGCTCATAAATGATCACTATTAACAATGATGCAAAATTTCTCAAGCAATTGTATAGTGTTACGATGTTCCTCAATGGAATTTGCAGCACAGGCATCCTGTACAATACTCACCTGATAATCCCGATCATGTGCTTCACGAGCAGTGGTTTGAACGGCAAAATCTGTAGAAACACCACACAACATAACCTGTTGAATTTTTCTAGCTGTTAAAATGGCCTGTAACGGCGTAGCATAGAAAGCACTCACACGATGTTTAGTAATCATGACATCATTTTCTCTAACATCCAGATGGCTATCCAATGCCGTGCCCCAGGTATTCAGCTGCAACGCTTTCGCCTGTTGAACATAAGAAAACAATGGAGAGGTTGTAGGGCACTCCACATAATCTTGAGAAAACCCCACGCGGACAAAAATAACTAAAGCGTCATGTTGACGCGCCCACTGAATCGCAGCATTGGTTTTTGCAATGACGCTATTTTCAATGACCATTTTTGCATTGCGTGCGAGCTTCCCTTCAGGATGAATGAGGTCATTCTCTAAATCAAGAACGATCAAAGCGGTATTTGTGTGTGACATAAAAAATTCCTCAAAAAACAGTATAAGAATATTTTATATATTTCCGATATCCGCGCCATCACTATCGGTAATTTTTGGCAATGCTATAAATATCATTTATAGTATATGACATTATGGGCTATGAATTTATTGATCTGAAATCCCTCAAAGTGTTTATCACTTTTTGTGACTATTTGAACATGTCCAAAACCGCTGAAATTTTGCATCTGACGCAACCTGCGGTTTCCCACCATATCGGCCTGCTGGAAAAGCAGTTTAAAACGATGTTAGTGGATAGAGAAATGCGGCCCTCCTTGGCGTGGACCCAGGCCCGGTAGATTGCTGAAGCAGCGCGGAATACAGCATTTAGCAGAATTAAAATACCACAGCACAAATGCTGCTTAATAAACAATTTGAATTTATTGCCGATTTGAAAATCGGTATTTCAGAATTATTAGCGGATTTGGCTCTTGGAAGCCATTGGCGGACAAATTATCGCAGATAGCCGAGCCCTTGACGATCGAATCAAGCAAGTCGTCAACTTTATTTGAAAAATTACTGAATCGTGATTTAGATATTATCATCACCTCCAAATCAGGCGAAAACTATCCAGATTTAGAAAGCAAATTGATTTACCAGGAACCCATTGTTGGAGTTTACAATTCAGCACTTAAAAACAGACCGAAAAAGAAATCAGAATTACAAGAACTAATTTCTAAAAAATAAATTACATAGAATTTATGCCCAGTTTGACTTTAGGCATTGCTTTAAAACAATATTTCTATCGCCTAAATTTAAATTCCTACGAGTAAAATAAAAGTAGATTCAGCGAAAAATGCACTGTTATTAATTAACAGCTTACCCTGTTGGGGGATTGGCATCCCATTACTTATGGACAAATTCAAATCTGAATTTAAAACACATACAAATTTTTGATCTCCCAGAACCTTCCGTTGATAGCACCTGGCATTTAATTTATCGACGTCACGAATATAAAAACGCAGCTGAGAGGATAGAAACCATTTTACGTAAATTTCTAAATCAGCTTTAACTTTTTTTGAGTTTTTTAATCAGCGCTTTAATCTTATCAGCTTCTTTCTGATAATCTTTCCATGAATATAACTTCACTCCTGACTAAGGCTTGGCAAAAATCATATTGCCGTTAATGTCTACCACTGCTCGGTGAGCCAAAAGCCAATCATAACCTAACATTCCCTCAATAGGCATTCCAATCTTCACATTCTTTAAATCCATCACCTATGATTTCTTGAGGAGAACCAGCAAGCGAAGCGATTGAAATTTTATTGCCCTTGACATAAGAAAAATTAACATTACCACCTCCACCACCTTTGCCAACTTGTTCATTAGAAGATACTTTTAGACCTAGCTTCTTGGCGTAATCTGCTGAAAGTTATCGTTTTAGGTACTCCAGTATCGAGTAAGAAACGTATGGGTTGATCGTTAACTTTACCTATAATAGTGACATGCCCTGAGGGAGCACTTTCTAAACTAATTTTTTGATATCCTGCTGCAGATAATCGGTGCTGATAATCATTATTCCGTTGCGTCAAATTTTTATCTTTTGCCAGAAAATAAAGACGCTGGGCTGATACATCCATAATAGCATGATATCGGCGCAGAAAATCCATACCTATCAATCCAACAACTGGTTGACTAAATTCAGCCTCCATAAATGTCAAATCCTGAACTAATGCTACTGTATTAACAGCAGAAAAATTAGAAAATTTCATAACTGGAATAACAACGCTTTTGGGCTCATGCAGCACACCATCTGCACCAGTGGACAACTTTTTTCTTGCAAGGACGTAAGGTTTGAATTGATTTGTTAAGGAAATTTTTTCATCAACCACCGTATCTGTTGCACCGGTATCTAACGAAAACAGTCCCTTACCGTTA